>CAJLYQ010000022.1 GCA_905210905.1 uncultured Christensenella sp. | reverse complement strand
AATACGTAATCACCTGCGCCCACTTATTCGCAAACGAACAACTCGATATATGTGAAAAAGAACTTATGTGCAAAGGCTCATTCGTTCATATTCCCGAAAAACTTTTTATCGAGTACGAAAAAAAACGACTTCTCTTCAAATGCATATATGCCGATTTTTCATCCGACGTGGCGGTTATCGAACTTACGAGCGTTTTTCCCGAAGTAAAATTCGCTTCAATAGTAAAAAACGAAACCCTTTTCGCTCCGACCGGCAGTAAAGTTTCTTACGAAAAAGTAAAAAGTTTCGGATCGGTTTCTCTCGGCGCGGCGGAAAGATTAAAACTCGATTGCGCCGCAGAAAAAGGGCTTAGCGGGTATCCCGTATACGACTTTTCGGGATATGTAAACGGTATAATATGTTCATTTGATAAGATGAACGAAACTACCTACGCCGTACCGGGCGACTCGATCGTTTCGGTAATCGAAGAGTACGAAAAAATAATGAAAGCGTGAATATATGCACTAATGAAAATTCGATAAAACCTGATTTTTTCTTTTAAGAAATCAATGCGGAAAAAATTAAGGATTGATAAAGCAAAATAAGTCAAAGATATTGACATAAGTTTATATTTTAAGTATAATTAGTGTATAAATTATTGCATACGCGGAAAAAGGAGCAGAATTATGGCAAGAAGAAGAGAAAAAGAAATTCCCGTCGCAGTTGAAGAAACCGCACCCGTACAGGAAAAAAAGACGGACGACAGATTTTTGCCCGACGAAAAACTTCAGGCGTATTATAACGACGCTTATATCAACGAACGCGACAGACTTAACTCGATGTTCGGCAGAATAGACACTTATCCCGTAGTTCAGGAAAAAATCGTTTATCGCGATCCCGATTTAACCAACTACGTTCCCGTAGAACAACTTAAAAAGAAGAAGAGATGCGCTACCGTACTCGGAGTACTTTTCGGCGTTGCTCTCGTAGCGGCGGCTGTGTTCGCTTTCTTGTTCTTTACGAGGTAATATCTTTTATCGACAAAACGAGCCGTTGCTTATTTAGCGACGGCTTTTTTATTTTTCTCTACTGAAAAACCGCATTCACGGTATCGAAATGCGGTTTTTATTTTGTCTGTAAAGAAAACTACTCTCTTATGCGAATGTTGGCTTCGCGCAACTGTTTTTCGGTGACGTCGCTCGGAGCGTTCATAAGCAGGTCCTGAGCGTTCTTGTTCATCGGGAACGCGATGATTTCGCGAATGTTGGGTTCGTTGGTTAATAACATTACCATTCTGTCTACGCCGGGGGCGATACCTGCGTGCGGCGGCGCGCCGAACTTAAAGGCGTTGTACAAAGCGGAGAATTTGCTTTCGATTACTTTTTCGTCGTAACCTGCGAGTTCAAACGCTTTAACCATAATTTCGGGGCTGTGGTTGCGCACCGCGCCCGAACTGAGTTCGTAGCCGTTGCAGACGATATCGTACTGATAAGCGAGAATATCGAGCGGATTTTGATTGTTGAGTGCGTCGAGTCCGCCTTGCGGCATAGAGAAGGGGTTGTGGCAGAACGTAAGAAGACCGGTTTCTTCGTCGGTTTCGTACATCGGGAAGTCCACTATCCAGCAGAATTTGTAGACGTTTTTCTCGATTAAATCCATCGCCTGACCGAGTTCGGTTCTGACAAGTCCGGCGCATTTTGCCGCGCCTTTGTCCCCTACTACGAACGCAACCAGAGCGTTTTTGTCAAGTCCGAGTGCGTTTTTAAGTTCTTCCGTTTTTTCGGTAAGGAACTTGCTTACGCCGCCCGTAAACGCGCCGTTTTCGTATTTTGCCCAGTAAAACGCGCAACCGAGTTCTTTTTCTTTGACGAACTCGCCGAGTCCGTCAAGGTATTTTCTCGTTTTGTCGAAACCGTCTACTTTGATTGCTTTTACGATTTTGCCTTCGAAAAGCGGACTCGTGCCTTTGACTTCTTCGGTAACTTCCTTAATGATAAGCGGATTGCGAAGGTCGGGTTTGTCCGAGCCGTAATCTCTGATTGCGTCTTTGTAAGCGATTCTTCTGAACGGCGCACCGTCTACCTTGTAATCGGTAAACTGTCTGAAAACGGTAGGAAGGATGTATTCGAGTTCGGCAAAAACGTCTTCTTGCGAAGCAAAACACATTTCTATATCAAGTTGATAAAACTCGCCCGGGCTTCTGTCCGCACGCGCGTCTTCGTCACGGAAACACGGCGCAATTTGGAAGTATCTGTCAAAACCCGAAGTCATCAGCAACTGTTTGTATTGCTGCGGCGCTTGCGGCAAAGCGTAGAACTTGCCCGGATACAATCTGCTCGGCACGATAAAATCTCTTGCCCCTTCGGGGGAAGAACTCGTAAGTATAGGGGTTGCGATTTCAAGAAATCCCCTTTCCGTCATAACCTTACGGATATAACTGATTATCTTACTTCTGAGTACGATTTTATCCTTTACAAGCGGATTTCTCAAATCGAGAAAACGATACTTAAGTCTGGTATCTTCTCTCGACGCAAGGGAATTCGACACTTCGAAAGGCAACGCTTCGGTGCATTTTCCAAGCACTTCTATACTGTCGGGAAGAACTTCGATCATACCGGTAGGAAGAGTTTTGTTGGGACTGCTTCTAAGGATAACTTTACCCTTAACTTCTATCGTGGATTCTCTCGGTATCGCTCTGACTTGTTCTTTCATCTCTTCGTCGGATACGGTAACTTGCGTAAATCCGTAAAAATCACGCATAACGAAGAAAATAACCGATCCTAAATCTCTTACGCTATGCAGCCAACCGTCCAAAACGACGCTCTTTCCTACGTCTTCTTCTCTTAGTTGATTACAGTTGTGTGTTCTCATTTTGTCAACACGTCCTCCTTTATAGACATCTTGTCTTATGTTAATTTTTTTTATTATAGTTCAATTGCAACGTGGGACGTTGCATCCCATTACGCAATGAGTGTGTTACTTGTATAGGTACATCGCACGACAAGGGTGACTGCTTTTAATATGAAGAATGGCTTCTCCCCAAAGGGAAGGCTTTATACGGTGATTGAAATTTGCCTATCCGATTTCGCCATAACTCTTTGCTCTGCGCTATTACCTGCAATGCTTTGCATTGCTTTTGGGCGGGTGGGTGGGCGTACGCACTTTGGTTTTATCAAAATAAAAAAAGCGAGAATTCACTTCTCGCTTTTTGTCGTTTGGTCGTTTATCTTATTTGCACTGCGATACCGGTATAATATCGAAGTTAAGGACGTGTTCTCCCGAACAGATAACGTACTGCGGCAACGGATAGCCGTTTTCACTAGATCCGATTCCGCCTACGAACGCGTTAACGTCCACGTAAACTCCGCTTTGCGCAGGTTTTTCTCCGCTTGTATACGCTTTTGCTATTTCTTTGTCGCTGTACGGGCTTACTCTGAGTTGGAACGGTACTTTTCTTGCCGACACGACTATTCCGTCGCCGTCGTTATCCCTTATTACGGCGTATCTTACGTTGGTTCTGTTTCCGCATTCTTGCAGTACCGGCAGTTTTTCAAAAGTTTTATCCACGTTCATATCGAACAATCCTACTCTCGTATGTTCGCACATATCGATATAATTGTCGCCTTCGCCGTTTCCGTAATAAACCACGTTGCCGAACGCGTTGTTCAATCTGATTTGTTTTCCGAAACAATCGAGCACCGGCAGGTTGCGTTTAAGCGGCGTAAGCACGCTGAAAACTTCTATCGTTCCGTTTGCGTGGACGACGTATTTATCCGACACGATATAACTTTCTTTTCCGTCGAGAGAAAGGACGTTTTCTATATCGACGTGTACGCTGCCGAGCGTTCCGCCTTTCTTATAATCGCACTCGAACTTTCTTACTTTCGACGTAACGGTCGCACGGTGTTTGCCTGTAATATTGCGCATAAACGGTCTTCTTATGTTGGTAACGAACCCGTTTCCGCCTTTTTGTACGCTTTCCGACTTAATAAAATCTTTGCCGCCAACGACGTACCTTACGATACTTCCGAGCCGTTTATTAAACCTGACTAAGCCGCAATCGAACGCTATATCCACGTAATCGAACACTTCCGTCACGTCAAGGAGTTTTACCCCGGCTTTTACGTCGATACCTTTCATTTCGGCGTTGAGAATATGTTGTTCGACGTACATAAGTTTTTCCGTCGCTTTGTCGTGGTATTCCACGTTAAGAAACATATCTCCTTCGATATGTCCGACGAAAACATCGTATTTCTTTCTCGAACGCGGCGGAATACCGATGTCCAGTCTTGTGGAAGAAACGAGTTTACCGTCGGAAATTACTTTGAGCATAATAAACACGTCGGACGTCGATACGAAACTTCTCGTATTCGTGATTTCTATCGCCTGAGCGTTGTTGGTCAGTTCGCTGCGAAGAGGTCTGTAAAGATACCTTATGCTTTCCGCTCCCGGGTAAGGTTGTCTGTCGGCGGTGAAAATTCCGCACGCTTTTCTTCCTTCGCCTTTAATTATATCGTCCGCAAAATACGCTACGCAGCCGCCCAGACAGCAGGGAGTTGCGGCAATTATCTCTTCGTACTCGTTCATCGTGGCGCAACCTATGCCGGTAGCAAGCGCAAAATCGGTGAAGAACAAGGGGAACTTGTCCGCAGCGACGTTTATCATATCCACGACGTCGTTTACCGCAGGGAAGTCCACGTTAAGTCCGTCGCCCGCGCCTTCGCCGTAACAGAACACGGGGCGCGAAGTGAGTTCTTTAATCGCCTTTACGCAAGCGTTGACCGCGTTGACTTTTCCGTCTTCGGCGATGACGTAGAAAGGCACGTTGCAAGCGTTTTTATCCCTTATGCAAGCGTTAAGTTCGATTTTACGGATAAGTTCGGCGAACTCTTCGCGCGAAACTACCGCATTTCTCGATTTAACGTTCTTTTCCGCCGCCGCTTTGGTGTTTACTTTCGATCCGCCGATAACGAAAAGTCCGATTTCGCACGCAATCGCGGTAAATTCGGGCGAAGTGTAATAAATCGGACGGACGGCGTTAAATCCGTACGCTTTGATAAGCGCGAGATCTCTTCTTACGTCGTCTGCGTTTATCAGTCCGCCGAGTTCGTTATAAACGCAGTTATACCCTATTCCGCGGATTTTCAGCGGTTCTTCGTTGTAATAAACCACGTCGCCCATTACGCTTATCGAGTTAAACCCGACTTTGACTTTGGTACATTCGGTGACGAAGTTCTTTTCCACTACCTTTATAAAAAGATCGTAAGTTTCGCTCGTTTCCGTGTTATACGACGTAAACGCGTTTTGCATTACGAATTCCGCTTCGTTTTCTTTTATCGGACAAACATTTTCGAAAAGCGTTTTTCCGTCTTTTTTCAGTTCTACCTTAACCGTTCCGTTTTCGTTGTCGAAGAATTTGAGTTTTACGTCGGCAAGGTAATCCGCTCCGAGGCGTTTAAGCGAGAAATCGTAGTCGAACAAACCGCTCTTACGGTGTTTTATAAGTCTGACCGAACCGATAATTCCGGTGCAAACGAACCCGTCTTCGCCGTAAAGGAAGGACGCCGGCGTCCATTTTTTGACGATAACGACTATCTCGTTTTCGCCGAGTTTCAGGTATTTCGTGACGTCGAATTCCGCCGTTCCGAGCATACTGTAACCGACGTATTCGCCGTTAATCTGCAGTTCCATACTGCCGTTTACTTTTTCAAACGACAGGGTGTATTCGAACTCGTTGTCCGCAACGTTGACTACTCTGCGGTAAATTCCCACGCTGTTTTTGCGTTCTTCGTCGTCGCTTATTTCAAACTTTTTAAGGTTGTGCTTAAACGGATAACCGTGCGCGTAACGGAACTTTTCGTACCCGGAATTTTCCCACGAACAGGGCAAACTTATCGTGTTCCATTGCATCGCTTCGCCGCCGAAAGTTACGGGCGCTTTTTCCGCATAATACGCAAAATCCCATTCGCCGCTCAGCGTGTAAACTCTGTCGCTGATCGCCGCCTGCTCCGCGCTCTTTCCGGCGTTGCAGACGTTTTCCGAAGAACACGGTATAAAGAAACTTCTCGCCCCAAGCACGTTTTCTTCGTATTTATCCGGCGAGAAAACGCGATTTTTTACGGTATAAATGCATTTTTTCGCCTCGAACTTTTCCGTTCTCTTAGGAAGTTCTTCTTCCTTTCTCATTCTGAGCGTTTCGCTCGCTATAATCGCGCCGTCTTTTTCGTAGAAAATACGAAGTTTGGTGTGCTCGTCGTATTCTCCGACGTAAATTCCGTATTCGCGCGTTTGTTTCGGCATAATAACCGGATATATCGTCTGAATTTTTTCTTCGTTGACGCCCTTGACTTTGTAAAGAACGACCGCCACGCCGTCTGCCGACGCAAACGAGTTGCGGTTCGTCAGCAGCAAAGTGCGGTTGTCCGCAAGGCTTGCGGTAAACGGTCTGAACGCGTATTTGGTTATCTGCGCGGATTCTTTGGCTACGTTGTGTTCGTCGAAAAGTCCGTTTCCGTCCGTTCCTTCTCCGCCGAACCCGTCGATAATAACGCCCGCGATTTCGGGGTCGGACACTATCGCTTCGAGTTCTTTCGGTTGAATTTTATCTCCGGGCGCAAACGCGATAGCCGCTCCGCCGTCGCACGAAACTCCGCTTAAAATCGTCAGATTAACGCCGACAACCGCCTTCCCGCTTTCTGCCGACAGTTTTTTGCAAATTTCTTTTCCGCTTTCCGTTTCGCAAAGCGCGCCGAACGCATAACCGATTACGCACGGATAATTCTTCGTCTTTTTAACCAAACACGCCGCTTTTTCGGCAAAGAAAACTTCTTCCGATGCCGTTTCTTCTTTGTGGGCGCGTTTCGTTTTTTCTTTATGCTCGAAACTAAACGGAAGTTCGTTAATGACGTACAGTCCGTTTTTAGCGCACGTTTCGTAAAAAAACGGCGTGACTTCCCCTTTTACGTAAAGCGCGTTAAGGTTAAAACTCTTCGCTATTTCGGTTTCGTCGTCGTAGTCTTTAATTCCGTTCGGGCAATAAACCGCACCCTTGATTTTAACGTTTACCGAGTCGATTTTAATTACGTTTTCCGCAACGGAAACGGGGGCGAAACCCAAAGATAAAAACGAACATTCTTTTTCTTCTTCTCCGTCCATAAGTCTGACGTAAGCGTCGTAAAGATCGGGTTTTTCCGCGGAATAGGTTTTGAACGCTCCGCTAAAAGATACCGTCGCTTTACCGTTTTCGAAAACGGCGGTTTCTTCCGAAATAATTTCTTCGCCGTCTGCAAAAACGACCGACAAAGCAAGACCTTCTTTCCCTTCCGCCGTTACGGTAAGCGTACCGACGAGCGTGGCGTCGTTCCTTTCGCAAACGAAGTCGTAATCCGTCAAAAACGCGTCGGACTTGACTTCGAGCAGCACATTGCCGTAAACGCCCGGTATTCTTTCGTCAAAATCAATCGAAGAACGGCAAACTCTGAGCAAAAGAGCGTTCATCCCTTCGGTAAGAAGTCCGCTTATATCGAATTCTCCCGAACCAAGGTCTGAAGAACCGACGAATTTACCGTTGACGAAAACCTGAAAATCTCCGACTACGCCGTCAATAGAAACGAAATGTCTTCTTTCCGCTCCGAACACTTCGAAGTCTTTTTCGAGCAACAAGCATTCTTCTTCGCTTTCCCCGTCTTTATTTACGTAGCCGCGACCGTCGAAAGGAACGGTAACAGGCGCAAATTCGACGTTAAGCGTGTCGACGGAAGCGGCGTGTAGGGGAAGAAAAGCCGCCACCCATTCTCCGTTAAGAGAAAACGTTCTGTCGCTGACGAAAGTATTCTTTCCGCCGTCAAGACAAACGCCTATGTCCGAAAACGGCAAAAAATACGCGTGCCGCGCGCGAACTCTCCCGACGTTCGTTACGATTGCGTTTGCAAAGTCATATATCATAAAAAGGCTCTCCCTCAAAAGTCGTATTGTCGTCCGTAAAAAGCGTATACTTCGCCCTTATTTTACGAATTATTTATATTATAACAAAATATAATTCAATATGCAATACCCTTTCTCACACTTTCTTTAATTCTTTCTTAAACGCTCAAAAAACAAAATAAGCCGAATTTTGTCGGCTTATTTGTATCTACGGCTACAAATAACTATATTTTTACGAGTTTTCGCACGGGTTTTACAAGTGCGAGCGACAATGCGAAATTTATTGCCCAAAAAATCAGTTGTTTGGGCGTTCTTATAGCGTAATACGCCCAAAACGAGTATTTTGCGGACATATAATAGAAGTACAGCGCGACGGTATTAAGGTTGGTGCATACAAGAAAAATAAGAACGAAACTTATCGCCGACGGCAATACCGTTTTGTCCCCTTTACCGAGTTTTTTGAAAAGGAAAAAGGTTAGTCCGCTTATAAGTCCTATCAGTCCGCTTATTACCGATATGGCAGGGTTGAACGCGCCGCCGGACGGGTTTATAAGCCAGCCCAGAACGTCGCCGCACGCTCCCGTAATAAATCCGCCGAGCGGACCGAGAACCGCTCCCGACAAAAAGCACACGGTATAGACGAAACTGAGCGCGTTGCCGCCGCCTACGCCGATATATAAAGTAACGGTGTTCGCGACTACGCTCAGCGCAACGAAAAGCGCGCAATAAGCGACGGTTTTTACGCTTAAACCTTTGATTTCGCGTTTTGCTTTCATAAAAAATAACCTCCCGTACAGGGGCGGCCATTTACGATAAAAAAATAGTTTTTTCGCAACGGACGCAACAAGACACCGCAATCGCTCCGCGATTTTCGTTTGCGAACAACATCCCATTTCGCAACACTTAACGCGCCTTGCTTACTCTGCATTTTTAATATACAATTTTTGTTCTTTACTGTCAAGCGTACGGGCATAACAAACTTTTTTCCGTCATAAAATTTTTTTATGAAAAAAGCAAAAAAAGTAGTCGGCGCAGTCGCTACGGTCACCGTTTTCGGCGTGTTTACGCGCCTTATCGGTTTTCTTTTCAAAATATATTTATCGAGGGTTCTGGGAGCGGAAGCGCTCGGCGTATACCAGATCGCCCTGTCGGTTTTCTTCCTTTTTTCTTCCCTTTCCTGTTCCGGCGTACCCCTTCTTCTCAGCAGAAAAACCGCCGAAAACAACGCGCTCGGAGAAAACAAAACTTTTTCTTTGTTTACTTCCGCTCTTATAATCTGCACGGTTTCGAGTCTGACGCTGTTCGGACTGCTTACGCTGCTCCACTCCCGCCTTACTTTCCTGTTTTCCGACGCGGCCGCTCTTCCGATCTTCCTTATAATGATCCCTGCGCTCGTGTCGTCGTCGATTTATTGCGTGATCCGAGGGTGGTTGTGGGGCGAAAAGTTTTTCACCGCTTTTTCCGCAACCGAAACGGTGGAAGAAGCCTTACGTATACTTTTCGGCGTTTTCTTTTTAAGCGGTTTAATCGCCTCTTTGTCCGGCGTTTATGCCATTGCCTGGGCGTTTACGGTAAGCGACGTACTCGTTGCGGTTATACTTTTTATCGTTTTCTTCGCAAAAGGCGGAAAACTATCCAAGCCGTCCGATATAAAGGACATTCTTATTCCGTCCGTACCCGTTACAGCAATGCGCGTTTGTTCCGGGCTTATCGGCACGCTTATCGCTTTTCTTCTTCCCTTGCGCCTGGTTGCGGCGGGAATGACGAGTGCGGAAGCCACCGCTTCCTACGGAAGAATAGCGGGTATGGCGGTTCCTCTTCTGAACGCCCCAAACGCGATTATCGGCAGTCTTTGCATAGTTCTTATCCCCGAACTCAGCGCAAGTATGGTTAAAAAAGACTACGTCAATCTCAACAAACAACTTTCTCTCGGAATAAACTTTTCTTTTCTGATAAGCGGACTTTTTATCGTGGTTTTTTCCTCTCTCGGTCGGGAAATAACGAGTTTTCTCTATGCCGATTCGATCAGCGGAGAATACTTACAGGTCGCTACCTACACGATGATACCCGTTTGTCTTACGCAAATAACGCAAAGCGCGCTTAACTCCGTCGGCAAGGAATATTACGCTTTTCTTAACTATCTTATCGGTAACGTCGTTATGCTTTCGATAATTTATTTCCTGCCTGCACTTATCGGAATTTACAGCGTTGCAGCAGCGTCTTTCGTTTGCACGGGAATAATCGGCGTGCTAAACGTCGTATCTTTACGTAAATTTACGAAACTCGACGCCGGATTTCTTAAATACGCTCTCATCACCCTAATTTTCACCGTTCCGTCCGCTCTTATCTGCGAGTGGCTGTGTTCTCTTTTTGCGCCGCTACTCGGTGCGTTCGCTTTTATCCCGGCAGGAGCGGTCGGGGCGATTTGTTACGCTCTCGCTTGTTTCGCGACCAACGTTCTTGACGTCCGGGGCGTGATTGTCGGAAGGTTTCGTTTGTCGAAACGGCGCACCTAGGCAAAAAAATTGCATACAGCTTAAAAATGTGGTAAAATAAACGAAAAACGAAACGGAGAAAAAACTATGGCGAAAAAAGTCGTAATCGGAATGAGCGGCGGCGTGGACAGCAGCGTGGCGGCGTTGCTTCTCAAAGAACAAGGCTACGAAGTAATCGGTTTGTTTATGCACAACTGGCAAGAAACCGACGACAACGGTTGCTGCACGGCGGAGCAGGACTATACCGACGTACGCAGAGTTTGTTCGGCAATCGGCATTCCTTACTACTCCATAGATTTTTCCAAAGAATATTACGACAACGTTTTTTCGCATTTTCTTTCCGAGTATTCGGCAGGCAGAACGCCCAACCCGGACGTGCTTTGCAATCGCGAAATAAAATTCGGCGTTTTTCGCGACTACGCAATGAAAATCGGTGCGGATTATATTGCAACCGGGCATTACTGCGGCGTCAAACACGAAAACGGCAAAACGTACCTTACCCGTTCCGCCGACGAAAACAAGGACCAAACGTATTTCCTTAACCAAGTTTCCGAAAAACAAATCGACAACGTAATTTTCCCTTTGAGCGAAATAACCGACAAAAGTCTTGTCCGCGACATCGCTCTTAAGTACGATCTCGTTACCGCCAAAAAGAAAGACTCGACGGGCGTATGCTTTATCGGCGAACGCAACTTCCGCAAGTTTCTGTCCTCGTATCTTCCGATGAAAGAAGGCGCGATAAAAACTCTCGACGGTAAGACGATAGGCACGCACAGGGGCGTGTACTATTATACCGTCGGTCAGCATAAAGGCTTCGGGCTCGGCGGCGTAGCGGGGCAAAACAACAACGAGCCTTGGTATATAATAAAAAAAGACGTGATAAACAACGTCCTTTACGTCAATCAAGGCGAAACGCCCGATCTCTACACCGACAAACTCGAAACGGAAAAATTTAACTTCATCACCGATTTCGTTCCCGAAGGGGACGTGCTTGTCCGTATCCGTCATCGTCAACCGCTGCAAAAAGCGCACTTCGTCACTAACCCCGACGGCGGAGTAACGGTAACTTTCGACGAAAAACAACGCGCCGTAACCCCCGGTCAGTACTGCGTGCTTTACGACGACAGAGTTTGCCTGGGCGGCGGCGTCATTCGCTGATTAAATCGTTTTCATCTTCCTTGCCGAACTCGCTTTTGCCGTCATACTTATTCTGTATATTCCGCTTTCGTCTACGCTTATATCGGTTTTCACCCCGTCTTCAAGCAACTCGAAATACGAGTTCAGTATTCCGTTTATATCGTTTTTAAGCGCCTCAACTACCCCGTTCGGTATCTTTAACGAATCGGTGAGTATTACCCTTTTCAGTCTTATGAGATCGTCGGTTACGCCTTTCATATATTAAGCCACCTTTTTATTCTTCCCGTTAACGTCGTGTACTCGGACACGCAGTCGTAAAGTTTTTTATCTCCGCCGTCGACGTATGAAGCAAGCAAAGAAAACGAGTATCCTATGCCCGTTCTTTTATTCCTTACGTCCGCTACCCCGGTGAGATTAACGAAATCGTCTTCGGGTAAAATTCCGCATAAAGGCAGTTGCATCACGCTCGAAACTTCTTTCGGCGATAGCATTTGTTTGTCCGCTACGAGTTCTCCGCGAACCCTGTTTAAGACGAGTCCGATTTTTTCCACTCCGTATGAATGAAGCATTTTCACGGTTTTTACCCCGTCCCTTACCGCCGGAATGTGCGGCGTCGTCACGATTAACGCCTCGTCCGCACCCGTCGCCGCACGGTGAAAGTTCTCCTCTATACCTGCCGGACTGTCTATAATAACGTAGTCGAAACCGCCCGACAGTTCTTTTACCATATCGAGAAAAATATCGGTAGTAACCGCATTTACCGCGCCCGTCGTCGCCGGGAACAAACATAAATTGTCGTTTATCGGGACAAGCGCCTGCATAACGGTCGCTTTGCCGAGCGCGACTTCTCCTGCGTCGTAAACCACTCGGTCTTCCACGCCGAGCACCACGTCGAGATTGTTTAATCCGATATCTCCTTCCACCGCGACTACTTTCTTTCCGCGCGCGGATAATGCCATACACAGATTTGCGCTGACGGTGGTTTTTCCCACCCCGCCTTTACCGCTCGTAATTACAATAACTCGTGCCATATCTTAGATTATAACTTGTTCATCTCTGCTTTTTTTGTTGAAATTTGTCGGTTTTTTTCATAAAAAATCGAACGGCAAAAATGCCGTTCACACCCGTTTATAGACGCAAAAAGGTATTCTCACGGAATTTCCGCAAGAATACCTGTCTTATTTCTATGTTAGTTTTTTGTTAAGAACTTCTTATTTCTTGTTTCTGTATTTTTCGAGGAAGTTCTTCGCGTCGAAAATCTTGTTGACTTCCTGAGCGTATGCGTTCTCTTTGGGAGCAACGACCTTAGGCGCTTTCTTTTCTCTCTTCTTGGTGGGAGCGGCATAACCTTCTCTGAGATAGGAAGGATCTACTGCGATGAAAGAACTGAACGCGTCGGAATACGCACCTTCTTCAACCGCGATTTCTACGACGTCTTTGCCGGTCTGTTTGAGTTCGCTGATGATCGGAAGAATATCTCCTTCGCCTACGGCAAAACCTACGGCGGCAACCGTGCTGTAAATACCGAGTTTCGTTCCGTCGATAATCTGACGAGAATCGAGTTTGTTTCTTCTGCGGCTCGCTACGGGCGTAACTGCGTCGTATCCCTTAGCGGCGATAAATTCGTTAAAGTCACGGTTACGTTTCGCTACGTAACTATAAAACTTTACGAAAGATACTTCGTATTTTTCTTCAATCTCGGCGAGCAGTTGTTTGAATCCGTTGCAGGATACTTTAAGGCTCGCAAGGTCGATAAGTAAAGCAATTTTCGGCTTATTCATTGTGTCCTCCTAACATAGTACGTTTTTTTATTTTTCTCTGTAATAATAGTACAGATATTGCTGTGCGTAACCGGCAAGCGCGCCGAACCGATCGACGAGTCGCTCCGCCATCTTTTTGGGATCGTTTTCTTCCGGAAAACCCAAAATGCGGTATATCTTCTTCGTCCAGGTATCCATCGGGAACAAGTCGGTTTTTCCGAAAGCAAACAGCAATATGCAATCCGCTACCTTGTTGCCCACGCCCTTAAACGACGTCAATATCTTTCTCGCTTCGTCGGTGCTCGATTTTTCGATAATCCCGTAATCGAACCCGACAAGTTTTTTGCTCGTCTCCGCAAGATACTCCGCTCTGTACCCGGCTCCGACGGATTTATACAGTGCCGCGTCCGCCTCAGCCATTCTTTCCGGCGTGGGAAACGCGTAAAAACCGTCTTTCTTTTCTCCGAGCGCAACGCAAACCCGTTCTAATATCCCTTTTATTCTCGGAATATTGTTGTTTGCCGATACGATAAAAGATATTATCGTTTCAAACGGGTCTTGCTTTAATATTCTTATTCCTTTACCGAACCCGACCGCTTCTTTAAGCCCGTCGAACCGAAGTAACTCGCGCTTAATTTCGCCGTAATCGGTATCGAGAACGAAGTATTTACGGAAATACTCCCTGTCCTCGGTTTTCATTATAACACACGAGTCCGTCTTTTGCAATAGGCAAATTTTATCTTTGCTTATTATCGTATGACAATCCCCGTCGTTTCGGTACCTGAACACCTGTCCGCAATCGAAAACGTGTTTCGGGTCGAATTCGTCGATGGAATAAATTCTTATTTCGTCTTTGCCGTAATATTCGTAATTCAAATTTAATTAAATAAGTTTATCGAACCGTATAAACCGGTCCGATAAAACCGTCTTATTTTGCTTACGCTTTTTCGATTACGCTTACTTGTTTATATCTGTTCAGTCTGGTGCCTGCTTCTTCAAATCTGACTACGCCGTCGATGAGCGCGTACAAAGTATCGTCGCTGCCGATACCTACGTTCTTACCTGCGTGGAATTTCGTTCCTCTTTGACGAACGAGAATGTTTCCCGCGAGGCAATGTTGTCCGTCGCTTTTCTTAGGTCCGAGTCTTTTTGCTTCGCTGTCACGACCGTTTCTGGTACTACCCATACCTTTCTTATGGGCGAACAGTTGGATATTCATAAACATTGTCGGTTTACCTCCATTTTCACATAGGGCTTATACCCTTTCTCAACGTCGCTTACGCCCAGTACCATTGCGCGCAATACGGCTTGCTGTTTTATCCGTTCTTCTTCGCTCTTCGGCTCGGGAACTTCAAAACGCAAAAATCCGTCGTCGCTTTTTTCGTACCTGACGGGAGCGTCGGAAATATCGATAATCGCTATAAGCGCGGTTTGAATTATCGCGCTGACCGCACTGCATACGACGTCTTTGCCGTATTTTGCGTAGCCCGCGTGACCTTTCGCCGTCACTCTCGATATATCGTCGTTCCGATATTCTACTAAAATCTTAATCATCGATACAGAAGTCAATTAGCCAACGATTTTGGTGATCTTAACTTCGGAATACGGTTGACGATGACCTTGACGTTTACGTTCGTTCTTCTTCGACTTATATTTGAAAATGTCGATTTTCGGACCTTTGCCGTTCTTAACGACTACGGCTTCGGCGTAAGCGCCTTCCGCTTCTTTGCCCGCTACGACACTTCCGTCTTTGTTGAGCATAAGAACGTCGAACTTAACGGTATCGCCCGCTTCGCCTTTAAGCAACTCGACTTTGATTACCGAGTTCTCTTCGACTTTGTACTGCTTTCCGCCGGAAACAATAATTGCGTACATAAAAACATAACCTCCTTTTGAAGACTCGCTGCTCGGGGTGGCAAAACGCACTTATCTACCCTTTCTATGCGGTTATTTAATAATTTACCACACTTCAATGCTTTTAGCAAGCAAAAAAATGTTGTTTTTCAATTTTTTTAGCAAAAAAATCGTTCTTCGGTTTTGCCTTAAATCAAGCGGAAACCGAAGACGAATATCTACTTGTTTATCCAGGTTTTCGGATTAAAAAGGAAAAGCATCGGGAGTATTTCCAGTCTTCCGGCAAGCATATCGAAAGAAAGCACTATTTTGCTCGCCGCGCTGAACCCGTCATAACTCCCGGTAGCAAGTTTTCCAAACCCCGGCCCGACGTTACTTAAACTCGTGACTACCGCTGTCAGCTTTTCTATAAACGTTGTATTGTCGTTTGAGCCTATACCGTCAAAAAGGGCTACCAAAACAAGCGATACGAGCATCACGACTATATATAACCCGAAAAACGCCATAGTCGCGGTAACGGTCTGATTATCCAGCCTTTCACCTTCGAGTTTTATCGTTTTTACTCTGTTCGGCCTGGCAGAATTATCGTATTGATTACGTATATACTTGGACGCAATCATTATTCTCGACAACTTCAGTCCGCCTGCCGTCGAACCGGACGATCCGCCTATAAACATCAGAATAAATACTATCGATTGGCACACTATGGGCCATAGAGAAAAATCTACTACGTACATTCCCGTCGTAGACATAATCGCCGCGGTCTGAAACGACGTATATCTTACCGCCTCGCCGAAAGACGAATAATCGCCGTTCGTCGTCAGCACGGTCGCCGTTATAAGCATTGACACAACAAATAACGTCACGTACACGCGGAGTTCTTCGCTCTTTATTGCCGTAGTGAATTTACCTATCAGTATAAGGTAAAAGATGTTCATATTTATACCGAAAGCAAACATACCCACCGTTGCGATAATTTCTATCGCAAGGCTGTTATATGCGCCGATACTGCCGTTTTTAACGGAAAAACCGCCCGTGCCGGCAATGCTCATTGCGTGAACCACGCTGTCGAACACCGGCATTTTCGCTATCATAAAACTTATTGCGAGAACGACGGTCATACCCGTATATATAAGGTAAAGGATTTTGGCGGTAACGGCGAGTTTGCTCGTGAATTTTTCCACGCTGTGCCCCGGCACTTCCGCCTTGAAAATGTTCATCGTCGTTGCGTCCTGATTTTTAGGAACAATCGCCAGAACGAGTACGAGTATTCCCATACCGCCGACCCAGTGGGTAAACAGGCGCAGGGCGTTTACGCTTTTGCTCAACGTTTCCACGTCGCTTACTACGCTTGCTCCGGTGGTGGTAAACCCTGACGTCGCCTCGAAAAAGCAGTTTACGAAATCGCCTATCTCGCCGGTAATTCTGTACGACGCGGCTACGACGAGCGACAAAGTAAGCCAACTGAGGGCGACTATGATAAACCCTTCGCTTGCGGACAAACGTTTGTTTTTCGGCTCTTTCAGCGAACACACCATTCCGAGAAGGAACACGCCCGCTCCGAGCGGTAAAAACGCAACGAGATTGTTATACTCGCCGTAAATAATCGCAATAAGCGACGGGAAAAGGAACAAAAACGCAACGGTTTTTAATATTCTGCCCGTAAAAAAGACAGTGTATCTTACGTTCATCTTATTCGAGCACCTCGTTTATTCCGTCAAGACCTTTTTGTTTGGTTACTACGACGACCTTATCCCCTTCGGCAATATAATCGTTGCCTCTCGGAATTATGGTTTTTCCTTTTCTGATTATCATTGCGATAACGGTGTCCGGTTTCAGTCTTAAATTTTTAAGGGGTATATCGTGCGCGGCAAACATTTCGTTTACGTCGTATTCGAGTACGAACGCGTCGCTGCCGCCGAGCGTATAGATGGCGTTTAATCTCGATCCTAAGTCGCGCGCCGACTGAAGACCTTTGACGAAATGCAAAACTCTTGTCGCGGTAAGCACGTTGGGCGAAACCACGCTGCCGATGTCGAGTTCTCCGACCACGCTGAACAGATTATATTCGTCGATGGAAACTATTACTTTCGGCACGTTTTTATTCATCGCGTAAAGCGCGGCGATAATGTTTCTTTCGTTGTTGGGGGTGAACGAAACGAACGCGTCGCAAGTCGCGATTCCCTCGTTGCGCATAAGTTCGTAATCGTTGTCGCTGCCGTTAATAATTATCGCTTGGGGTAACTCTTCGCTAAGGTATCGGCACCTTTCCCTATCGCTTTCGATAATGGTGACCAGCATTCCCGCGGCAAGAATCTGCTTGGCGAGATAGTACGACTGATTGCCGCCGCCGATGATAAGGACGCGTTTTACTCTCGTCTGATACAGTCCGGTGCTTTTAAGGTATTTTACCACGCCCGTGACGGTGGACGCAACGCTCAGGCGGTCGCCTTTTTCGAGTAAGAGATTGCCCGACGGAATGATTATTTCGCCGTCGCGTTTTACCGCGCATATCTGCACGTCGGGATAACTTTTGCCGTGTCCCGCCGCTATGGTTTGTCCGATAAACGGGCTGTCGTCGGGCAGGAAAACGTCGATAAGTTCCATCTTGCTGTCGGCGAAAAGTTCTACCTGCAAAGCAGACGGAAAACGAAGCATACGCGCGACTTCCGCCGCCGCTTCTTTTTCCGGGCTTATGGACAGGTTTATGTTGAACCTGTCTCTGAGGTGTTCGATTTGTTCGTAATACTTTTCGTTGTTGTTGATGATGACGGTATGTTCTGCGCCCAGGTCTTTTGCGACCATACAGCAAAGAATGTTTACTTCGTCCACGTTGGTGCTTGCGATCACGAGATCCGCTTTGCCCACGCCCGCTTTCTTCTGCACGTCGTAGGACGCGCCGTTGCCGACAACGCCGGTAATTTCGTACTTGTCGTACGCGCGTTTTACTCTCGACGCTTCGATATCGATGACGCAAACGTCGTGTTCTTCGCTGATAAGATGTTCGACGATGGCGGATCCGATTTTATCGCAACCGATAACTACGATTTTCATTTTTACTTGTTTTCGTTCCTTAAATTGTGTTTCAGTATTCTGAGTTGTTTTGCGAGTTTTTCGGGCAGTTCGTCGCCGAACTTGTCGAAGAATTCGCTTATGCTTTCCGCTTCTTTCTTCCAGGCAGATAGATCCAGGTCAAGGACTTCTTCGAGTTTAACGTCGTTAAACGCGTCCATTCCGTCGATATTGATATCTTCTTTTTTCGGCATAAGACCGACGGGCGTTTCCACTGCGTCGACTTCGCCGTCGCAGCGACGGATAATCCAGTCGAGTACTCTCATATTATCGCCGAACCCCGGCCAGATATAATTGCCGTTTGCGTCCGTACGGAACCAGTTGACGTGGAAAATCTTCGGGGCGTTGGACATTCTTACGCCCATTTTCAGCCAGTGAGCGAAATAATCGCACATATTGTAGCCGCAGAACGGCAGGATTGCCATAGGATCTCTGCGCACTACGCCGACTTTACCGGCAGCCGCCGCGGTGGTTTCGCTTGCCATAGTCGCCCCTACGAAAACGCCGTGGTCCCAGTCTCTCGCTTCGTACACGAGCGGATCGACTTTAGCGCGTCTTCCGCCGAAGATAATCGCGCTTATCGGTACTCCCCTGCCGTTGTCGAATTCGGGACTAAGGCACGGGCAGTTCTTTGCCGGGGCGGTAAAGCGACTGTTGGGGTGCGCTCCTTTTACGGGGTTGCCGTTTTCGTCGCGCATATTTTCGTGCCACGGTCTGCCTTGCCAGTCAAGGGCTTTTTTCGGCGCTTCGATTTTACTTCCTTCCCACCAGACGGTGTTGTTTTTCGGGTTGAAACAAACGTTGGTAAAAATAGTGTTTCTGCGCATAGTCGCAAGGGCGTTGGGGTTGGACTGAGCGTTCGTACCGGGCGCGACTCCGAAAAAGCCGTTTTCGGGGTTAACCGCATAAAACGTGCCGTTTTTCTTTCTGAGCCAGGCTATATCGTCGCCCACCGTCCAGATTTTGTAACCTTTGTTGCGGTACGTTTCGGGCGGAATAAGCATTGCGAGATTGGTTTTTCCGCAAGCCGACGGAAACGCCGCGCAAACGTATTTCGTTTCGCCGTTCGGTTTTTCCACTCCGAGTATAAGCATATGTTCGGCAAGCCAGCCTTCTTTCCAACCCTGATAACTCGCTATGCGAAGCGCAAAACATTTTTTCCCTAACAGGACGTTGCCGCCGTATCCGCTGTTAAGCGAATAGATGACGTTGTCTTCGGGGAACTGACAGATATAACGGTTTTGCGGATCGAGATTAACCGTGCAATGCACGCCTTTAACGAAATTATCGCCGTCGATACGCTCGTAAACCTTTTCGGTAACTCTCGTCATTATCGCCATATTAAGAACGACGTACAAACTGTCGGTAAGTTCTATACCGTATTTAGCAAACGGCGAACCGATTTTCGCCATAGAAAACGGTATAACGTACATCGTACGCCCTTTCATCGAATCCTTTGCGATTGCGTCGAGTTTTTCGTACGCCTCTTTCGGATCCATCCAGTTGTTGGTTATTCCTGCGTCGCGTTTGTCCGAAGTGCAAATAAACGTTCTGTCTTCCACTCTCGCCACGTCGTCCGGGTCCGTTCTGTGATACAAGCACCCGGGCATAAGGGAATTGCTTAACTTAATAACTTCCCCCGTCGCTATCGCCTCGCAGGTAAGCATTCTGTGCTGTTCTTTGCTCCCGTCTACCCAAACGACTTCGTCGGGATTGAACAACGCGCGGTATTTCTCCACAAAATCAAGTACGTATTTATTGTCTGTCATATACTTTCTCCGTTTTCGGTTTTACCATATTGTACCATATCTCTCTTACAATTGCAAGCAACCCCGTTATCCGCCGGCAACGTGGGACGTTGCATCCCTATATCGCAATAAGTGTATTACTTGTATGAGTTCATCGCACGACAAGGGATAACTGCTTTTAATATAAAGAATGGCTTCCCCTTGGGGGGAACGCTGTCACAGTAGTTACTGATGAGGGGCAACGTGGGACGTTGCATCCCTTTACGGCAACGCCGAGCGTTGCATCTCATTACGCAATGAGTGTGTTACTTGTATAGGTACATCGCACGACAAAAGTAATTACTTTTTATGGAGTTGCGATTTGCCTATTTTCTCTACAACAGGGGAAGGCTTTATACGGTTCAAATTCTCGGCACGAGCGGACAAGCGCCGACTTGCACGGAAGCCGGTTGGGCGGACTACGCGACGTGTTCTCGCTGCGGTTTTTCTTCCTTCGAAGCGTTGTATCCGCTCGGTCACGATTTCAGTAACGGTTATACTGTCGACGAAAAAGCGACTTGCGACAACAACGGCGTTGAATCCAAGTATTGCTCTCGTTGCTCTTTAAGGGACTATATTCGTTTAATTCCCAAAACCGCACATAATATCGACGGCGAAACCTGCAGCGTATGCGGTTATCGGACGGAATCCGTTTATTATCAATATAACGAAGAAACGCAAACTTACGCCGTATCGGGACGAAACAAATCCTGTACCGTGTTTGAAATTGCGGAAAAATACGACGACGGAACGAACGGCGAACACGCCGTAACGAGTATAGCGGACGACGCGTTTAACGGTTGCACGGAAATCAAGAATTTCGTTTTCGGCGAAAGTCTTAGTTCTATCGGTCCGAACGCTTTCCTTGACTGCACGGCGCTGAAAAACTTTTATTTCAACGGCACTATATCGGACTGGTGCAAAATCGAAGGGTTAGGATCGCTGATGCTTAACGCCGCCGACCCGGGAAACGTACTGAGAGAAAAAAGACCCTTCGAAATTTATATCGGCAATAAGAATTTCAGCGGTGAAATCGTTATTCCCGAAGGAATTACTAGAATCGAAAGTTATACGTTCTATGGTTACAATCGTATCACCGAAGTGACCTTACCCGAAGGTTTGACCGAGATCGGAAAATACGCTTTTGCAAATTGCAAGAATATTATAAGATTATACCTGCCGGACGGATTGACCGAAATTATGGAATATGCGTTCTACAATACTAACGTAGGCTTGGTTTACGTTCCGAAATCAGTAGCCTTCGTCGGCAACTATGCGTTAGGACCGAACAACTCGCAGATTTATTGCGAAGCGGCGGAGAAACCGACTTCGGGTTGGGGAAATAAATGGAATTACAATAAAAATTCGCTTTCCGGTAACAACGTTATTTGGGATTTAACGAGAGCGCAGTTCGAAGAATGGTGCCCGAAGGGTATCCTGCCGAAGTATATCGTCAGCGCGAAAGTGTTTGATTTAACCGAAAAGACTAACGGGTTTTCGTTGGTCTTTTCTTTATGAAAAAAGGAAAAACCGCACTCACGGTGCGGTTTCTTTTTGTTTCGGTTTTTCGATTTCTCGATTATTCGAGGTTATAGCCGAGTTCGAACGCTTTAATGTTTGCCGGTATAACCTTAGGTTTTTTGGCAAATTTCTTTTCGATTACCGCTTTCATTACTTCGGGGGTGAAGTCGCCGCTCATTTTGGTATACGCTCCCAAAACGACTATATTTGCGGTGCGGACGTTGCCTGCTTCGACGGCAAGGTCGTTGGCATTAATGTACACCGCTTTTACGTCCGTTCTTTGCACTTTTGCGTCGATGAGAGAACTGTTTACGATAATCGTTCCGCCCGGTTTTACTTTGTTTTCGAACTTTGCAAGGCTGGGTTTGTTCATAGCGATAAGCATATCGGGCACGGCGATTATCGGGCTTGCGACGGGTTTGTCGCTTACGACTACGCTGCAGTTACTCGTGCCGCCGCGCATTTCCGGTCCGTAGGACGGCAAAAACGTGACTTCTTTTCCGTCGTGAATGGACGCGTATGCGATAAACATACCGAGAGATTGAACTCCCTGTCCGCCGAAACCTGCGATTATTATTTTGTTTTCCATTATTCGTTTACCTCCTTGAATACGCCCAGGGGATAGAACGACTGCATATCGTTTTTAACGAAGTCGATCGCTTGTTCGGGCGACATACCCCAGTTTGTCGGGCAGGACGACAGAATTTCGATAAAACTGAATCCTTTGCCTTCTTTTTGGTGCATAAACGCTTTTTTTATCGCTTTTTTTGCGTTTCTTACGTGGGGTGCGTCAAACAACGCGACTCTTTCGATATAACTCGGTCCGGTAAGCGTCGCTAAAAGTTCGCACATCTTTATGGGATTGCCGTTCTTTTCGGCGTCTCTTCCGTAGATACAGGTCGTCGCTTTTTCGCCGATAAGGGTCGTGGGCGCCATTTGTCCGCCGGTCATACCGTAAATCGTGTTGTTAATGAATATTACGGTGATTTTTTCTCCTCTCGCCGCGGCGTGGACGATTTCCGCCATACCGATACTCGCAAGGTCGCCGTCGCCCTGATATGCAAAAACAATATTGTCGGGCAAAACTCTCTTTATACCCGTAGCGACCGCCGGGGCTCTGCCGTGAGCGGCTTCCTGCATATCGCAGTTAAAATAGTTATACGCAAACACCGCGCAGCCTACGGGCGCAACGCCTACGACGTGTCCTTCCGCTCCGATTTCTTCCAGTACTTCCGCTACGAGTCTGTGCGCTATGCCGTGGGTACAACCTGGGCAATAGTGCAACGGCACGTCGGTGAGCATTTTCGTTTTTTCAAATACAACCGCCATATTACGCCTCCTTATTGACGAACGCAACGATGTCTTCGGGGGACATTACGTTGCCGCCGTTTCTTCCGTAAAACTCTACCGGCTTTTTGCCTTCTACCGACAGTTTTACGTCTTCTATCATTTGTCCTACGCTGAGTTCTATGCAAACGAACTTCTTTACGCTGTCCTGCTCGGCAAGACGCTTATATGCCTTTTCGGGGAACGGAAACAGCGTAATCGGGCGTATCAAACCGACTTTTTTGCCTTGTTCTCTCAAAATGTTTACCGCGCTTTTCGCTATTCTCGCTACGGTGCCGTAAGCGGTGAGAACGATTTCCGCGTCGTCCGTAAGATACTCTTCGAACTTCGTTTCGTTCTTGGCGATTTCTTCGTAGACGGTGGTCATATAGTTGTTATGCGCTTCGAGATCGTCCGGGTTGATTAACAAGGAATTTATTATTCTTCTGTGATCGTCTTTGCCCGTGCCGTCGGTCGCCCAGTCTTTTTTCGGCAGGCTCGACAGGTCTTTCATTTCGGGAAGTTCTACCGGTTCCATAATCTGTCCGAGCATACCGTCGCCGAGTATCATTACGGGAACTCTGTATTTATCCGCCGTATCGAAAGCGTCGTACATAATGTTTACGCATTCCTGCACGCTGTTGGGTCCGTAGACGATCATATGATAATCGCCGTGTCCGCCGCCTTTGGTCGCCTGGAAGTAGTCGCCCTGAGCGGGTTGGATACCGCCGAGTCCCGGGCCTCCGCGAACCATATTGACTATTACGCACGGTACCTGAGCGCAGCAGATATAACTTATACCTTCCTGCATAAGGCTTATGCCGGGGCTGGACGAACTGGTCATTGCTCTCGCGCCCGCGCCGCACGCGCCGTACAGCATATTTATCGAAGCGACTTCGCTTTCTGCCTGAACGAACGTTCCGCCGACTTCGAACAATCTCCAACTCATATATTCGGGAATTTCGTTTTGGGGCGTTATCGGATAGCCGAAAAACGCTCTGCAACCGCCGCGGATAGCCGCTTCTGCGATTGCCTCGTTACCTTTCATTAACTGTTTCATCGTCTTTTCTCCTTCCTATGGTTATCTCTCAACCGTAATAACGCAGTCGGGACACATTACGGCGCACGAAGCACAACCCACGCAAGCGTTCTGATCGTCGATTTTTACGACGAAGTAACCGTTTTTGTTGCTCGTCCCCGAAATGGACAAAAGTTTTTTCGGGCAAGACAAAACGCACAAGCCGCAACCTTTACAGCGTTCTTCTCTGATAGTGATTTTTGCCATTAACATACTCCTTTGAGTTACTTTTTATTTTACTTTTAATTATAAGGGCGGAAAAAATCTTTGTAAAGTAAAAGTTAAGCAAAAACGCTTTTTTTACGGGGCTTTGTCCTGCGTTTACACTGTTTTTGCGTTCTTACGAATAATTTTTGCATTATTTTTCATTCTAGCGTTAAGGAGAAAATTAAAAATGGTAGGTTCAATCATACTCGTAATACTCGGCGTAATGGCGCTTATCGGTATAGGAAACAGTGCGGTCAAGGACTTCGGCGTACCCGTAATCGCGCTCGTTCTCGTATTCGCCGCCGTCGTCGGACTTAACTTTATACCCGTAATACAATGGGGAAACTTCTCGTTTAGTTTAGGTACGGCTCTTCTTTTCGTCGTCACCTTTTCCCTTTGGCTTTTCCGCGGTTCGATTAAAAACCGTATCGCGTGTCTGCTTATCACGATAGTACTTTCCGGTCTTCTTTACGGCGCGACGAGATTGTCTGCGTACTACGGCTCGGAATTATGGTCAAGCGTAAACTACTACTATGCTTTAATGATAGGTTTTCTTGCGTTCGTTGCGACGAGAAACGCAAAATACGGCTTCATTGCAAGCGTTTTGTCCGTCTTTGTCGCTACGCTGCTTACGCAGATAGGCCGGCCCGTTGTCCTTGACGCGGCGTACTCGCAAGCGATAGTCGCAGGCGGACTGAGCGTAGTCCTTTATTGCCTTACTTCCGCTTTTATGCCGAAACGGCCGAGCAAACTCAGTTATTACTTCGAAGCAGGCAGAATGCTCGACAGGTAAACTAAGCGACGCAAAATCGCAAAAAGCAAGCGAAAAAAACGCTTGCTTTTACATAAAACCGATATATTTTGCATTATCGGAAAGACTTTTTCATAAAATATGCCGTGAGAAAAATACGTTTTTCGCCGTGTTTTGCCTTGATTGCGGTTTTTGCCGGGTTGGTTTGCGGATATAGAACTCTGCTCGGAGCGGCGGTTGCGCTTATCGTTCACGAACTCGGACATTATTTCGTCGCTTTGCGGCGCGGTTTCTCCCCGGAAAAAATAACGCTTTCGCCGTTCGGCGCGACTATGGCTTACGACGACGGACTGCCCGAATTCGACGAATTTGCCGTAACCGTGGCAGGACCTGCCGTAAACGCGCTTTTTTGTCTGTTTCTCGCCGCTTTATGGTGGTTTTTTCCATCGTTTTATAACTTTACGAAAACGATTTTTACCGCAAACTTCGCTCTTGCGGCGTTTAATCTTTTGCCCGTTTTTCCGTTCGACGGCGGTAGAATTTGCCTTGCCTTAACGAAAAACAAACTCCGCACGCTTAAAATAAGCCGCATTATCGGCTTCGTTCTGTCCGCCGCGGCGTTTATTACGGGCGTTGTTATGCTGTGTTTAGGATACGGTTTTACGTTGATTTTTTCCGCAATCGTAATCCTATGGTCAAACGTTTTCGACGCGCCGAAAGAAAAATACAAACTCATTTTTTCCGCAACCGGAATAACGAAAACCGTCTACGAACGGAAAAATATATGCGTAAACGGCAAAACCACGCTCGCCGAACTCGTGCGCTTTCTTTCCAAAAACGGTTTCAACTGCAAACTAACCCTGATAAACGGCAAAACCGAAACCCTTATCCCCGACGAAACCACGGAAAAACTCTTCTATCTCGACCGCTCTCTCACGCTTAATAACGCTCTGAAACTCTTAAAATAGCAACGCCGAGCGGCAACGTGGGACGGCAACGTGGGACGTTGCATCCCATTACGGCAACGCCGAGCGTTGCATCTCATTACGCAATAGGTATATTACATTTATAGATACATCGCACGACAGCAACGTGGGACGTTGCATCCCTATATCGCAATAGGTGTATTACTTTTATAGATACATCGCACGACAAGGGGTGACTGCTTTTAATATGAAGAAAGGCTTCCCCTTGGGGG
>CAJLYQ010000021.1 GCA_905210905.1 uncultured Christensenella sp. | reverse complement strand
TTGTGCGCACAAAACGCAGTGACTGCGTCAAACGCCCGTGTAACGTTTGGTCGGAACCAACCTAGGAGTGGGGCAAATGCGGCGATTTTTCGCGAAAACGGAGCGTAGGCGTACCGTCGTACGGTAGACGACGTTTCTCGCGAAAGTCCCATAAAAACTCTTATCTCGTCCGCTTACATTTCCCCTCATCCGTCAACTTCGTTGCCACCTTCCCCCGTGGGGGAAGTCTTAACCCATTTCGTTTTTATGGGACGTAAAGCGTCACGTTTGCGACGCTCAGTTATTTGCCTACGCAAAAGCGCGAGAATACCTCGTCTATTATGCTGTCCGATACGCTATTCCCCGTTATCTTCCCTAACGCTTCGAGCGCGCCCCTTACGCTTTCCAAAGTACATTCGGTAGGCAAAACGTCGTAATTTTCCAACGCGTCTTTAACGAGCCTGTCCGCCTCTTCGAGCGCGTAAATATGCCGTTCGTTGCCGATTACCCCTTCGCGGTATATTCCGTCCCTGTCCGCTTGTTTTAATACGTAATCGACGAGTTCGTCAAGTCCTTCCTCGGTCTTTGCGGAGATTGCAAGCGCACCCGTTCTCGGATACTTCACTTCGTCGGTTTTGTTTTGTACTTCGATAAACTTTTTACCGTCGAGTTTTTCTCTTATCTTTCTTTCGTCGTCGCTTTCCGGCACCGTTCCGTCGGTAACGAAAATCACCACGTCCGCCGCGTCTATCGCTTTTACCGAACGCTCTATTCCTATCTTCTCGACCTTGCCTGCTCCGGAATTCCTTATCCCTGCCGTATCGAGAAAGTTTATCTTGATTCCGTCTATTTCGACGCTCTCTTTTACGACGTCTCTCGTCGTGCCTTCTTCGTCGCTGACTATCGCTCTTTCTTGTCCGATAAGCGCGTTCAAAAGCGAACTCTTACCTGCGTTTGGGGTTCCCACAATGGCAATATCGATACCCTCATTCAATATTTTACGTCTGGAAGTGTTGGCGAGCAACTTGGCGCAGTTACGCTCGGTTTTTTCCAGCAATTCCTTAGCCGGAAGGCGCGTTTCTTCTTCGAGTTCTTCCGGATAATCGAGTTTCGCCTCAAGCATCGCGGCGGTTTCGGTAAGCATTTTTTCGCTCTCGGTAATGCCCGTAGTCAGTTCTCCGCTCATAAGGCGGTAAGCGTTTTTTACCTGACTTTCGGTAGTTGCGTTTATCATATCGATAACGCCTTCCGCTTCGGACAAAGTCAGTTTTCCGTTAAGGAACGCACGCTTGGTAAACTCGCCCGGCTCTGCCGGTCTTGCGCCGTGAGAACGTATCAGATGGACTATTGCGCCCGTTACGCCTCTGCCGCCGTGACAGTGTATTTCTATCACGTCTTCGCCCGTATAAGAAAACGGCGATTTGTAATAAACACAAAACGCCTTTTCGGAAAAATTCTTTCCGTCTATTCTGCCGAGATACATATAATTCGGACTCATTTGTCCGTCGGTTATTTTACGGCAGAAAAATATTTTTCGCGCTATCGCCAAAGCGTTTTCTCCGCTGACGCGGATAACGTTTATGCCCGCGCTCGAAGTCATCGCGGTGGCGACAGCCACAATAGTATCTTTCATAGGATTGTCCTTTTCGGTAACTTAACCGTCCTATTTAATTAAAATCTTCTCTTGTTATAACCGAAACTCTTGGTTTTTTGCGGTCCTTTTTTGCGGAAATCCGAACTGTTTCCGTAACTCATCATCGCGCTCTTCGGTACGATAACGATATGTCTTGCTTTGCCTTCCCCGTCGCTTCTCGTGCTTGCTTCGTCACTGTTTGTAAGAGCGGCGTGAATAATTCTTCTTTCATAACTGTTCATCGGCTCGAGCGAGATCTCTCTGTGCTGATTGTACGCTTGTTTCGCAAGTTTCTTCGCCAACGCGGTGAGCGTCTTTTTGCGTCTTTCTCTGTAAAAATCCGCGTCAACGACTATTCTCGTGCGATCGCCGGTTTCGTCCTTGTTAAGATAATGGCTTACAAGCGTTTGCATAGCCTCAAGCGTTTCGCCCTTGTATCCGATAAAATTCTTCGCGTCGTCGCCGCCGATATACAGACAAACTTCGTCTTCTCTCACTTTGCCTTCGACGGTAACGTCGGACCCGATCAAACGCGCTATCTCGGCAATAAATTCTTTGCCTTTTTCACGCATTTCTTTATTTTTACGGAACTTTTCTTCACGTTCTTCATCGGTAAGAACAACTTTTTCTTCCGTTTCGGCAACTTCCTTTTCTTCGGCTTTTTCGGTCTTTTCTTCGTTTGTTTCCGCTTCTTCGACCGGTTCTTCTTCAACCTTTTCTTCTACGGGTTTCGGGCTAATTCTTACCACGGCTCTGGAAAAAATTCCGCCGTTAGAAACGACTTCGATATCGACTTCTTCTTCGGTAAGTCCGAGTTCGGCAAGTCCGTTTCTTATTGCGTTATCCGCCGTAGACGCCTTAAATTCGTAATACTTTTCCATCTTTCCTCCGATTATTTTTTGAACGTAGTAGACAGAATGCGGTCCTTTTCCGCCGCGTCCTTTTTCTTCGCTATTATATTATAAACTAAGTTAATTATAGTAGTAAATACCATATTAACCGCCATATACAGCGTGAACGCCGCCGAATAGAACAGTGCAAAACCGAACATCATTATCGGCATAATAAACTGCATCATCTTCGCTTGCGACTTCTGCGCCTTAATCTGCTCTTCGGTCTGCCCCGGCATCGCAGGTTGCTGCGTCTGTTGCTTGTTAAGGAACATCGACGCCACGTTGAGCAACAATACTATAATAGGTAGTATGAGATATCCGTTCCAACCGCCGTTGTACTTATCCATAAGCGGTTTCATTACTACTTCGTATCTTGCAGTGTTAAGTCCGGAAATATTCTTTTGCGCCGTTCCCGCGTCGGGTATCGCTTTCGCCCAACCGTCCGCAGAGAAAATGTTCTTGACCCAGAAGAACGATTCTTTGTAATGAGCGTCGTATTCCGCAACGGCCGCGTCTTCCGCCTTTTTGATCCTGTCCGCTTCGGTTAACGCCGCATTCTCTTCCGCCTCGTAAACTTGGGTATAAACCTTGTCGAGAGCCTCGAAAGTAATCTTGGTGTGTTTTGCTACCGCGGCATTATATCCGCCGAAGATGATAAAGAACACGACCATCGTGACTATCATCGGCAAGCAAGAACCGAACATCGAATACTTATGCTTTTTATATACTTCACGCTGTTTTTGCATAAGCAGTTCTCTGTTCGAACCGCACTGTTTCTGAACTTTTTCCAGTTCCGGGCGCATCTCTTCCATCTTTTTGGCGTTTTTGCGCATAGAAACTTTCTGCCATATATCCAGCGGACTAGTCGCCACTTTCAGGAATATGGTAAACATAATAACGGTTACGCTGAAAGCGCCGATAACCGACCAGTCGTCCGACCAGGTAACCACCCATCCGTAAAGATATTTGTAAATAAGGTCGCCGATCGCGTTATTCAGGGCTTTGCAGGACAACAAACTTATAAAGTCCATTTTGCACTTCCTTTTAGATTAAGTTTTACAGGGTCATAACCCCCTTTCTCAAAGGGATTACAACGAAGCAATCGGCATAAACCTCTCGCTACTCCGCCTAACAACCCGTATTGTCCGATTGCGTCGTACATATACATCGAACAAGTAGGGACGTAAATACATCTCTTCCCGTAAATCGGGGAAATAAACTTTTTATAAAAAAGCAACGGAGCGGCGAAAAATTTTCTCATTCCGCCACTTCCTTAAACACGCCGTGCTTTCTCAGCGCGTAAACAAGATCACGGTTAATTACGTCGCTCGTTGCTTCCGCACAGGCGGGACGAGCCACGATTACGAAGTTAAACTCGTTCGAAACAGACGGTATAAGCAAGCGAAACCGCTCGCTTATCCTACGCTTAACTCTGCTTCTTACTACGCTGTTGCCTACCTTTTTGCCTACGGAAACGCCTACCTTCAGATTATGCGCAGGCACTTTGTAAACTACGATACGCGGAGTCGCCACGCCGTCGCCCTTGCGATAAGCGTACGCAAAACTACCCCGTTGCGTCAGGCGGTAAACTTTTTGCATCGGCGATTATTCCTTACGCGGTCAGTTCCTTTCTGCCCTTAGCGCGTCTTCTTCTTACTACTCTTCTGCCGTTAGCGGTGGACATTCTCTGTCTGAAACCGTGTACTTTGCTTCTTTGTCTTTTTTTGGGTTGATAAGTTCTTTTCATCCTTGCTATCCTCTCTTTGTTTTATTTCTCTTTTTTCTCTCGTTTCGACTAGAAAAAATAACCCCCGCCGATTCGAGTGCGAGAGTATTATATATTATATAATATCATTTGTCAAACCATTTTTCGGTTTGTTTAAGCGCAAGGAGCAAATAGCGAAGAACGAAGAGCCTGCGCTCGCATTAAAAGCAACAAACCTTTGTAGCACGATGAACTTCTATTCGCGATACACTCGTTGCGTAATGAGATGCAACGCTCGGCGTTGCTTGCGTAAAGGGATGCAACGTCCCACGTTGCCGCTCGGCGTTGCTTGCTGTTAGATTATTTCGGCGATTTTGGCGTCTGCCGCCTTGATGAGATCGTCGGTAGAGAGTTCGATTTGCATACCTTTTCTTCCGGCGCTTAGCGTGACGGTATCGAAAAGCGTAGCGGTATCGCTTATTATCGTGACGAATTTCTTTTTCATTCCTATCGGCGAACAACCGCCGTGAACATACCCGGTAAGGGGGAAAAGTTCTTTTTGCTTTATCATTTCCACCCGTTTTACGTTCGCCGCCTTAGCCGCTTTTTTCAAATCGAGAGAAAAACACACCGGCACGACGAATACGTAATGATTACCGTCGTTTCCTACCGTCACGAGCGTTTTCATAGTTTTGTCCGGGTCGCTCCCCGTCGCTTTCGCCACGCTCTCGCCGTCGGTTATTTCCGGATCGTATTCTTTTACCGCGTACTTTATCCCTTCCGAATCCAAAATTCTAAGCGCGTTCGTTTTGTCCATACCTTTCACCCTTTTTTACAACTTCTTTATCAAGTGCACGATAGTGCCGTTCTTAAACTGCTCGTAAACCGTGCCTACGGCGTACTTCTCGCTGTCCACGATACTTTTTATCAACGCAAACACGACGTCGGGTTCCGCTTCGCCCGCCGCCGCGCCTTTCCTGCTCGCGCCGACAATCTCTTCTTCGGTCGGACGCAAACCGTCCACCCTGCGCATAAACTCTCTTACGCACGGCGAATACTTTATCGTCACCTTCCCGTCGATCTCTTCTTTCTCTCCGTACTTATCGCGCATAAGAACGGGTAAAAGCGCCTTGATTTTGTCGTACTTTCTTTCTTCGGTCGTTCTTTCTTCCGCCATATTTCTTCTCTCCTATGCCGTATATTATACACTCTCGTACCCTATTGCGCAATCTAAAAACCGATCGGATTTTTCCCTTCAAAACCTTTCTTTTAACGCCGTCAACCGTATTTTTTCGGGGCAGGCGGGCGGGATTCTCTCGCGGCAAACCCCGATAAAACAAGACTATTCTCTGTTTACGGTATCCGTATACCGCAGTTTTGCACACCTAATATGGCGTTTTTAACAAACTAAAAGTTTTTTCGGTTTTTTTGAAAAAAAGCGGATACGGTATTTACATTTTCGGATTTGTGTAGTATTATACTTATTAAAGTATTCTTAAAAAGAGGTGTCTAATGGGCGTTCCCAAAAGTTATCCGATAATTTACGTTCTCGGCGGTCTGATATGCGCCGCCATCATCACGATGAGCGTTTTTTACATAATTAAAAACGTCAAGCGTGCGAAAAAGATCGGTATGGATATGTCGAAAATCAAAAAAACCGTCGTTTCAAGCGCGGTGTTTTCCATCGTTCCGAGTATCCCGATCGTAATAGGCATAGGCATTATGATGACGGGTCTGGGCGTTGCCATTCCGTGGATCAGACTTACCGTTATCGGCGCGTTGCAGTACGAACTCGTCGCTTACGACCAAGCCAACAAGGCTCTCGCCGGCACGGGCGCAAGCACGGAAACGATTATCGCAACCGCGGTTACCGTTATGACCCTTTCCATTATGAGCGGTCCTTTGTTCAACGCGATCGTTTATAAAAAGTATCAGAACAAACTCGCCGATCTGCAAAAGAAAAACGGTCGTCTTATGAACACCATAACCGGCGCGCTTTTGGGCGGACTTCTCGCAGGTATGCTCTCGGCTATACTCGTAGGCGGTTGTTTCAGCGTCGGCAAACCTTCCACCGAAGTTTCCACCGGTATTACCACTTACGGCGAAATAACGCTTATCACCCTTGCGGCAAGCCTTGTAATAATGGGCATATGCGGCGTAATAATCAAACTCGGCAAACAAAAATGGTTGGAAAACTACGCTCTTCCGATTACCATTTTGGGCGCGCTCGGCATTGCTTTCGCGTTCACGAAAGTATTTTGTTAAAAGGAGATACGATAATGAAAAACAAACAACCGGTTCAACTTTCCGACAGAGATATTTTTAACAACAAAATGCACACGGTAGGCAGGATATTTACCTGGATTGCGCTAGGTTTGATATGTCTTGTTCCCGTTTTCTACTGCGTATCGGCAAAAACTCTTCCCGATGCCAAAGCGCTCGGCAAATGCGTTCCTTTCCTTCTCGGTTATGTCGCGATCGGACTTATCGAAGCGATAAGTTACGCTCCCCTGCTCGGTACCGGCGGACAATATATGTCTTTCATTACCGGTAACGTCAGCAATCTGAAACTTCCCTGCGCGATCAACGCGCAAAGCATAACCGGCGTGGAAAAAGGCAGCGAAGAAGAAGAAATCGTTACTTCCATATCCATAGCGGTCAGCAGTATCGTCACTACCGTGGTTATCGCGATAGGACTTATTCCCCTTATCATTTTCCAAAACCAGATAGTCGATCTTCTCGCGCCCGTTTCTCCGTACGTTATTCCGGCAATCTTCGGCGGACTGACGCTCGTACTTATCGCGCAATACTTCAAAATAGCGATTATCCCCTTCGTTGGCTGCATAATCATTTGCGTAATCGGCACGATTATCGGAAACAAACTCGGCAAGCCCAACCTTATGAGCCAGTCGACGATGGTTATCGTAGGTATGGCGGTAAGCGGTATCAGCACGACGATACTTTACAAAAAGAACAAAATATAACGGAAAAAGGCGCGTATACAATTTTTTCCGCGGAGACCGTTTGCGAAAACTCTTGCAAATTGTACGCGCGCGTAATATAATAATTATACGATAAACTCTTTTTACTAGTCACGAACGAAGAGTTTAGCACCATCGGTGAAAACCGAAACTTCGGGAGGAAGTAATGGCGGTAAGAGCAAACAACGTCAACAACGCGCGCAAAGCGCGTATGTGGAGCGAGCAGGACGACGCTAATCTCGTTATCTTACTCAGACGCAAAATAAAAGATACGACGGTGGCTATTCGCGAGAGCGAAACCCCTTACGAGCGTTCTCGCTTAAAAGCGCAGAAAGCGCGTTATAAAGATATGCTCCGCAAGGTCGAGACCGGCAATTACAACGGCGACATTATCTTTAACGAACTTCGCGCGGCGGCGGCGCTCAGGCAGGAATCGGAATTTGCCGCGGGGCTTCACACGTCTATGGCAGGCGGCAAAGCGTACACCAACGCTTACGGCAACGTCGATTTCGACTACGAGGCGGCTTTCCGTAAAAAACGTTATTACGGCGCGTCCTTGCCGATAATTCTTACCGTTCTCACCCTTCTTCTCATCGCGTCGGTTTTACTCGGCATACTTTCGCCGCTCGTAATAAATCGCACCGTTGCGGATAAGGTTTCTTCCACGACGAACGGAATGATAAACATAAACGCGATGTTCGTTTACAAAATCGACGCAGTCGTTCCCGGAGAAAACTCTCTTACGATAAACGGCATAACGCTGCAACAGGGCGATATTAAAATTCAAGCCGACGAAAACGGAAAATGGTGGTGGCCGGAAGCGGACTATCCGAGCGAATACGTTATCGAACAAGGTATGCCCTACTCCGTCGTCGACGCGGACGGCAACAAAGTAGAAAGCACGGCGGAATCGGTTTATCTCAAAGCGGATCTCGGCGTATCGATGATTTACATAGACGCGGCGGACGTAATCAAAGCCTGGTTCCACACCAAAATGCTCGAAAAAACGCGTATCGACGTACTCGAAGACCTTCCCGTTTTTGAAGGTTCGAGCGCGTTCTATTCCCTTTTCCTTGCCGACGGCAAAGCGTCGCAACTCGTAATCAAGAAAGAAAACGGACAGTACAACCGTGAAACGATAATAAACCATATCGGCGTTTACGGCACGATTATGTTCAATATCTTAGCCATTATATTTATGGTTATCATATTTATACAAAACGTCGTACGCATATTTACTTACACTTCGAGAAGGCTTCACTTCACGACGTTTATGTGCTTACTGCTGACCGCTCTCGGTTGGATTTGCCCGGCGTTTGCGACCTGCGAAGGTACCGAACTCGGCGCGGCGTTCAAAAACTACTTCCTTAATCTGACTAACGCAAGCGGTTTCCTTTCCGAACAAACGGCGTCGGTGGGAGTTACGATAATGGGACTTCTTCCCGTTGCGCTGTGTTTCGTTATGCTTATACTTCCGAAATTCTTCCGCAACAGGCACAAGGATTTACCGTATCGTATTCCGAAAGGAAACAGAAAAGCACACGTTTAATATATATAGAATATGTTCGACAACGTAAAAGCGGATTTGGCGGCGGCTCTGGACAAAGATCCCGCCGCAAAAAGCAAACTAGAAATAATACTTACCTACGGTGGCTTCCGCGCGCTTTGCTCTTATCGCAGAGCGCATTGGTTTTATATGCATAAAATGAAAATGCTTGCGTTTATGATAACCGCTCGCGCACGCAGAAACTACGGTATAGAAATCCACCCTGCGGCAAAAATCGGTAAAGGCATTTTTATCGACCACGGCGTGGGCGTTATTATCGGCGAAACCACGGAAATCGGCGACAACGTGACCATTTATCAGGGCGTTACTCTCGGCGGTACGGGTAAAGAAACCGGCAAACGCCACCCGACGATAGGACACGACGTTATGGTTTGCGCCGGAGCAAAAGTACTCGGACCGGTAACGATCGGAGAATATTCGAAAATCGGCGCGGGCAGCGTCGTGCTTAAAGACGTTCCTCCGCACTGCACGGTCGTAGGCGTTCCCGGAAGAATAGTTCGTATCCGCGGAGAAAAATACCGCGATATGGATCAGAAACTCCCCGACCCGGTTCTGGAAGAGTTCGCTCGGCTTAACGCAAGGTTGGAAGCGATAGAAAAAAATTTGAATATCCCGTCCTGCCGCTATTCGATAGCGCAACAAATGGAAGAACGGGAAAACGACGGAGAATAAAATGCTTAAAGTTTACAACACGCTCACGCGTAAAAAAGAAGAATTCACGCCCGTTCACGACGGCGCGGTTTATATGTATTCGTGCGGTCCGACCGTGTACAGTTACGCTCATATCGGCAATCTGAGGACGTACGTCTTTATGGATCTCGTTCGTAGGGTAATGAAATACGACGGATACAAGATGAAAGGGGTAATGAACATCACGGACGTAGGGCATTTGCTCGACGACGGCGACAGCGGCGAAGACAAAATGCAAAAAGCCGCTCGCGAACAGAAAAAAACTCCGTGGGAAATCGCCGCGTATTACACCGACGTGTTTTTTCACGACTTAGCCGCGCTTAACATAGGCAAACCCGAAATAATCGCAAAAGCGACCGAGCATATCCCGGAAATGATAGAGTTCGTACAGAAACTGCTCGAAAAGGGCTACGCTTACGAAATAAGCGACGGAATTTACTTCGACATATCCAAATTTCCCTCTTACGGTAAACTGTCGGGGCAAACCATCGACGAAAAAGAAGCGGGAGCGAGAGTGGAAGAAAACAGCGAAAAACGCCACCCGGCGGATTTTGCGCTTTGGAAAAAAGCGGATAAGAACCACATTATGCAATGGGAAAGCCCGTGGGGTATGGGTTATCCCGGCTGGCATATCGAATGTAGCGCAATGAGCAGAAAATATCTCGGCGAAGTGTTCGATCTGCACACCGGCGGCATAGACGCGGTTCCCGTTCACCACGAAAACGAAATAGCGCAAAACGAAGCGCTTGCCGGAAAACAAACGGTTAATTACTGGATGCACGGCGAGTTTATGATGGTAGACGGCGGAAAAATGAGCAAAAGTTTAGGCAACGTGTACACGATTAAGCAACTCGAAGAAAAAGGATACGACGCGCTTGACTTCCGTTTCTTCTGCCTTAACGCGCATTACCGCAAGAAACTCAATTTCACGTTCGAGGGGCTTTCCGCGGCGAGAACTTCGAGAGAACGTATTCTTGCTTCGCTGGCAAAGCACAAAGCGTCGGACGCGCCGACGGCAAAGGAAACGCTCGACGGGTATAAAAAACAGTTTATCGACGCAATAAACGACGATATCAATATCCCCCTTGCGCTCGGAGTTTTGTTTAATATGCTGAAAGAGCCTGCAAGCAAAGACGTTTATGCGCTTGCTTTGGACTTTGACAGAGTTTTCGGACTGAGTTTTGACAAACTCCCCGAAACGGCGAAAAAAGAAGAAAACACGGATGTTCCGGCAGAAGTTAAACAACTCGTAGAAAAGAGAAAACAAGCGAAAAAAGACAAGAATTTTGCGCTTGCCGACGAAATCAGAGCGGAAATAGGCAAACTCGGTTATTCCGTACTGGATACGAGAGAAGGCGTAAAAATTACCAAAAACTGAGAGAAAAAAAGGTTGGACGTAAATTATGATGGTGTCTACGAAAGGCCGCTATGCGCTGAGAGTTCTGATTGACCTTGCCGAACACGAAGGCGAAGGCTACGTCACGCTGAAAGATATAGCGGCAAGACAAAATATCTCGAAAAAATATTTGGAGCAAATCGTACCGATGCTCAACAAAGCCGACGTAGTCGTAGGCAGCCGCGGTTTTCAGGGCGGATATATGCTGGCAAAAAAACCGTCGGAAATAACCGTCGGCGAAGTGCTGAGAATAACCGAAGGCAGCCTTGCCCCCGTCGCCTGCCTCGACAAAGAAAAACCGTTCGGTTGCGAAAGAAAAAGCGACTGCCTTACGCTCCCCCTTTGGAAAGGACTTTATAAAACGATAACCGACTACCTTGACGGCATAACCCTTCGCGACGTTCTCGACAACGGCTCCGCCGATAATTACGTAATTTGAATAATAACAAAAACGATTAAAAAGCCTTCTTAAAATCGAGAAGGCTTTTTATTTTTTATCGATAAAAAAATTATATACCTGTTTTTTCTTTTTTATCGCATATTGCAACGCATTGTATGCTCCGCTGTCGTTTTCGTGGTCAACGTAAAAACAAGATTTATCACATTGGTCGATAATCGCACGATTACGATAATAAAGACGAGTATACCAATAATCATACGGCAAGCAAATATAAACAAAATCTTCGTAATCCCCGTCTTTTAAGTATTTAGGTCGCTTACTCTCTTGCAAATGACGACGATCCGTTAATATGTATACTCTCTTTATATCCGTGTACGTTGTTTTTAACTCCGTTACAACCTGATAACATAACTCGTCAAAACTCCCGAACCCACCAAAATAAAATGTATCGAAGCCTTTCGTTATATCTTCTTCGATACTCTCATAAACTCTTTTTTTTAGAGGTTCCGTTATTACCGTGTCCCTATGCCCAAAAAAACATTCTTTCATTTTAAGTAGATATATCTACTTATATTTATATCATTTCCCAAAAGAAAAATCAACGTATATGTATATCAATCTACATAAAACGAAAAATAATTATTGCTAAACTATGCGTATATATATCTACGTTTATTTATTGAGGAGGTATTTGTGACTTTAAGCCAAGCCGTTGCAAAACGGATTAAAAACTTGCTAAAAGAAAAGAATATTACTCAATACAGGTTAGAGCAAAATTCGGGGATACTACACGGCACGATGCAGTGTATAATGAACGGAAGAACGTCGAAAATAATGATGAATACGGTAATGATGATTGCGCGCGGATTTGATATGACGTTAATAGAGTTTATCGACGATGACCTATTCCGCTCCAATGAACTTGAAATAGAATAAGCCTTCTCAAAATTGAGAAGGCTTTAATTTTTTACCGCATTTCACCTGTCGGGCGGGTGGTTGGGCGTACGCACTATGCTTTACGGTCAAATTTCAAAAAAAGTGGGAATTCACTTCTCGCTTTTTGCCCTTATAGGGGGCTAGTGGGGGAATCTCCCCCACGAACTACCGATTTAAGCAAAATGTGTCATTTTGCTTCCTTGAAAGTCCGACTTACACGGGCTAAGCGTTTGTGCGCACAAAACGCAGTGACTGCGTCAAACGCCCGTGTAACGTGTGGTCGGCACTATTTGTACATTTCCGTCGAAAGATACCTATCCCCCGTATCGGGCAAAAGCGCGACAATAAGTTTTCCTTTGTTTTCTTCTCGCTTTGCGAGTATGCTCGCCGCGTGCAACGCCGCGCCCGACGAGATACCGACGAGAATTCCTTCTTTGCGTGCAAACTCTTTCCCTGCCGCAAATGCGTCTTCGTTTTCGATAGGAATTATTTCGTCATAAACGGACGTGTCGAGCGTTTCCGGAACGAACCCTGCGCCGATACCCTGAATTTTATGCGCGCCGGCTACCCCTTTGGACAAAACCGGTGAAGACGCAGGTTCTACCGCAACGATTTTTACGTCGGGGTTCTTCTCTTTAAGATACTTCCCTACTCCGCTTATCGTTCCGCCCGTTCCTACGCCGGCTACGAAAATATCTACCTTGCCGTCGGTGTCTTCCCATATCTCCGGACCCGTAGTAAGATAATGCGCTCTCGGATTGACGGGATTTGTAAACTGCCCGGCGATAAATGCTCCGTCTATCTCCGCCGCAAGTTCTTCCGCTTTCTTTATTGCGCCTTTCATTCCTTTCGTTCCATCCGTAAGCACGATCTCCGCACCGTACGCCTTGATAAGGTTGCGCCTTTCGACCGACATCGTTTCCGGCATCGTTATTATTATACGATACCCCTTTGCCGCCGCTATCGCCGCAAGCCCGATACCCGTGTTTCCGCTGGTAGGTTCGATAATAACCGACCCTTCGCGAAGTTTGCCGCTCTTCTCCGCGTCTTCTATCATCGCGCGAGCAACCCTGTCCTTAACCGAACCGGCAGGATTAAAATACTCGATCTTTACCGCAACCGTAGCCAAAAAGTCTTTTCCCCTAGCGTACTTCTCCGCTTCCAAAAGCGGAGTCTTGCCGATAAGTTCCGTCATAGATTTATATATCTTCATCTTTTCTATCTCCTTAATGCCTACTTTGCCTAGTGGTTTAATAGGATTATAACTTTATCTTTCCGTTTTGTCAACGGGTTTTATTAAAAAAGCGGAACGAAAAATAAAAAAACGGACGCAAAGTCCGTTTTTCTATTTGTATGCCAAAAATAAGGTTGTGTGTGGTAAGAAGATTACTTAATTTCTACTTCTGCGCCGGCTGCTTTGAGTTTCTCGGCGAGTTCGTCAGCAACTTCTTTGCTTACGCCTTCTTTAACCGCTTTGGGAGCGCCGTCAACCATAGCCTTAGCGTCAACCAAGCCGAGACCGGTCGCTTCTCTTACTGCTTTGATAACTGCGATCTTGTTCGCGCCTGCCGCTTTGAGTACTACGTCAAATTCGGTCTTTTCTTCTTCAGCCGCAGCAGCGGGAGCAGCCGCAGCACCGCCGGCTACAGCCATAGGAGCAGCCGCGCTTACGCCAAATTCTTCTTCGAGAGCCTTAACGAGATCGTTAAGTTCGAGAACGGTCATAGATTTAACTTCTTCGATTATTTTAGCAATGTCTGCCATTTTTTAATTCCTCCGTTAGATTTTATAAAATTATTCGGCTTTTTCCGCAATAGCGGCAATACATCTCGCAAATCTCGAAACAGGCGATTGCAACAGTCCGAGTATCTGGGAAATAAGTCCCTCTCTGCTGGGTAAGGTAGCCAAAACCTTGCACCCTTCTTCATCAAGATATTTACCGTCTACAAATCCGCACTTAACTGCCATTTTCTTATAAGCCTTCGCTTTGTCCATAGCAATTTTAGCGGGAGCGGCAATATCGTCCGAGCCTAACGCAATAGCCGTAGGTCCGTTAAGCGCGTCGTCGAACTGGTTATAACCGAGTTCGTTAAGAGCGATTTTCATAAGTCTGTTTTTGTAAACGTGATAACTTACGCCCGATTTACGGAATTCGCTACGCAGCGCGGTGTCTTCGGCAACGGTCAAGCCCTTGTAGTCAACCAAAACAAAAGAACTCGCTTTTTCAAGTTTTTCTTTTATTTCGGCAACTTTTTCGACTTTCGCATCTCTAAACGCTGACATCAGAAACCTCCTTACAGATTAACTTTTATACCGTTTTTGGCAATATACTTTTTTATCGGCCGACATTCCGTCGGCAACACAAAAACTCCGTACGAGTCATAGACCATACGGAGTAACGTAACTTTTTTGTTAAAAGCAATTCGTTTCCCGTTCTATGCAGGCTCTCGAATGAGATTACGCTCTCGCACCGTGCAGTCTATGAACAAGTAATTCATTTTTGCTTTATCATTATACTTTTGATAAATTCGCTTGTCAAGCAAATTTACCTTCATTATTTCAATTCCCACTAAAAACACGTTAATTTACGAGCAGATTTTAGCAATGGGCGCGGAAAAAGTCCGTCATTCTGTCTATCGTGCGCCTGCTTTCGGGATATTCGGACGGGTACAGCACGCTAAAAACGTGTTCCAGTTTATGTCCGTTCCCTTTCGGGTAGTCGTCGAGAAAGTTTTCTATTCCCCTATCGTCGAGAAGTTCTTTGAATTTTATCGTGGCTCCGCGTATCATATCTTCTTTACTCGTCACGAGGTACGACGGCGGAAAATATCCTTTATCTATTATATCGCAAAATGCGAGATAATCTTTGTACGGCGATTTTTTACGTCCGCCTTTGCCGAAAATTCCCGGAGATAACATCGCGGCAAGCCCGGAATCGAAGAAAAACATTCCGCTCGTGAACCCTGCCGCCTTTATGTCGAGATTAATATCCCCCACGCCGTAAACTCTTCTCAATTCCGCGCTCGTCACGGCAAGAGCGGAGTACGCCGCAAGCAGTCCGCCCGCGCTGTCGCCCGTTATGAACACCCTTTCTCGGTCGCAAGGGTACGCGTCGATGTTCTCCCCGATATATTTCAACGCGTTAAGCACGTCAACCAAACACGTCGGAAACCTGTCTTCGGGGCAAAGCGAATAACTTACGTTTATCACCGTAAATCCTCGTTTCACAAGATGATAACAGTAGTTTTTGTTAAGTTCTTTATAAGCATACATAAGTCCGCCGCCGTGAATATCGATAATACACGGCAGTTTTTCCGTTTCTTTCCCTTCGGGGAAATAAACGTCGAATAGATGCGCCCGCTTGCCGTCTTCGACGTACGGCACGTCGAGTATCGCGCTGACTCCTTCCGGCAAAGTCTGCTTTTCCATCCTCTTACGGTCGTTGCTTTCTATTATATTATCCCAAAAATACTTGTACGCTTTATCGATTAAACGCATAAACACCCCTTCGCGCGCTTTTTCTTATATTTTATCATATTGTTTAATTTATATCAATAAGTTTTCTCTCTTTTTCGTGAAAATTCGACAATTCGCAATTCCTTCTTTCTCCCGTAATCGAAAAAAAACTACGCATCGTTTGTTTTTTTCTTCGGTTTTGCAACGAAAAAGCCGTTTCGTTACATAAATAAACAACAAACAACGGCTATCCCCCGACGGAATTTGATTTGTCGCGGTTACAAAATTTTCTTAAAAATGTTTTTAGCCGCTTTATTTCGGCAAATCGTTGTGATATACTATAAAAAACAAGGAGGCGCAGAATATGAAAATTCTCGTTACCGGCGGCGCGGGTTATATCGCGAGCCATACAAACTTAATCCTTCTTGAAAAAGGATACGAAGTGGTCGTTCTCGACAATCTTTGCAACAGCAGCAAAGAAAGCGTCAGACGAGTAGAAGAAATGAGCGGAAAATCCATTCGTTTTTACGAAGGCGACTGCCGCGATAAAGACTTACTTCGTAAAATATTCGACGAAAACAAAATCGACGCGGTAATACACTTTGCCGGGCTTAAAGCCGTAGGCGAAAGTTGTGCAAAACCCCTGCTTTATTACAACAACAACTTAGGCAGCAATCTTGCTCTTGCCGAAGTTATGAGCGAAAAAGGTTGCAAAAACCTGGTTTTCAGTTCTTCCGCAACGGTTTACGGTATACCGAAAACTCTTCCGCTTACCGAAAAAAGCGAACTCGGCGTTACCGAAAAATATCCTTTGGGCGTAACCAACCCTTACGGCGCAACCAAACTTATGGGCGAACAAATGTTTCGCGATTTTTACGCCGCGGACAATTCTTGGAACATAATGTTACTGCGTTATTTTAACCCGGTAGGCGCGCATCCGAGCGGCAATATCGGCGAAGATCCGCAAGGTATCCCCAACAATCTTATGCCGTACGTCAGTCAGGTAGCGGTAGGAAAACTTCCTTACCTTAACGTATTCGGCAACGACTACCCCACTCCCGACGGAACGGGCGTAAGAGATTACATTCACGTCGTGGACCTTGCGAGAGCGCACATACTCGCGCTAGAACATCTCGACGGTTGCGGCATAGGCGTATATAACATCGGCACGGGCGTAGGCTATTCCGTACTCGATATGGTAAAGGCCTTTGAAAAAGCGTGCGGACACGAAATCCCCTACAAAATTTGTCCTAGAAGGGCGGGCGACGTTGCGGAATGTTACGCAAACTGCGACAAAGCGGCAAAAGAACTCGGTTTCAAAGCGGAATTCGGACTTGAAGAAATGTGCCGTGACCTGTGGAAATGGCAGTCGCTTAACCCCAACGGTTACAAAAAATAATTAACCCGACGAAAACGGAACGGAACGAATTCGTTCCGTTTTATTTTTGTCCGACTTTGCCTTGTTACGGTATTTTTACGCAAAAATAACGTTGCCGAAATTGATTTTCGGTTTTTTTTGATGTATCATATACTGCGAATACGAAAGGAAAAAGGAAAAATGTACGAAATTTTTGATAGTCACGCTCATATTTACCCCGACAAAATCGCAAGCAAAGCCTCGACGGTTATCGGTCGGTTTTACGATATAAAAATGGACTGTAACGGCTCGGTCGAAGGCTTGCTTACGCTCGGAAAAAAAGCAGGGATAAGCCGTTTTCTCGTCCATTCCGTAGCCACCGTACCCCATCAGGTCAAGTCGATTAACCGTTTCATTCTCGAACAAACTTCCCTTCACCCTGAATTTATCGGTTTTATGACTTTGCACCCGGATATGACGGTTTCCGAAATCGAAGAAGAAGTCGATTTTTGCTTAAAAAACGGTTTTCACGGAATAAAACTTCACCCGGATTTTCAAAAATTCGCCATAAATTCGCCCGAAGCGCGCGTTATTTACGACGTCGCCTGTCCGTATTTTCCTATCCTTTTCCATACCGGTGACGTACGCTACAACTACTCTCACCCGGAATTCCTTGCCGAGATAGCGAAAGACTACCCGTCCGCGCGGTTTATCGGCGCACACTTCGGCGGTTACAGTTGTTGGAAACAGGCGCGCGACGCGTATAAAGGTCTGAACAACGTGTTTTTCGACACTTCGTCTTCTCTTCCTTTCCTGTCCCCGGACGAAGCGGTTTCTCTCATCCGCGATATGGGTTCGGAACGGTTCTTTTTCGGCACGGACTATCCTATGTGGCTCCCGGACGAAGAAATCGCGCGTTTTATCAAACTCGACCTTACCGAAACCGAGAGAGAGAATATTTTCTCTAAAAATCTCTCTTCTTTCCTTAATCTCTGACTTGCTCGCATCAATAATAATGCGCGTACGCACGCGCGCGCATAAAAAAACGGCTTTCGGAGCGAAGTTCTTTCGCCGAGAAAACCGTTATTTTTTCGATTAAACAATTTTAGTTTTCGAAATAACCGACCGCCAGGCAAAGTGCGATTGCGAGCAAAACGTTTTGTCCGTCGGGGATACTCACGTTTACCAGTTTTTCGTAAAGCGGATGAGCGACCGCGCGAACAAGCGTTTCCGGTTTAACCGTATTTTTCGGTTTAACGAAGATCTCGTACTGCGCTTCGGCGGTGTTTCCGAAGAAAATCAACTCTCCGAGCGTTCTCTCTTTTTCGGTGTTCAGGGTTTCTTTCTTCGCTTTACGGCATCCTTTTTTCCCTTTTTCCGCAGGTTTAACGAATTTCACCCCGTCACCGCTTTTTTCGAGCGCGATTCCGCCGCCGTCGGCAAGCGCAACCGTTACTTGCGTTTCATTCTTGTCGATTTGCACGACGGGTTTGCCCGCGTTGTTGAAAATTACCAGTCCGCTTTTTACCGGCGACAACCTGAATAAAGGGTTGCCGCTCGGCAAAGTCGCCTCGTTTGTCAGATATTCAACTCTTCTCGGTAAAGTAAGTATCATTATTCCTCCGAGTTGCCTATTTCTTCGACGGTTTCCGATTCCGCTTTTTCCGCCGCGTCGAGTGCCGCTTGTTCCTTTCTCGCCTTGATTATAGCCACCGCTTCCTGTTGTTCTTTTTCGTTAAACTTGTAGAAGAAGAGCGGTATTATGGTAAGGAAGAAGGATATTGCCGCCACCAGAACGAGCATTGTCCACATCGTGTCCTTACCTTCGGGCGTAACCGACGACGGGTCGTTTGCCGCAACGCCTGCCATATAATACGCAAGAACGCCCACGAACGCGCCTACCGCCATACCTATCTTATTGATAAACGTCTGCATAGCGAAACAAATTCCTTCCGCTCTTTCGCCCGTCTTCATTTCGAGATATTCTACCGTGTCCCCTATCATAGCGTAAGTAACGATATTGCCTATACCGCTCGGAACGCCGGCAACGACGAGCGCGATCATAAGCACCACCGTAGTAACCGTACTCGTATAATTACCTTTATCGCAAGCGATACCTACGATAAACGCAACCAGCATCGCTATGCCGCCGGCAACGTGCGACCATATATAAGTATTGCGCTTACCGAACTTTTTCGTAAAGAACGGAACGAGCAAAGACGCAATCAGTCCGCCGGGAACTACCGCCATACTGAACAAGACGTAAATCGACTCCCTGTTCATAACGTATTTTGCAAAATACAATCCGCCTGTATAAGTAAACAACATTCTGGCCGCGCCGCCGATACCCGAAAGAACGATGAGCATAAGCGGTTTGTTCTTAAACAAAAGTTTCAGATTGTGTCCGAGCGACGGCGGATTTTCGTCGGTTTGGTTGCGTTCTACCGTGTTTTTGAACCCTATAAAGAACATCGGCAAAGAAACGACTACGCAAACGATGGCAATAATAAAGTAAATCCATCTGAGTTTTTCGCCGATTACTTCGGGCGCATAACCTTTGGTAAGATTATCTGTAATAAGCGGTACGACTATCGTAACCAGCCCTGCGCCTGCGGTGCAGAACAAACGCGCTACAGTAAGCATATTGCCTCTTCTGTAAGTGTCGTTGCTCATAGCCGTGGAAAGTCCCCAGTAAGGAACGTCCGCTACCGTATAAATCATACCCCACAAAACGTACACTACGCTTACCGCGGCAAAACCGCCTTTACTGTTCGGATACCAAGGCAAGAAACACAGCACCGTCATTGCCGCTATCGGAAACGCCATCCATTTAAGATACGGTCTGCACTTACCCCATTTCGTTCTCGTTCTGTCTACGATAGAACCCATTATCGGATCGTTCAATGCGTCGAAAATTCTTGCGAAAAGCATTAAAAACGCTACCGACAACGCGCCGAAACCTATCGCGTCCGTCATAAACACGGTGAGATACGAGCCGATTACCGTACAAATAATGTTTTGTCCGAAACCGCATATCGAAAAACTCAACGCTTCTTTCGACTGCATTTCCCCGTCGCCGGGCGTTACGCCGAAAATCTTGTCCCAGAACTTCTTTTTCGTCTGTTCCATTTTTCACCTATTCCTTGTTTTTCTATTTTCTCGCGCAAAGCACGGTAAAACCTTGTTTTTCAAAACCGACTTCTTCTTTTCGGTGCCGCGGTCGGTCAAAACAGCTATGCCCACCTGTGGTGCCGTCTGCGACTTCTCATTCTATCCTTCCTCGCGCGTTTTCCTCCGCCGAAAACTATTCCGAGCGCAATCAGAATAATCACTACGAAAATCGCAATAAACACGCCTATAACGATCGGCGACGTTTTCACTTCTTTTTCTCTCGCAAAAACCAAATCGCTTAAATTCGTTACTTTCACTTTATATACGCCGTTTTCGTAGGTATAAGTCAATTCTCCGTAACCGTCCGAACCGTATCCGAAAAGTTTTACGTCGTCCGAATACTTAAACTCCTCGGTCTTTAACGTTATCGTATAAGTAGGATATTCCGCGTCGTATACCGCTCCGTCAAGATACAACGACACGTCGAAAGCGGTTATTATCTCGTACTGCTTACCTTCGTTCTGTCTTTCAAGACGTTCTTTCAGAGAAGTTTTCTTCTCGTCGCTTGCCGCGCCGTAAACGGTGTACAGTTCGGGCAAAACTCCGTACGGACAGTCGTTTTCGTCGAGCGTAACGCTGACTACGTTCCCCGTAAAATTACTGCTTTCTACGGTAAGCGTTCCTATCGTGAGCGTTGCGGAAAGTTCGAGCGTTTTGTAGTTCTTTGCGCTGATCGTCGCTTTGTATACGTACGTTCCTTTTTCTACGAAATAATCTTTGTCGTATTCTATGGTTACGTTTTGCCAGCGTTCTTTATCGTACGCCACTTCTACCGTGTGTCTTTCGCCGTCGTACAGCACTCTCTTATCGCTGAAAGAAAAACCTTCGAACGAATCCGGATAAACGGTGTACGGACTGTCGCCGAACTCTATGGTAAAGTTTTTCGAGTCGCCTTTGTACGTAACGTTTATCATATAAACGCCCGCGTCCGTCGTTTTATCGACGTCCACGCTCGCTTCCGCCGCCGCTTTGATAAGAGCGGTTATTTCTTCCAGATCTTCTCTCGAGTATTCGGACGCGTGCGAACCGAAAGTTACGGCTATCGTTATTTCTCCCTGTTCTTCCGCTCCGTAAATTTGTCCGTTGCTGACGGCGTACACGATTATTTCGGCAGGGATTACTTCGACGTAACCTTGCACGAACTCGAATTCGTATTTTTCTTCAAGTCTGCTCGCCTCTTTTACGTACGGTTCAACCGCATACGCTCCCACCGTCGTGCGTTTGGATACGTACGACCTTATTGCGAGTTCGTTTCTGATCAACTCTTCGTCGCCGTCCGCAATAACGCCGTCGATTACCGTGTTTGCCAAAATTCCGTCGTCGGTTTCCGCTTCGGTAAAATAATACTTTTCCCTTATCGGCGCAACGATACGGACCTTACTCTTCACGATTTTCAGTTCCGCTTTCCCTTCGAACGCTATCTCGTATCCGAAGTTTTCGTCGTCCGCTTCGATTTCGTAATAAACGCCGTCTTCGACGTATGCCGTTCCGCTTGCGTATATCTCGTATACGCCGGGCAGAAGGTTCGTTTCGCTTACGCTTTCTCTCGTAACGTTTTCTCCCGAAACGGTAACTTTAACCAAACCGACTTTTCCGTCGAATTCACGGAGTTCCGCTATCGGAAGAACGATATCCGTTCCGGAAATTTTTATTTGTTTTATTAACCCGACGAAATCGACTTTTTCGGAATAACGAGCGGTCACGACGTTGCCGAGCGAAAGCGTAACGCCCGCTTTTATCGCCGTAAGAGAAATTCCTACTTCTTTCTCGCCGTAAAACTCTTTGCCGCAAACGTAATACTTTTCGGTTTCGTCGAGATACTCGCCTATCGCCACGGGTTCGTATCCGTCCGCATTTTTCGTGTAATAACCGTCGGAATTTACCCTTATCGCGTTGGTTTCGCTTGTTTCCAAAGTAAAGTATTCTTTGTCCGCCGCCGCAATGCCGTCCGAACAAACGACGTATCCGTTTTCGGTTTTTTCATAACAGTTTTGCGGCAAATCTTCGCCTTCGGATACCGCTACCTTAGTTTCCGAGACGCGGTAATACTCTTTATTTCTTGCGTACTTTGCGTCGTTCGTTTTTACGTAACCGTCAGCGGTTTTTTCGTACAAAACTTCGTAAATCGAGTAGTTTATCGTCTTTTCGAGATAACCGTTTTGCGCCGTAAAAAAATATGCGTAAGAATTCGTTCCGCCCGAAAGAATTTTGCTTTCGTCCGCAGGACGGAACGAACCCTTTACGGCTTTTCCGTCGTAAATAAACGTCACGAAATCTTCGATTTCCGCTATCGGCAAGGGATTTCCTGCGACGAATTCCGCGCCGCTTACCGTTGCGGTAAGATTAATTCTCTTTGCGCTGACCGCAATTTCCACGCTTTCGGCGTCGTTATAATACGAGTTTCCGCTCGCTTTAACCACTATAATAAACTCGCCTGCGGCAGACGAACGGAAAACTCCGTCGCTCGTTTCTTCCGCAACCGCGGAGCCGTTTTTGATTTCGTAAGAAAGTTTAACTCCCGTTCTCGTTCCGTCTGCGGTTACGCTGCGCGCACCCAAAGAAAACTCGCTGCCCGTCGGCACGGTAATCGAAGTAGTTACGTTTGCGTTAAAATCGTCGAAAACGATGAACTGTTCCGCTTTGTCTTCGGAATTAACCACGAACAAGGGTACGATCACCGGGTCGAGCGCGTAGTTGCCGTCCGAACACTCGATTCTAACGAAATATTCGCCGACGGCGGTTATTCTCGCAGGCAACGCTTTGGTTGCGTCCCCTTCTTCCGCGTCCGCTCGTGTTGCGTACGCTTTCATCGACAAAATACCCGTTTTCGTTTCGGTTATTTCCGGATCGGGCAGGGATTCGCCGCGATAAACTCTTATTTGTTTGGTAAATACTTCGATGGGTTTCGGCTCGATCACGCCGTTTACCGTCATACTATCGATAACGTAATCGGAAAATACCGTTTCGCTTTCCGGGTCCGTTCCGTACAATCTGGCGTTGGTAATCGTTATCGTTTTTTCCGTTCCCGCAACGGCGGTATCGTAAACCGCGCTTTCGTAGTCTACGAAATAACCGTTCTTCATTGCCTCGGTAAGTTCGGTTTCTTCTTCGTTAATAGTAAGGCTCTTTATCGAGGGCGCGGCGGCGGTCGTTCCGTCGTAAATCTTGCTCTCGTTTTCCGTTTCCGATACGGTCGCTTGTACCGATTTCGGATATATCGTGATTTTCGGCGTTTTTTCCGTTTTTATTATCGGAGCAAACCTGTCGAAAAACGTTTCGTTCGCAATCGTAAGGGTTACTTCCCTTTCTCCGCTGTGCCTGCCGTCCGCTTTCGCCGAAACGTCGCGGAGAGTTATTACGTCGCCCGCCGCTCCGATGACGTCGAGTTCCGCCCCTTCGCCGGCGTTTACCGTCACGTCGTCCGTACCGTCGTATTGTCTGTTTTCAAACGTTATTTCTCCGCCTTTTCCGACGTTAAACGATCTTAAAACGAGCGTCGACGGCGCAATCTCGGCGGCTATCCCCGACACGTACGTTTTTTCGTCGAAAACGTAGTTCGAGGCGAGTTCGTTTTTTATCGAAACGAGAACGTAGGTTTTTCCTTTTTCTCTTCCGTACTCCGCTCCGCTAGCCGTAACGGTGAGTTTTTCGCCGTTAGGAGCATAGAACGACAGTCCTTCGAGCGTATCGACGAATTTACCGCCAAGAGCGATCGCTTTCGTTCCATCGTAGACTTTATCGAACGACTCGGTTCCTTCGTAAATAACTTCGGTTATTTTTTTAGGTTTAACCGTGATTATGCCGGTAGGCGTATGCTCGCCTTTGCCGACGGCGTAAACGTAATCCCCTGCGTCTATGGGATACTCTTCTTCCTGAAGTTCAGTGCCGTTTTTGTAGTAACTTACGGTAAAATCGCTCGTTATTTCGACGGGAGAACCGCTTTCGTCGAGCGTCTTAAACGCTTTGACAAGGTCGTCCGCCGTTTTTTCCGTGTAGTCGTATTCGAAAACTCCGTCGCTTACTTCGTATAAAATTCCGTCTTCGGCAGGGTAAGATTCGATCGGATTATCTTCGCCGAAACCGCCGATCGAGAAGTTTTTCGAAAGGAAAACGACGTCGGACGGCGCGGTTAAATCGGTTTTCTTTCCGTATATCGTCTTCGTTCCGACTTCGCTTGCGGTAAAGGTTTCTCCTTCGTCCGACACGAACCCGACTCCGTAAAACGCGATACAATCGTCGTTGTACAAGGCGAAACCGCCCTTTGCCGTGACGGATTTAGGCCAAATCTGCCACGCTTTGTTAAACGAAGCGACTTTCTCGTTGCAATCGTCGTAAACGTCCACGAAAAGGCGGTACGTCCCTACTTCGATCGGTTCGACCGCAACCGACGGCTCGCTTTCGTAAGCGGCGTAAACTTTGTGATAAAACCCTAACGTCGTTTCCGACGTTACGGCAAACTCGGGATAACGCGCTTTGCCGCAATAATCCGTCCTTACCGTGTCGGTTTTTTCGTCGTAATTTACGTTTTCGGCGAATTTAAGGGCAAATTCCGCGCCGGAGTAATCGCTTAAAGAAGTTGCGCTAAGAGTAAAGTTCTTGCCGAAATATATTCCGCCTTCGGCTATTCCCTGCGAATAATAAACGGTGAAAACGAACCGAACGAAAGAAACTTCGCCTTTAAGCGAAAGGGTGGCTTTTCTCCATACTTCCTGCTCCGTTCCGCTGTCGCTCACGTCGACGTAATCGGACAAAACGAAATTTTTGCCGTCTTCGGAAACGTATGCCGAAATGCGGTTGGGGACGGCGGTTTTTTGTCTTGTAAAATACTTAATCTCCGCAACGTAGTCGGTCGGAAAAACGTCCAGTTTCGGCGAAGTAATCGACGCGTCCATCGAGTATTGCTCGTCTTTGGTCAACGCGTTCTCGTAATAAAAAGCGTCTTCGCCGTCAAAAATCAAACTTTCTAAATCGGAGGCGTTGCGGTAGGTTTGTTTATCCCATTCCGCCGCGGATACGTTTATCGAAACCGTGCGCGATTCCGGGTCTCCGGCAAACTTGATTCCCCCTTTCTTTTCGCTCGGCACCGCCAGATACGCCGATATAAAAATTACCGCCGCCAAAGCCGCCAAAAGAATTATTTTCGTTATTTTCGATACGTGCGAACGCGTAATCATATTTTTTACTCCGTTTTTCTTCGCGTGCGCGTGAAAGCGCGCGTTTATATATATAATCCATTTATTCTAGTATAGTATACCATAACAATCCGCGCTTGACAATACCCCAAAACGCGCCGCATACCGTAAATAAAAACCAACGAAAAAACCGTCTGCTTTTCGGCAAACGGTTTTTCTGCGTTTCGAGTTTGATTTCCCTTATTTTTTCTTGCTTACGGTTTTTTTAGCCGCGGTCTTTTTCTCCGCTACGGGTTTTTCCGCCGCCGGCTTCTTTGCAGCAGGTTTATTCGCTTTGTTGTAAGCCTTTGCGCAAGGGGTAACTTCGGTCTTTTCGCAAAAAGAACAATACTCGTACTCCCCGCACGTGTCAGCACCCTTTTCTTCACTGTCAATCCACTTCTTTACGTCAAGTTTGTCTTGTAACTGAGCGTTAGTAAGTTTAGCCATTTTTAAGTACCTCCTTTGATTTTTTTCGTATGCCTTAATTATACAAAACCCTATTTTTTTTGTAAAGCGTTTTTCGCTTTTTGCGCAAATTATTTGATTTACTTATTTTTTACACAAAGCGGCAACGGCAACGTAAGACGTTGGCAACGCCGAGCGTTGCATCTCATAACGCAATAGGTGTATTACTTGTATAAGTATATCGCACGACAGCAGTAAATTCCGTTATCCCCCCTGCTGTCGGCAAAGCCGACACCTTCCCCCCAAGGGGAAGGCTTTATACGGTGGTTGTAATTTGCCTGTTTTCTCCACAACGGGAAAGGCTTTATACGGTTCAAATTCTCGGCACGAGCGGACA
>CAJLYQ010000020.1 GCA_905210905.1 uncultured Christensenella sp. | reverse complement strand
GTATGCTCCGGCGTGTTCAATACCCCGGTATTCCCGCGCTGAGCCGAGATCCGACAGAAAAAAGCCGCCCTGAAAAGGGCGGTTTAATTTTTTATGCGTTTATTATCTGATCGATTCTGTCATATATCTCTTGCGCTCCCGTTTTCGCATAGGACGAACACACGAAAATATTATCTACTCCGACGCCTATGTAATCGGCGATTTCTTTTTTCCGCTTCATCGCCGCCGAGCGACTGAGTTTGTCCGCTTTCGTCGCGATTATGGTAAAAGGAATGTTGTAATAATACAAATACTTAAACATTTGCATATCGTTTGCCGTAGGATCGTGCCTTATATCCACAAGAACAAATACGTTTTTCAATCCCGTAGATTCGTTAAAGTATCCTTCGATAAGTTTACCCCATTTCTCTTTTTCTTTATCGTTAACTTTTGCAAAACCGTATCCGGGTAAATCGACGAGAACGAACTCCCCGTCGTTTATCTTAAAATAATTCAACAGTCGGGTTCTGCCGGGTTCCTTACTCGTTTTCGCAAGTTTGGAATTGTTGCAGATAAAATTTATAAACGAAGATTTCCCGACGTTTGATTTTCCGGCAACGGCAATCTCTATCGGGTAATGTTCTTTAATTTGTCGTAAATCACCCACGCTGGTGACAAAAACGGCTTTTTTTATCATAGTATCCTTTATAAAAAGAACTTGTCCGCATAAAAAAATATACGGACAAGCCCGAGTTTTATTTTACGCTATTTGTTTACGAACAACGTCGGGTTCGTTGCCTTTCTCTATAGAATCGGCGGTAACCACGACTTTTTCTACTTCGGGATCGGAAGGAACTTCGTACATAACGTTAAGCATCGCTTTTTCGACGATGGTTCTTAATCCCCTTGCGCCGGTCTTCAGTTTCATCGATTTACGAGCAACGGCACGCAACGCCTCGTCGGTAAATTCGAGATCGACGTTGTTGAGTTTCATCATTTTTTCGTACTGTTTCGTTATAGCGTTCTTCGGTTCGGTCATAATTCTTACGAGATCGTCTTCGGTGAGTTGATCCAGCGTAGCGATTATCGGCATTCTTCCGACGAATTCGGGAATTAAACCGTATTTGATTAAATCGTCCGGCTGCAAATCGAGCATACTCTCCGCGTAATTGCCTTCTTTTTCTTTAAGACTGCCGCCGAAACCGAGCGACGAATTGTCTTTTCGGCTGCTTACGACTTTTTCAAGTCCGACGAATGCCCCGCCGCAAATAAAGAGTATATTCGTCGTATCGATTTGGATGAACTCTTCTTGCGGGTGTTTTCTTCCGCCGTGCGGAGGCACGTTGGCTACGGTGGACTCGATGATTTTAAGCAAAGCCTGTTGCACGCCTTCACCGCTTACGTCGCGCGTAATGCTTACGTTCTCGGTTTTACGACAAATTTTGTCGATTTCGTCGATATAAACGATACCTTTTTCCGCTTTGGAAACGTCTCCGTCCGCCGCCTGAATAAGTTTCAGCAAGATATTTTCCACGTCTTCGCCTACGTATCCCGCTTCGGTTAACGTGGTTGCGTCCGCTACACAGAACGGCACGTTAAGAATGTCGGCAAGCGTCTTGGCAAGCAAAGTTTTGCCGCTTCCCGTAGGTCCGAGCATAAGAACGTTGCTTTTGTCGAGTTTAACGTCGCTTTCGGCGTTGTTCAAATCTCTTATTCTCTTATAATGATTGTATACGGCAACGGACAAAATCTTTTTCGCATTGTCCTGTCCGACGATATACTCGTCGAGTTTTGCTTTGATCTCGTGCGGCGTCGGCAAAGGTTTGTTCTCTTCGGGCGCTTTTTCTCCCTTTCCTCTACGAACCATATCGAGTTCTTTAAGCATTTCATTTGCACGGAAAATGCAAAGATTGCATAAAGAAACGCAGTTCGGTCCTTCGAGCAAAGTTACTGCGTCTTTTGCCGTTCTTCCGCAAAAAACACATTTTTCACTGTCAACTTCTATTCTGTTTATCATTTAGCCTCCTGTCTGGAAACGTACACCTTGTCGATAAGTCCGTACTCTTTCGCTTCGTCGGCGTCCATATAAAAATCTCTCTCGACGTCGCGCTCGATTTTTTCAAGCGGTTGGTTGGTGTTTTCGGCAAGAATCTTGTTCATCTTCGAACGGATTTTCAAAATTCTGTCCGCAACGATGGCAATTTCCGTCGCTTGTCCGGAAACTCCGCCCGACGGCTGATGTATCATTATTTCACTGTTTGCCAAAGCAAATCTTTTCCCTTTTTCGCCGGAACCGAGCAGGAACGCCGCCATACTTGCGGCAAGCCCGACGCAAATCGTACATACGTCGCACTTGATATACTTCATCGTGTCGTATATCGCCATACCGTCGGTTACAGAACCGCCGGGACTGTTGATATACAAACTTATGTCTTTATCCGGGTCTTTCGTTTCGAGATACAATAACTGAGCAACGACGCTGTTCGCAGTGTCGGAATTTATTTCTCCCGTTAAAAATATAATTCTGTCTTCGAGAAGTCTGGAATATAAGTCGTAACTTCTCTCTCCGCGCGTATCTTTTTCAATAACGAAAGGTATAGACGCCATAGTGTTTTCCTCCATTTTAATTTTTTATAGAAAGACGAATTCGCCCTATCCTTACTATTATATAAGATTCTCGCTAATTCGTCCGATGATTATTACGGGCAATCAAATTTGATTGCCCGCCCGTTTTTTTACTTTATCTCGTTGTTCTCTTTAAGGAACGTAAAGAGTTTATCGGTAAGAATTTGGTTGGCAAAGTAATTCGTCGCTTCGCGCAAGTCTTTTTGGTCGATACCTTCGAGTTTGCCTTTGAGTTCTTCGGGCGTAACCGTTATGTTTTCTTTCTTGCAAATCTCTTCGAGTATAAGACGAATCTTAATGTTGCGGAGCGCTTCTTCTCTCTTGTCTTTTCTCATTTGTTCTACCGTGGTGCCGGTATACTTAAGATAGTCTTCGAGTTTAAGACCGTATTGCGCCATACTATATTCCATTTCTTGCATTCTGTAGTCGAGTTCTTCTTCTACCATACAATCGGGAATTTCGATTTCCGTTTCTGCGGCAATCTTTTCTACGATGTCGTTTTCAAGTTTGATATCGGCGTTCTTCTCTTTGTTTTCAAGAAGTTTCGCTCTGATTTTGTCTTTCCATTGATCAACGGTGTCGAGTTCGTCGTCAACGTCTTTTACGAATTCGTCGTCAAGAACGGGAAGTTCTTTCTTCTGAACGTCGTGAAGAACGATAGCGAATACCGCTTTCTTTCCGGCAAGGTCTTTGCTGCCGTAATCTTCGGGGAAAGTAACTTCGATGTTCTTCTTTTCTTCTTTGCTCATTCCGACGATCTGTTCTTCAAATCCCGGGATAAACGTATGGCTTCCGAGTTCGAGCGTCTGGTTTTCAGCGGTGCCACCTTCAAACTTTTTGCGACCGATTTTGCCGCTGTAGTCGATTACAACGGTATCTCCGAGTTCGGCAGGCGTTTCTTTTTCTACAAGACGCGCTCTCTGGTCGAGTTCTTTTTGAATTTCTTTTTCGACTTCTTCGTCCGTAACTTCGGTGGACGCCTTTTCAAAGGTCAGTCCTTTGTATTGTCCGAGTTCGAATTCGGGCTTAACGATAACGGTGATCACGAATTTAACTCCGTCTTCTCCGATACTCTTTACGTCGAATTCGGGTTGCGCGATAACGACGAGTTTTTCCTTTTCGAGTACTTCTGCATAAGATTTGTCCGCGGCGATATCGAGCGCTTCTTCGTAGAAGAATTCTTTTCCGAATCTGTTTACGAGAACGTTCATTGGAACTTTTCCTTTGCGGAATCCTTCGAGCGAATATTTGAATTTATTTTTTGCATACGCTTCTTTTGCGTACGATTCCCATTCTTCTTTCTCGATGCTGATAGCAATTTCGATTTTGGTCTTGCTCAGTTTTTGTACCGAATATTCCATTTTTATTTTTACCTCCGTATTTCCACTCTGTTAAAAAAGTTTCTATGATATATTAACATAATTTATTGCCTTTTGCAAATTTTTACACCCGCAAAAAAAGGCGAATTTTCGTATTTTTAGTCTTCCTGAGCGGTTTGTGCCGTTTGCGGCTTTTTCCCTACCGGATACATCGACTGATTTTCGCTTTCGCTGAACCGCATATACTGTCCTGCCCAGTCGAAACGTATCTGCGCAAGTTCGCCGTTACGGTGTTTCGCCACGTTAAGTATAACCGGTCCTTCCTTGTCCCCTTCGACTTCTCTCGAAAGAAACATTACGATATCCGCGTCCTGTTCGATTGCTCCGGACTCACGCAAGTCGCTGAGTACGGGGGTCTTGTCCGTTCTGTTTTCGATGCCTCTGGACATCTGCGACAAAAGCAAAATAGGACAATTAAGTTCTTTGGCGGCAATTTTCATCATTCTGGACATATCGGAAACGTCTTGTTGCCTGTTCTGATCCTTTCTCGCGTCACCGTTGCTCATAAGTCCGAGGTAGTCGATTACGACAAGATCGAGCGACGTAAAACCTTTGCCCGAACAGCAGAGTTTACGACACTGATTAAGTACGTCTTTAGGCGTAACCACGCTCGAATCGTTGACGAAAATTCGCGAATCGCTTAAAAGTCTGGTCATTTCCCACAGGTTTTTATGTGACGAACCGACGAGTTCTCCGGTGTTAAGTTCGTTCATATTAACGTTTGCCATATTACTCAAAAGTCTTTGCGCAATTTGCGTTGCGGGCATTTCCAACGAATAAACGGCAATAACTCGTTTTTCTCCGGTTCGTTTCGCAATGTTGCCGACGATGTTAAGAGCAAAAGCGGTTTTACCTACGGAAGGACGAGCGGCAAGTATAACCAAATCGCCTTTTTGCAAACCGTTTGTTAACTTGTCGAAACGCGGATAACCCGTCATAACTCCGCGGAAAGCGTTTTTATCTTTCGCCATTGCGTCCATTCTGTCGATAAGGTTCGCCGCAGGAGCGGAGATATGTACGAGCGCACTGCTCGTAAGTTTGTTCGATATGTCGAAAATAAGTTTTTCTGCGTTTCTGAGCGTGCTTTCCTCGTCCGTCGAATTGTACGCGTCTTCGATTATAGTATTGCAACGAGTAATAACTTCGCGAAGTATCATATCGCGCGTTATTATTTTGACATACTGCTGACAGTTCGCTCCCGAAGGGAGAAGGGACGCGAGTTCGCTCAGATAATTAAGGGAATCGTGCTCGCCTTTTTTCTCGAGAAAATCGTTTACCGTAATAATGTCGACAGCCATTTGCGCTTTGTCGACTTCGAGCATCGTGTCGAATATTTTACGGTTAAGTTTGTTATAAAACGCTTCCGGCGGAATTTTGGTAAGGTATTCTCCCGAAACGTTACCGTCGATGAGCAAACAACAAAGTACGCATTGCTCCGCTTCGTAACTGTTTGGGAAAACCTTAACTTGCGGAACCGCCGCTTTCTTCTTGCCGCCGTCGGTCACGGCAGTCGTGTTTTCCATTTATCCTCTCCTTTTCTTCTTGATTATCGCAACGGTAAGCGGCGCAATAAGCACTACGAGTCCTGCGATAACCGCAACGAGATACCATCCGTCTGAATTCGGCACACGTTGTTTGATAGTGATTTCTCTGTCTTTCGTTTCTACCGTCATATCAAAGATATGATAGTACAATTTGTCGGAATTCGAATAATCCACTTCGTCTGCGGTAGTCTTTAACGTGTTTTCGCCGTAAGGCGTTCCGTAGACGTACCTGAGTTTCATTCTCTCGTCGGCAATCCCGGCTTCGCTGCACACCTTGTATATTCTGCCGACGTACCTGTCGTCCGTGCGGAACAAGTCTGCCATAACCGTTTTTTGCGTGGAAACGTACTCGGTATAAAACAGCGTTTTCTTCGAAGGTTCGGTTACCGTTCCGACGTAATAGCCGTCGATTCCTTGCTCGGCGTAATATTCTTCGGTCGTTTCGTACGATTTGAACGCAGTCAGTTTACCGTTCGTAATATCGCATTCGATTTCGAAAGCGTTTTTAACGAACGTGTCTTTTACCGAAAACATAAGTTTTTTCTTGTCCGCTACTTTCTCGTAAAAAGTATTGTCGAAAGTAACTTCGTAAGAAAAATACAGCCCGGTAATGTATTTGACGTAATAGTTGTAGGTAATCGAAACGTCGTATCCGTCGGTCAGTTCGTAACCGAAAAGTTCGACGTCGTACGCCTCGGCGGTATCGTTAACGGAAACCGCGCAAAACGAGAACACGCCGACAACGACGGCAAACGCAACAAAACAAGCAATTATACGAAGTGATTTTTTTTGTATCGTCATAACCTACATCTTCTTCAGTTCGGCAAGAACTTCGCCGAATTCTTTCATCGCATTGACGAACGGAGTTTTCTTCGTAAGATCTATGTCCACGATGGATAAAATCTCAGTCGGATACATACTGCCGCCCGCACTAAGGAATTTTTTGTATTTGTCCACGAACCCTTCTTCGGTAAGAATTCTGTTCGCTATATTTATTGCGCAAGTAAGACCCGTCGCATACTTATAAACGTAAAACGCACGGTAAAAATGCGGGATACGAACCCATTCGTAAGAAATGTTTTCGTCGGTAACGACGCTGTCCCCGTAGTATTTTTTGTTAAGTTCGGCATAGTACGAATTCATTTTTTCGTATCCGAGCGCCTCGCCTTTTTCGATCGTTTCGTGAGCGAATTTTTCAAACTCGGAGAACATCGTCTGACGGAACAAAGTCGTTCTTATCATATCGACGTAATAACTGAGAAGGAATTTGCGCTCTTCCCCTTTTGCTGTTTTTAACAGATATTTGATAAGCAAAACTTCGTTAACCGTGCTTGCTATTTCGGCAAGGAAAATGCAATATCCCGATTTTTCGTAAACCTGAGCGCTGTTGGAATAGTGCGAGTGCATTGCGTGTCCCATTTCGTGCGCTATGGTAAACACGTCGTGCGTCGTACCCTTATGATTAAGCAAAACAAACGGGTGAGTGCCGTAAACGCCCCAGGAATATGCGCCGCTGCGCTTGTTTGCGGTTTCTTCCACGTCGATCCAACGCTCTTCTCTCGCCTTTTTCAACATACCGATATAATCTTCTCCGAGCGGCGCGAGCGCTTTAAGAATAAGTTCGTACGCGTCGTCGAACCCGGTCACCGAAGTAACGTTTTCGACAAGCGGAACGTACATATCGTACATATGCATCTCTTTGAGTTTTAACGCTTTCTTTCTGTACGCAACGTAAGCGTGCATATTCTTTACGCTTTTATCCACGACGTCGATAAGATTTTCGTAAACCTTGTGCGGAATGTTTTCCGCATAAAGCGCCATCTCCCGACAAGAACCGAACTTACGCGCCTTGGAATAGAAACAATCCTTTTTCACGTTGCCGGCATATACCGCGGCGAGCGTAACGATCATATCTTTATACGCTTTGTAATAACTTTCGTACGCTTCTTTTCTTACCGCTTCGTCGCTGTTTTGCAAACAAAGCGCGTAGTAGCCGTGAGTAAGTTTATGCTTTTCTCCGTTGACGGTCACTTCGCCGAAATTCGCGCTTACGTTATCGAACATCGAGAAAATCGTACGGAAATCGCCGGAAAAACTTTGCGTTGCCGAAAGCAGCGCTTCTTCTTTTTCGCTTAACAAATGTTTCTTTCCGCGAATGACTTCGTCGATAACCATAGAAAAATACTCGTACTTTTTGCTGTCGCGCATTTTTACGAGTTCCGCTCTCGGAAAAGACGACAGAGTAGGTTCTATAAACGCACAGGCAGTGGAAAAAGCAACCATAAGATTATCGATTTTTTCGGATAATTCGAGGTAATGCGAGTCCGCTTTGTTTTCGTCGCTCTTAAGATTGACGTACACGTACGCTTTTTCGATTTTATACCCTATCTCGCTTTGTTTAAGCAAACATTCTATAGCGTTTTCCGGGTTAATTTTTCCCTTGTATTCGGCAATCGCCTTACAACCTTCTTCTATGTCCGCAAAAATTTTGGGCAAATCGTTCTCGTTCAATATATCTTCGACCGCCCATTTTCTTTCGGCGGGAACGTTCTCTCTCGTGATAATTTCGTTCATCGCAATTCACTCTCCGTTTATTTCGTACGGGCGTTACGCCCGAACGCATTTAATTATATTAAATAATAAAGTAATTGTCAAGATTGTATTTATGCGGATTAAAACTCAAATTCACATGGATTAAATCTTGAAAACACAACTAAAATTATATCCGAACGGATTAAAAATATATTAAAAAAAACGCACCCGCTCCGACGTGCGGCACCGAATCGGCTTACGCGTAGGTGGCTCCTCCAAAGTTTCCTCGTAACACATTTCGAAATTTGCTTAGTGCTGCTGCGATCAAACTCTGACACGGTTCACAACACGAAATTGTACAAGACCTTGCTATCAACACTCCTTGCGCGTATCGGCTTTCCATACTGCACGCCTCGGCGGGCGTTCGACCTCGCTGTAGCGGGTTGCGAGTTACAGGGCACCGCTAACTCCCCGTCTAGCGTCTAGATGATATTATAAAGCATCTTCAGTCGAAAATCAAGCGCTTTAAGGATATTTTATTCCAACGAAAAACGTCGCATTTTATTCCCAATCGGCGATTTCTCCGAATAGCGCAAGACAAATCTTTTCTTTTAACGCAGGTATTCCTTCTCCGGTAAGCGCGCTTACGTACACCGGATTTACACCGCTCGGACAAACGGTCGGATATCCTTCGTCGCACTTGTTAAGAACGGTTATTACCGGAACGTCCTTCGCCCCTATCTTCTCAAGCACGCTTTCCACGACGTCGTATTCTTTTTCTATGTCCTTGCTTTGACAATTAACGACGTGCAAAATAAGATCGGCATAACGCGTTTCTTCAAGCGTGCTACCGAACGCGTCGATAAACTCGTGCGGAAGACGTGATATAAAACCGACCGTATCGACGAGCATAAACTCTTTTTTCGGCGCGATCCATAACTTCCTCGTAACGGGATCGAGCGTGGCGAAAAGTTTGTTTTCCGCAAGAACTCCCGCTTTCGTTAAATAATTCATTAACGTGGATTTGCCCGAATTTGTGTAGCCTACGATACAAACAATCGGTATTTTGCTGTTCTCTCTCTTGTTTCTTCTAAGTTTTCTCGCAGCGGCGAGTTTTTCCGCTTTTTCTTCAAGATCGCGAATTTCGGCGCGAATGGTACGTTTATCGAGTTCGAGTTGTTGCTCGCCCGCTCCGCGGCGCGCACCGCCTCCGCCGCCTCCTCCGCCGCCCTGACGGGACAAAACCGCGCCCTGTCCGAGCACCCTTGGAAGACTATGTTTTTTTCTCGCGAGTTCCACCTGCAATTTGCCTTCGTTGCTGGTTGCGTGTTTTGCGAAAATTTCGAGAATAAGCGTCGCTCTGTCGATTACGTCTATTCCGAGATACTTTTCGAGATTGTTAAACTGACTTCCCGACACGTCGTTATCGAAAATTACGACGTCCGCTTCCATTGCGTCCACCGCGTTTTTAAGTTCTTCGAGTTTACCCGTACCGAGATAGTACGCCTTGTCCGGTTTGTCTTTGTGTTGAGTAAGGCGACCGATTACGTCGTAATCCGCCGTATGCGCGAGCAATTCGAGTTCGTCGAGAACGCTCTCGTCGTTTTTATCTTTATATACGTTTACCAAAAACGCTTTTTTCTTTTCAATTACGTTATCCATAAAATAAATTATAGCAAATTAACCATAAAAAGCAAAGCGATTACGTTTATAGAAAAGGCGTACGTATATAGGAAAAGCGGAACGAAAGTTCCGCTTTTCCTTTTTATCACGGTCTTTCAGCGGTTATAACAGTACGCAAAGCACTCCGCCTTTACCCTCGTTGACTATTCTCGAAATAGTACGTCTTAACTTGGATTGAGTATCGTTCGACATACTGCCGAGTTTGTTGTTCAGATCTTCTTTGACAAGGCTGTTAAGACTTACCCCGAACATATTCGTTTCCCAAATCCCCTGCTTGTTGTTTTCGAATTCGCCGAGCAAATATTTGACGAGTTCTTCGCTTTGTTGTTCGCTTCCGATCGTCGGACTGATTTCCGTTTCTACGTCAACCCGCACGATATGGTACGACGGAGCGCTCGCCTTAAGTTTAACCCCGTATCTGTTTCCTTTCTTAACGAGTTCGGGTTCGTCGAGTTCCATATCGTCCATCGTGGGATTAACCACTCCGTAGCCGTCTTGCTTGACTCCTTCCATCGCTTTGCGAATTCCTTCGTATTCACTGTACGATTTTGCAAGTTTTTTGACGAAAGTAAGCAATTTATACTCATCGTCAACGTTTTGACCGCATTCTTTGCTCAACACGTTGAAATACAAATTCGGCTCTGCGTTGCACTTCACGACTATTTCTCCGGTAGACGGCGAACATTTGATTTCGGGTTTCGCCATATAAACGCAATCCTTGAAAATATCGTCGAGATTTTCGTTGTCGCGCATCTTGTTCGTTCCTTTGCAAGCCGATTTAACACATTCGAGTATGCTTTTCATTATCTCATCGCTCGGCGAGAGAGAACGCATCCATTTCGGCATTTCAAAGTTAATTTTCGTCACGGGAAACTCGTACAACGCCATTTCCATAATTTTAGTCACGTCGTCTTTTCCGAGTTTCGTTACGTCGCAACCGTATACGGGAACTCCGTACCTTTCTTCAAGACTTTCTCTCAGTCTTATCGTATCGGTTTCTTGCGGATAACGCGAGTTTAACACGACGACAAAAGGTTTTCCGCAGTTTTTCAGTTCGCCGACAACACGCTCTTCCGCTTCGACGTACTTTGCTCTTTGTATATCGGTAATCGTTCCGTCAGTCGTTACGAGTATGCCGACGGTGGAATGTTCTTTAATAACTTTCGTCGTGCCTACTTCCGCCGCCTTTTGAAAAGGCATTTCTTCTTCCGACCAGGGCGTTTTTACCAGCCTTTCTTTTTCCCCTTCTTTATGTCCGAGCGCGTCGTCCACAAGATACCCGACGCAGTCGATAAGGCGGACGTTTGCGTTCATTTTATCGAAATTAACGCTTACCGCTTCGTTCGGAATAAACTTTGGCTCGGTAGTCATAATCGTTTTTCCGTCGGCAGATTGCGGCAACTCGTCAATCGCTCTTTGAAGTTTATTTTTGTCCGTAATCTTATCAAGAACGGACGTTTCCATAAATTTTTTAATAAAAGTCGACTTTCCCGTCCGAACGGGTCCGACGATTCCTAAATAAATATCGCCACCGGTTCGGATGGCGATATCGTCGTATATGTCGTAATTCAACATTTTCTCGCCTCCACAAGTTTTTACTTAATCTTATGAAAGCGTTTTCTTTTTTATGCGTTGAGTATTTTTTCCGCCCAGGCAAGTTTAACCGAGCAACAAAATACTCTCATGGCCGCAGCAAGTTCTTCTTCCGACGGATAAGTCGGAGCGATACGAACGTTTCTGTCTCTGGGGTCTTTTTTATAAGGATACGTCGCCCCTGCGCCGGTCATCGTTACTCCTGCCGCTTTAGACAAGGCAACTGCGCGTTTTGCGGTAAAATCGGGCAAATCGATACCGATAAAATATCCGCCGGCAGGTTTAACCCATTCGCAAAGTCCGCCAAGTTCTTCGTCGAGTATATTCAACACAAGATCAAATCTCGGACGAATCATTTCCGCGTGTTTTTTCATATGTTCGCGAATACCGTCCGCACTTTTAAAGAACAAAACGTGCGCAAGTTGGTTAAGTTTGTTAAACCCTATGGTTTGATAACCCATATATTTTTTGATGTCTGCAATATTGTTTTCGCTTGCGCATATCCACGCGACGCCCGCTCCGGCAAACGTCATTTTCGAAGTCGAGCCGAACATATAAATAAGGTCTTCGTTGCCGTATTTTTTCGCCGCGTCGAAAATGTTAAGCAAAGGCACGTCTTCCGTAATATAGTGAATCATATAGGCGTTATCCCAATATATGCGGAAGTCTTTCGCCGCAGGTTTAAGCGCGGCAAATCTCTCCACGACTTCGTCCGAATAGACGATGCCTTGCGGATTGCTGTATTTCGGCACGCACCAGACGCCCTTAACGCTCTCGTCTTTGACGAGTTCTTCAATCATATCCATATCCGGACCGTCCGACTTCATCGGAACGTTTATCATTTCGATACCGAAAACTTCCGTTACCGAAAAATGCCTGTCGTATCCGGGAACGGGACAAATCCATTTTATTTTCCCTTGTTTGTTAAACGGAACTCCGCCGAGAACGCCGAACTGCATCGCACGCTGAACGGTGTCGTACATAATGTTAAGGCTTGAATTCCCCATTATGATAATCTGACTTTCCGTAACTCCGCTAAGATCGGCAAATATTTTTTTCGCTTCGGGAATACCGTCCAAAATACCGTAATTTCTGTAATCGTTGCTACCGATAATCCCTTTTGAACGATAAATTTCGTCAAACATACCGTCGGATATGTCGAGTTGTTCTTTGTTCGGTTTTCCTCTGCTCATATCGAGATTAAGTCCGAGCGAAACGAACTCGTCGTATCTTTTCTTTTCGTTTTCATATATTTCTTTTGCTTTATCGGGTGTATAAATCATTTTTTACCTCGTTATCTTTGCTCTATATCGTCCTTGTCCTTTGCTCTTACTTTAAGACTTATCGGCGTTCCGCTGAAATCAAACGCTTTTCTCAGTGCGTTTTCCAAATAACGCTTGTAAGAGAAATGCATAATCTCTTCGTCGTTTACGAACAGTACGAAAGTCGGCGGATTGCTTGTCGCTTGCGTTGCGTAATATACTTTAAGTTTCTTTCCGTTATGCGTAGGCGGTTCGTTTACGCTCATTGCGTCTTGCAAAACGTCGTTAAGCAATCCCGTCGGAATACGGCGCGACGCGTTTTCGTAAACCTTTTCAAGATTTTCAAGCACGAGTCCTACCCTTTGTCCGGTAAGCGCACTGATAAACATAGGTTTGTAATAACTCATAAACTTGAGTTCTGCGTCGAGTTTATCCTTAAATTTGTTAACGGTAAACGTATCTTTGACTACCAAATCCCATTTGTTGAGAATAATAACCGACGGTTTTCTGCTTTCGTGTACGAGTCCGCAAATCTTTATATCCTGCTCGGTAAGACCTTCTTCGGCATCGATAACGACCGCGACCACGTCCGCTCGGCGCATTGCGTCGATACTTCTTATTACGCTGTAATACTCGACGTCTTCTTCGACTTTGCTTTTCTTCCTTATTCCCGCCGTATCGACTATGCGATATTGTTTTCCGTCAACGGTAAACGGGGTATCTATCGCGTCGCGCGTCGTACCCGCAATATCGCTTACGATTACTCTCTCAAAACCTAAAAGTTTGTTCACGAGCGAACTCTTTCCTGCGTTCGGTTTTCCCACAACCGCGATTTTTAACGCTTCGCTTTCCGCTTCGGTTTCTGCCCTTTCGGGGAAATGCGCGACTATTGCGTCGAGCAAGTCGCCTAAGTTAAGACTGTTTTCCGCCGAAACCGGGATAGGTTCTCCCAAACCTAACGCATAGAAATCGTACGCTCCGTACGAATCGGAATTATCTATCTTGTTTACCGCAAGAACGATAGGTTTTTTCGACATTCTGAGATAATCCGCAACGTCGTAATCGTCGGGAAGTATTCCGGTTTTGCCGTCGACAAAGTATAAAATAACGTCAGCAAGATCGACCGCAAGTTCTGCCTGACGGCGAATATGTTTCCACATTACGTCTTCCGAATGTATTTCGATACCGCCGGTATCTATCATAGTAAACGGATAACCGCACCACTCGGCGTCTGCGTACACTCTGTCGCGGGTAACTCCGGGAACGTCTTCCACTATGCTTATTCTTTTGCCAGCCATCTTATTGAAAAACGTAGATTTGCCTACGTTCGGTCTTCCTACGATAGCGACTAACGGTTTTATCATCTCTTTTTACTCCTTCCTTCGAGTATTACGTAAAGAAAATCTTCACCCGTGCAATGACTTACGAGAATTTTCTTTTTTAACGCTTTCGACAGTTCGTGAAGAGTTTTTCCGTCCAGAAAAACGTCTTCGAATTCTTTCATCATTACCGACGGTATCATTAGAAAATCCTCGGTAAAATGCCTGTCGCCGTACTGTTTTATTATATCGGTAGCGGTTACCAATCCCGTAACCGTCACGGTTCTTCCGAAAAAATCGTTTTGCACGACGTAAATATTTATCTCTACGTTCGGGTACTTCTTTCGTATCGCATCGCGAGCCTTAATCATTGTGCTTTCGCCGCTTACGCCCGTAATAATTCCGATTTTTCTTTTTAACTTCTTATCCGGCGCAAGTTCGAGCGCAAGATCGAGTTCGGACAGAAACTTCGAAATAAGCCCTACGCCGTTTTCTATTTGCTCGTACTGCCCGTAGTACTCTTCGCCGCGAACGGGCCGCTCCGCTACCTGGTACATTTCGTCCGAACAGTAGCAAAATCCGGGGTGCGCAGTATAAAACGATTCTACTTCGTCGATTGCCGCTCCCGCTTGTTCTTTGGTCAACGACGAAAGCGGATACCGTCCTTCCCTGTGCCCGGTTAAGCCCACCGGAACAATAGCGACCGTTTTTACCCCGATTTCGTATAAATCCCGTAAAGATTTTGCAAGAATCTCACCGTCGTTTATTCCGCCCACAAGCACTATTTGAGCGTGAACGGTTATTCCACCGCCGATGAGCCTATTAAGTTGCTGCATCTGGTCGGGACATTTTTTTATTCCGAGTAAAAACTTTCTTACGTTTTCGTCCGTAGCGTGAACGGAAACGTACAAGGGCGAAAGTTTGTAATCGAGTATTCTTTGCATATCATTTTCCTGCAAATTCGTGCAAGTAATGTAAGAACCGCTGATAAAACTCAATCTGTAATCGTCGTCTTTAACGTAAAGAGTATCTCTCATACCTTTCGGTAATTGCCTTACGAAACAAAAAATACAGTTGTTGTGGCACTCGATAGGCTTTATCTCGATCGAATCGTCGAATTCAAGTCCGAGAGTATCGTAATCGTTTTCTTTTTCGTAATAAATAACTTTTTCCGCGCCTTTATGCTTTATCGTCAAACTTCCGCTTTGTTTACTGTCGGCGAAAATATAGTCGAGAATATCCGAAAATACCCTGTCGTCGAAGTACAAAACTTCGTCGCCTACGGAAATTTTACCGTGAAGAACGCTATGGGATAATACTTTTTTTACAATCGCCATAACGCTATTATCTTATATTTAGCGGCGAATGTCAAATAATCCCTTGTAAAATATAATTATTTTGGTATAATTATTCATATGCCGAACGACGTAATCACGTTAAACGCCGTCGCAAACGAACTGGACGAAACGCTCTGCGGCGGACGAATAGAAAAAATATATCAACCCGAAACGGACGAAATCACGCTTAACGTGAAAAACGCCCGAATTTTACGTACGCTCGTAATCAGTGCCAACCCATCTCAACCGAGAATACATATTTCCACGCAAAAAAAAGAAAATTCTTACACTGCCCCGGCATTTTGTATGCTGCTAAGAAAATACCTTACCGGCAGTTTTATAGAAAAAATCGAAATATATAATTTTGACCGTATCGTCAAAATTTCCGTTGTTTCAAAAAACGAACTGAAAGACGTAAAACGATACTTTCTTTTTGCCGAACTGATGGGAAGATACTCGAATATAATTCTCACAGACAGCGAAAAAACGATACTCGACGCAATAAGAAGAATACACTTCGACCAAAGCACTTCAAGATATATTTTGCCCGGACTTAAATACGTCAATCAGGAAAAATGTTGCTTATCTTTAGGCGAAAAAGAAAAAGTAAGGCAAGTTTTGCACGCCGGTATGTCGGGTGCCGAAATAATAGCCGCGATCAGCGGCGCGGGAAAAGAAACGGCAAACGAAATCGCCTGTTCTCCCGATCCGTTCGATAAACTTTATCAACTTCTGAATATCTATAAAACGGATACTTATAAGCCGTGTTTAAGATACCAAAACGGCATGTTAAAGGATTATTATATTTATCCTTATTCCACCGTAAGCGGTGAATTCGTAGAATATAACGGCATTAACGAAGCGCTTGACGCGTTCTACAGGCTTTACGACGGAAACGAACGAAAAAAAGCGTCCACCAAAACCGTCAACACCGTATTAAAGCGGTTACAGTCAAAAACCGAAAGGCGTATCGGCGATAACCTTGCAAAAAAGAAAGACGCGGAAAACGCAGCGTTCTACAAAAACTGCGGCGACCTTATTCTATCTTATATGTATATGATAAAACCGCGTGATCTTTCGTTATTGTGCTATGACTATTTCGACGATAAAAATATAGTTATTCCCCTTAATCCGCAGTTTTCGCCTGCGGACAACGCGCAGATTTATTATAAGAAATATGCAAAGATGAAACGGGCTGCACTTATAGCGGACGAACAATTACAGTCGCTTTACGAGCAAAAAGAATACCTTAATTCTATTGCCGTCAGCATAGAAAACTGTTCGTTAAAATCCGAATACGACGAAATTCTTGCCGAACTCAATTCCCTTTCCGGACTGAGAAACGTAAAGAAAAATGCGTTCGTAAAGGAAAAACCATCTCGTCCGGTACATTTTACCGTTGACGGTTTTGACGTTTATCTAGGCAAAAACAACATACAAAACAACGACGTTACTTTCAATATCGCGAGCGGAAACGACGTTTGGCTCCACGTTAAAGCCCATCACGGTTCGCACGTTATCATTAAAGGCAAACCCGACGAAGCGGTAATAGAAAAATGCGCCGCCGTTGCGGCAAAATACAGTTCGGCGTCATCTTCGGATAAAGTCGAAGTCGATTATACGCTTCGTAAATACGTCAAAAAAATCCCTTCCGCGATGCTCGGAATGGTTACTTACACAAATTATCGTTCGGTGCTCGTTACCCCGAAAGACTATACGGAAATACAGGACAAATAACAATGAAATCGCTAAAAGAACTCTATCAGATAGGTATCGGACCGTCCTCGTCGCATACGATGGCGCCCGAAAAAATCGCTCGTTTTTTACTTAAAGAATATCCGCAGGCGACCGGGTATCGGGTTACCCTTTACGGTTCGCTCGCTCTTACCGGGAAAGGCCACGGAACCGACGTCGTATTGAAAAAAATTCTCGGAGAAAACACGCAAATCGTTTTTAACACGACGGAGAAAAACCTTCCGCATCCGAACACGTTGGATATAGAAGTTTACAACTTCGACAACTGCATTGCAAAACGACGCGCATACAGTTTAGGCGGCGGAGCGATCGCTATAGACGGCGAGCCTATGCTCACTCCCCCCGACGTTTATCCACTTAACACTTTCGACGACATAAAAAATTATTGTCTGGAAAACGATATGCGTTTATGCGATTACGTATTCAAGTACGAACCGGACATAAAAGAATACCTTGCCGAAATATGGGAACAAATGTGCGCCACTTTGAAAAAAGGGTTAAAAACCGATGGTATTCTTCCCGGCGGTCTTAACGTAAGAAGAAAGGCTCGTCTTTTGTTTTTGCAACACCATATAGACGAGTCGCCGCAAACGCAGGAAAATCGTTTGGTTTGTTCGTACGCATTCGCCGTAGCAGAAGAAAACGCCGCAGGCGGTTACGTCGTAACCGCTCCGACTTGCGGTTCGTGCGGAGTTCTCCCTGCCGCGTTTTATTACACCAAAAATATGCGTAAACTTGCCGACGAAGATATTTACAACGGTCTTGCCACGGCAGGACTTATCGGTAATCTCATAAAAACGAATGCCTCGATCAGCGGTGCGGAATGCGGTTGCCAGGCAGAAATCGGTTCTGCGTGCGCAATGACTGCCGCAGGACTTGCCGAAATTTACGGACTGAGCATAGAGCAAATCGAGTACGCCGCGGAAATTTGTATAGAGCACCACTTAGGACTTACCTGCGACCCCGTAAACGGACTGGTGCAAATTCCGTGTATAGAACGAAACGCCGTCGCCGCAATGCGCGCATTAAATGCCCTGAGCCTTGCCGACTTTCTTTCTTCCACCCGTACGGTTTCTTTGGACACGATTATAGAAACTATGTACGAAACCGGAAAAGATCTCTCGAATCGCTATAAAGAAACCAGCGAAGCCGGAATGGCTAAACTCTACAAACGCAGAGTTTAGTGTCCTTTAATCCTCTTTTTTAATATCCCGTACAAGGAAAAACGGTCGGAATAAACCGACCGTTTTGTATTTGTTAAAAGAAGTTGATTATTCTTTATCTGTAGTTTCTTCGACGACGGGTTCGTCTTTGATTTCATTCTCTACGGGGTTTTCTTCGGGTACAGCCTCAGTCACTACCGATTCGGTTTTTTTGCCTTTTTCGAGTTTGTTGATGATTGCGTAGGTTGCGATACCGAGAATAAGTGCGGTTGCTATCGAAGTGATTTCAATGTATTTTGCTACTTCGCCTTTGCCGTTAATCGCATAAGGGATTTTGATGCTGAGTCCGCCGATACCTGCGATAAGTATAACCGATACGACGTACAGGTTTTTGTTGTCGCCGAGGTCGATGTCTTTGAACATTTTAAGTCCGCTTACCGCGATGAAACCGTAGAGCGTCAGGCATACGCCGCCCATTACGCAGTTCGGGATCGTTTGCAGTAAGGACATTATGGGGCTAAGGAAGGACAGTACGATACACATAATCGCCGCGGTGAAAATCGTTCTTATCGACGCGTTTTTCGTAATGGCTACGCATCCGACCGATTCGCCGTAAGTCGTGTTGGGGCAGATACCGAATATCGTTCCTACCATAGAACCTACGCCGTCGCCGAGCAAGGTTCTGCCGAGTCCGGGTTCGCCTTCTACAAGGTCACGGCCTATAATCGTTCCAAGGTTTTTGTGGTCCGCAATATGTTCTGCGAATACTACGAGCGCTACGGGAATGAATGCGAGCGCTACGGAAGCAACGCCTGCGCCGTTAATTACTTGCGCCGCACCTTTCGTTGCCGTGCTTACTGCCGCGCTTACGTTGCCGGTGACAAGTTCTTTTATTGCTTCGATTAAAGCAAAGTCGGGATAGTTAAGAAATGCGGTTACACCGGTGAATTGTCCGTTTACTACGAAGTTTTCAACGAGCGGTTTCCAGTTTACTATTTTGAGGTAATCTACGTTGCACGCATATCCGAAGATGGAGAAGAACGACGCAAGAGCGTATCCTGCTCCGATACCGATGATGAACGGTATCAGTTTCATACTCTTAAATCTGTTTTGGCAAGAGCAAAGTACGACGGTAATGAAGGTAACCAAACCGCAAAGCAGCGCAACAAGGTTATAACTCATTCCCGAACCGCTTGCTTTTACGATGTCGCCCATCGCGCTTCCGGCAAGCGAAAGTCCGATAATCGCTACCGTAGGTCCGATAATGACCGGGGGCATAAGTTTAGAAACCCATTTCGTTCCGGCAAATTTAATTATCAGGGCTATAATTACGTATACGAGCCCGGCGAGTATACCGCCGATTATTATTCCGCAATAACCGAACAGAAGAGCGTTACCGAGCGCACCGAGGAATGCGAACGAACTTCCCAGGAATGCGGGGCTCTTGAATCTGGTAAACAGTAAGTATACTATCGTACCCAATCCTGCTCCGAGAATTGCCGCAGGGATTTGCGTAGGCAATCCGATAATTGTCGGAACCGCAATCGTAGCCGCCATTATGGCGAGAACTTGCTGGAAAGCAAATACGATAAGTTTACTGAACTTAGGTTTGCTTTCGACGTCGTAGATCAAATTGTTGTTCATTTTGTCTCTCCTTCTTTTTTATTTTATTTTGTTTGCGTTAAGTAATAAAACGGTATCGATTCCTTCTGTTTCTTCGAGAAACACTTTGATTTCTTCCGTTCTCGAAGTGGGAATGTTTTTTCCGACGTAATCCGCCCTTATGGGAAGTTCGCGATGTCCCCTGTCGATAAGAACCGCAAGTTGAATGCTTTTCGGTCTTCCGGCTTTTATTATCGCTTCGATCCCGGCGCGAACCGTTCTTCCGGTAAATAAAACGTCGTCAACGAGAATAATATCTCTGCCGACGACGTCAAAATCGAGTTTTTGTAAATCGGGTTTTACCATCAACGATAAATCGTCCCTGTATCCCGATATATCGAGCGTTGCGGTTTCTACCGAAACACATTCGAAAGAACCGATAAGTTCTTTAATTCTATAAGCAAGGGGTACGCCCCTCGTTTTAATTCCGACAAGCGTAACTTTGGTCAAATCTTCGTTCTTTTCAACGATTTCGTGAGCAATACGAGCAAGAGTACGCCTTATCGCGTCCTTTTCAAGCATCGTTCCTTTCACGTTTTCCATCGCTATCGCCATTTTTTCTCCTACAAAAAAACCTGTTCGCTCAGAGAACAAACAGGTCGTAATAATCCTAATCGCATAGATATATTATTGTCAACTTGTCGGTCTCTCTGTACCAATTAAAGTTTCATCGTGTCTATATTAACACATCGATTTTCGCTTTGCAACTGTTTTACGTAAAAAAATTTCTTTTTTCAAAACGTCATAAAAGCGCTGCAACCACACGGAAGGGTTATTCCGTCTTCACCCACGATTCCGATCTCGTCCGCGTCTGTGCCTTTATGCGGAACGTCTTTGCATACGATTTCCAAAATGTTTTTCATAACGCCCGGTTGAAGTCCCGTCGTATAAGAATTTATAAGGTAAAAACACGGCGTGTCGCTAAGCAATTCTTTGGTAAGTTTTACTAGCGAGAAAATTCCGTCTTCTATTTTCCACGTTTCACCTTTCGGTCCGCGGCCGTAACTCGGCGGATCCATAATGATGGCGTCGTATTTTTTGCCGCGTCTGATTTCCTTTTCTACAAACTTTATGCAATCGTCTACGATAAAACGTGCTTTCGTCATATCCACGTTGCTCAGCGAACAATTTTCTTTCGCTGTATCGCACATCGCTTTTGCCGCGTCGACGTGACAAACTCTTGCCCCTGCGGCAAGACACGCGACCGTCGCTCCGCCCGTGTACCCGAAAAGATTAAGCACTCTTACTTCGTCGTCGCGTTTTTTAATTTCTTCCGTCATTCTCGCCCAGTTGACCGCCTGTTCGGGAAAAATCCCGATATGCTTGAAATTCATAAGTTTTAGTTTGAACGTCAAACTGCGCCAGTGGACGTAAAAGTTGTCGGGAATTTTCGTTTTGTTAAACCACGCACCGCCGCCGGTGTTGCTACGCTTATACACGCCGTTTAACCCTTTGTAGTTTTCCAAAACAAAAGGCGGCTCCCAAATAACTTGCGGATCGGGTCTGAGAAGAGTTACGCCGTTATAACTCTCGATTTTTTCGCCGTTTCCGGTAGCGATCAGTTTGTAATCTTTCCATTCGGAATTAGTTTTCATCAGTTAAATAACCTTCTTTCTATGTCTTGCGTGAATATTCCGCTCTCCGCTTCGGGTTGAACTTTTTTCAATAACGTAAGATATCTCTTCGCTTCGATATAATCCCCTGCGTCGCAGAATTCTTTTATAAGTTTCGTAAGCAAAAGCACAAACTCTTCCTTACGTTCTTCTCGTATGTCGGTAAAAAACTTAATTTTAATATCGGTCGCAAACCCGTCGCCGTAAATCGCGGCAAGTCTTGCTACTCTCAACGCTCTTTTCCTGAAATCCTGTTCTTCGAGAGTGCTTCTATATTCTTTAAGGTAATTGTCGTAATCGGTTTCGCAGGTTTCGATATGCAACGAATATTTCGAATTCAAATACTCGAGTTTGAACGGAATATTTTTCGCCGTCAGTGTATTCCTTATTATATTATTCGTCGTTTTCAGATTGTTGATAGCGGATACGTAAACGTAATCTCCCCAGAACATCTCGATTATTTCGTTTCTGTCTACGCCTTGTTCGCCTTTAAGAACGTACAATAAAAACAACTCTTTTGCTTTCTTCGTTTTCCATATCAGTTCTTCGCCCGCAACGCTTACCAAAGTCGAACCCATAAGTTTAATTCTTGCGTTGCATACGTTACTTTCAGCCGCTTTACGCCCCTTTGCTTTATCGAGCAGGGAAGAAACGTACTCCGGCTCTATCTCGTTTTCCAAAGCGTAGCTTATGATCGGGTCAAACAATTTCGGTATCGTAACGGTAAGCATATCCATACCGAAGTTTTTACTTGCGTTAAAAAATTTCTCCACAAGTCCCCTGCACGTTTTGTAATCGTCGCCTTCGAACATATAATCGATAATAATCGCAGTGGAAGTGAGCCAAAATGCCGATCTTGCCGCCGAACCAAGAATAGACTTCCTCGCGTGTAAAGTCGCTTCTTCGTCCTTTCCGCTTGCCCAAAAAGAGAATGCCGCCGCGCCGTGCATCAGCGGCGTATATTTGCTTCCGGTTATTTCGCAACGTTTAACGTACAGCAACGCCAAATCTTTTGCGTATTCCGCCTTTCCTGCGGCGGCGTAAACCATTGCGCGCAAAGCGATAGCGGTAATCATAGTATACTCGTCGTCTGTTTGGCAACTGACCGCATCGTCGACGTAACTAACCGCTTTTTCCATATCGTTATAATAGTAATTTACGAGCGCAAGCGTCAAATAAGCGTCGGTCACGCTTTGCGTGAGCGAATCCCATTTGCTTTTTGCAATTATGTCTTCGGCGTTCTTCGTAGCAAGTGCCATATCTCCCGAATAGTAATATGCCGACACCATATTGCAAGGTATTACGTAAAACGGAATTATTTGTTTTATCTTGTTTAGGTACTCGACCGCAAGTTTATAGTTACCCAATTCGAGGTTACAACCTACGAACGTTTGTAACATGTTGCAATACCAGTATTCGTTTTTGAACTCTTCCGCAGAAAGATATTTTTCGATTTTACGATAACGCTGAACGATTATCGACATACTGAGCGCTCTTATTCCTTCGGCAAGTTTATCCACTTCCGCGGTAATTTTCGGTAAGTATTCTTCGCCGTATTTTTCGAGTTTATCTCCGATATACGCGCGGGCAAACTCCGCACCTTCGAGTTTTTTTCCGCATAAAAACATTGCTCGAACGTAGCAGGACGCAACCTGAGCGTTAAGCAAATGATCGTCCGGCAACTCTGCCAAAAGTTTCTTCGCCTCTTCCGTTCCGTATTCGGAATTTCTTTGCCCTACGATTTGCTCTATCAGCATAAAATATCTGGCGTAAACGCACCGTGAAGGAATATCTCCGAAGGAAAAAACGTCGGAATACTGGACGAATTCATACAAATGCGCTACTTCGGCTCCGTTTTCGATAACCTTTTTTATCGCCTTATCGACCATTTCGGCATCGTTTGCCTCTATTCCTATTTTCAACGCTTTTACGTAATTTCTTACTTCCCCGTCAAGATAATAAGAATATAGCGCTTTTTCGAATTCGATTTCTTCGTTTTCTTTTGCTAAACCTTTATTTTTAATCAATTCTCCGAGTTTCGGATTTACGTTGAAAAGGTTTTGACCGGTTTGCATAACCGAACTACGATATTTAGTCGCAAGAGCGGTAAGAAGTTCCGCGCCGTTTTCCACGAAACTCGCCGCAAATTGTTTTTCTATAAACCGCTTTTTCGACGCCTCGAAGAGAAACGCCCATTGCTCCGCGGTAAACCGTTCGTTTGCAACGCTTTCATCAAACTCCGCGTCGTCGAGTTGTTCTTTACAAATAAGTTTGGGCGGTCTGTCGGTAAAAATATTGTAGTTAAGATCGATAAACTTACTCGATATCAATACGATTTTCAAATTCGAAGGACAATTTTTAAGGAGCATTTCTATCGATTTGTAATTGTACTCCCGATAAATCGTTTCCACATTGTCGATAATCAACAAGCAGTTATAACTTAATTCTTCGATATAATCGAGAATCGTTTTTATAATAATCAAGTCCTTCGTAAAATCGAGTTTACAGTACAAAAACTGCGTAAGTTTACTCATCAAAGGCGAATCCGACGGTATAACGCGGTGCGCTATGGCAAAAGGCAGCGAATAATCCTTGTCGTACGACGCGTTTACCCAAAAAGTCGTACGGTAATTGTTTGCCAGATCGGCGAGAAACCCTACGTGCTCTCCGTCCGACTCGGTGAGAATAATCGTCGAACTGTTCTGACTCGACATTATCTCGTTGATTACTATGTTCGTCGCTTTTCCTTTCATCTTTTATACCTCGATGTTTATTATGGTAAACTATTAGTAAAACTTTGTCAAACGTAAAGGCAACTTTTAACGCTTTCTGCATAAAATCTTTTTTATACGATTTTTGCGAGTTATTTATACGTTAATTTTTATAAAAATTAACAAATTTCAAGAATAATTTTGCGATTTAATCGTTTTACGTTTGACTGAAAAAACCTTTTTTGCTATCATAAAAGTTAAATATAGTATTCATAAGGCGTTCGCGCCGATCGGAGGTAAAAATGAAAGAATACAACGTAGCCGTTGTCGGCGCAACCGGAATGGTCGGCAACAAATTTTTGGAAGTTCTGACCGAAAGAAAACTTCCCGTAAAAAACTATTATCTTTATGCGTCCAAGAAGAGCGCAGGTAAAAAAATCGAATTCTTAGGTAAAGAATATACCGTACTCGAATTGACCGAAGAAAATATACTCGGTAAAGATCTCGATTATGCACTTTTCAGTGCCGGCGGCGGAACCAGCAAGGAATTTGCTCCTATTTTCGCAAAACACGGCATAACCGTTATCGACAACTCCAGCCAGTGGCGTATGTACCCCGACGTACCGCTCGTCGTACCCGAAGTAAACCCCGAAGCGGCGCTTAAAAACGAGAAAATAATCGCCAACCCGAACTGCTCGACGATACAGGCGGTAGTCGCGCTTAAACCTTTGCACGATAAATACGGAATTAAACGTATCGTTTACTCCACCTATCAGGCAGTAAGCGGAGCGGGCGTAGCAGGATACAACGATCTCGTTACCGAAGCAAAAGAAGGCGAAACGAAGAAATTCCCCTACCCAATTTTCGGTAACTGCATTCCGCAAATCGACGTTTTCCTTCCCAACGGTTATACCAAAGAAGAAGAAAAAATGATAAACGAAACCAAAAAAATTCTCGACGATTATTCGATGAAAATAACCGCTACGACCGTACGCGTACCCGTTCGTCACGGTCACAGCGAATCAATTAACGTAGAATTTAACAAACCTTGCACGCTCGAAGGAATTAAAGAAGCGTTGCGCAATCAAAATGGTATCGTTCTCGTCGACGACGACGCAAATTTGAAATATCCTATGCCGATTTACGCCGAAGGACACGACGAAGTGTACGTAGGACGTATCAGAATCGACGACACCGTCGAAAGCGGTTGCAATCTTTGGGTCGTAGCCGACAATATTCGTAAAGGCGCCGCCACGAACGCAGTGCAAATTCTCGAATATCTCATCGCACAGGACAATAAATAATATTAAGGAGCAAAAATGAATATAATTTTTTACGGCGTCGGCGGAGCAATGGGAAAAGTCTTTCAATCCGCGGCGAAAGAATGTGACGATATGTCGATAGTATGCGGAATAGACAAAAATCCCGAAAAATGTTCTTTCGGGTTTCCGGTTTATTCTTCGTGTAAAGAAATTACCGAAAAAGCAGACTGCTTAATCGACTTCTCTTTTCATACGTGCGTCAAAGACTATCTGCCTTTCGCCGTAAAAAACAATCTTCCCTGCGTAATTGCGTCGACCGGGTTCGATGAAGAAGAACTCGCCTTAATCGAAGACGCGGCAAAAAAAATCCCGATACTCAAATCGGGCAATATGAGTCTCGGAATAAATCTCGTTTTGCAACTCGCTAAGTATTGCGCAAAAACGCTCGGCGATAAAGCCGACGTCGAAATCATAGAACAACATCACAACAGAAAAGCGGACGCTCCCAGCGGCACCGCGCTTTTGCTTGCAGACGGAATAAAAAGCGTTATTCCCTCGTCGGAATACATACTCGGACGGAGCGGAAACGCAAAAAGAAAACCCGGTGAAATCGGTATCAGTGCTGTTCGCGGAGGCACGATCGTAGGAAAACACGAAGTGATGTTTATTATGAACAACGAAGTGATCACCATAAAACACGAAGCGGAAAGTCGCTCGATCTTCGCTCTCGGAAGTATGAATGCCGCAAGATTTATCGTAAAGCAAAATCCCGGACTTTATTCGATGGAAGATATGTTCAACGCTTAACTTATTTTTATAAATTTCTTTCCCTGAAATAAAAAAAATATAAAATTAAAGGGCTGTCGCAAGACAGCCCTTTTTGTAGCGTATGCTACTGATTATTATTTTTCTTTGTCAACTTTGCTCATATGAACGATAAGGTCAACTACTTTGTTGCTGTAACCCCATTCGTTATCGTACCAACTTACGAGTTTCATAAAGTTGCCGTTAAGAGCGATACCTGCGGAAGCGTCGAAGATGCTCGTTCTGGGATCGGATACGAAGTCGGTGCTTACTACAGCGTCTTCGGTGTATCCGAGGATACCCTTAAGATAGGTTTCGCTTGCTTCTTTCATAGCGGCTTTAACTTCTTCGTAGGTCGCTTCTTTAGCAAGTCTTACGGTAAGGTCAACTACGCTTACGTCCGGAGTAGGAACTCTGAAGGACATACCGGTAAGTTTTCCGTTAAGTTCGGGAATAACTTTGCCAACTGCTTTCGCTGCGCCGGTAGAAGAAGGAATGATGTTAGCGCCTGCGCCACGTCCGCCTCTCCAGTCTTTCTTGCTGGGACCGTCAACGGTCTTTTGGGTAGCGGTGGTAGCGTGTACGGTCGTCATAAGACCTTCAACGATGCCGAATTTGTCGTTAAGAACTTTAGCCATAGGAGCCAAGCAGTTCGTCGTGCAGGAAGCGTTGCTTACGACTTTCATCTTCTTGTCGTATTTGTCGAGGTTAACGCCGCATACGAACATAGGAGCGTCTTTGCTGGGAGCGGTGATTACGACTTTCTTAGCGCCGCCGTTCTTGATGTGAACTTTAGCCGCGTCTACGGTCGTGAATACGCCGGTCGCTTCTGCGATATATTTAGCGCCGCAGGATTTCCAATTGATGTTTGCAGGGTCTTTTTCCGCAAAAATGGTGATCGCGTTGCCGTTTACTACGAGTTTGCCGTCAACAACCTGAATGTCACCGTCGAATTGACCGTGAACGCTGTCGTATTTAAGCATATATGCCATATAGTTAACGTCGATGAAGGGGTCGTTGATACCGACTACCTTAACGTCGTTTCTTGCGCAGCAAGCACGGAAAACCAAACGGCCGATTCTTCCGAAACCATTGATACCGATTTTAACTTTTGCCATTATAAATATCCTCCTAATGGAATTTTTTTCGTTTATATTTTATCCTTTTTATTTCCAAATTGCAACTGTTTTTTTACACATTTAAGCAAAAAATATGAAAATTATTTTTTACTCTTTACGCATAAAAACCGTCCTTTATTTTGCCACGATATTCAGTATTCTTCCTTTGACGTAAATTACTTTAATTATCGTCTTTCCGCACAGAATTTCATCCCCTACCGCCTGCATCGCCTCTTCTTGCGTCGCGTCGGTAGCAACGGTAATTTTGCCGCGGAGTTTGCCGTTTACCTGCACAGGAATTTCAACCTCGTTTTCAATAAGTTCTTCTTCCTTATACGTAGGCCACGCAGCCTCGTTAATTTTCGCTCCGTCGTTAAGGTTGGAATACATTTCGCTCGTAATATGCGGAGCGACGGGATAAAGCAGTTTCAAAAACGTGTTCAGTTCGTGTTTCGTCACGGAGCCGCGCGCATAGAAAACGTTTATCGCAGCCATAAGTTGCGCAATAGCGGTATTGTACTTCGCCGCTTCGTAGTCGTCGGACACTTTTTTGATAACCGCCGCAAGGTTAATGTCGCCTTTATGCGGAGTTTCTTTAACCATATCGGCAAGTCCCCATACTCTGTTAAGGAAACGGTAACATCCCCTCGTGCCTTCCATCGACCACGGGCTCGGTTTTTCGTAATCGCCGATAAACAGAATAAACGTTCTTAAAGTATCCGCTCCGAATTCTTTAATGATATCGTCGGGGTTAATTACGTTCCCTCTCGATTTACTCATTTTTTCGCCGTCCGAACCGAGTATCAAACCTTGTGCCGTTCTCTTTTTGTAAGGTTCTTCGTCCTTAACTACACCTATGTCGTAAAGGAACATATTCCAGAAACGACTATATATAAGGTGGCGCGTAACGTGTTCCATTCCGCCGTTGTACCAGTCGACCTGTCTCCAATAATCGTTTGCTTCGGGCGAAACGGGCGCGGTATCGCACTTCGGACTCATATAGCGAAGGAAATACCAACTGCTTCCTGCCCATTGCGGCATCGTATCGGTTTCTCTTTTTGCGTCTTTTCCGCACTTAGGACATTTAACGTTTACCCAGTCGGTAAGTTTGCTGAGCGGACTCGTTGCGTCGTCCGTCGGTTCAAAATCGGCAAGGTCGGGCAGAAGCAAAGGCAATTCCCTTTCGTCAAGCGCGACTTGTCCGCAGCAAGGGCAGTTAATTATCGGAATAGGCTCTCCCCAGTATCTTTGACGGTTGAACGCCCAGTCCTTCATTTTGTACTGAACACCCTTCTCGCCGACGCCCTTTTCCTTAAGGAACTCAAGCATCCTCGCAACAGCTTCCTTCTTTGTGGTAATTCCGTCAAGGAAGCCGGAATTAATCATCTCGCCGTCGCCGGTA
>CAJLYQ010000019.1 GCA_905210905.1 uncultured Christensenella sp. | reverse complement strand
GGCGGGCGGGCGGGGATTTTACAAAAAAAAAGAAAACGGCTGCCTTCCGGCACCCGTTTTCGTAAAGATCTCTCGGTGTAAAATTACAGTTGCGGACCTGCCTTAACAAGCGCTTTGCCTGCTTCGTTGGTCGTGTACTTAGCAAAGTTCTTGATAAATCTTCCTGCAAGGTCTTGCGCTTTTCTGTCCCATTCCGCTTTGTCTGCGTAGGTATCTCTGGGATCGAGAATTTCGGTAGCGACTCCGTTGAGTTCGGTCGGTACTTCGAAATCGAAGTAAGGAATTTTCTTCGTGGGAGCGTTGTTGATATCGCCGTTAAGGATAGCGTCGATGATACCTCTGGTATCTTTGATGGAAATACGTTTGCCCGTTCCGTTCCAGCCGGTGTTTACGAGGTACGCTTTCGCTCCGCTCATCTTCATTTTCTTAACGAGTTCTTCCGCGTATTTGGTCGGGTGGAGTTCGAGGACCGCCTGTCCGAAGCAAGCCGAGAAAGTAGGAGTAGGTTCGGTAATTCCTCTTTCCGTTCCGGCAAGTTTAGCCGTAAATCCGCTGAGGAAGTAGTACTGAGTCTGCTCGGGGGTAAGAACGGATACCGGGGGAAGTACGCCGAAAGCGTCTGCCGAAAGGAAAATGACGTTCTTTGCCGCCGGTGCGCTGGAAATAGGACGTACGATGTTTTCAATATGGTTAATCGGGTAAGAAACACGGGTGTTTTCGGTTACGCTCTTGTCCGCAAAGTCGATTTTGCCGTCTTTGTCGAGAGTTACGTTTTCGAGAAGCGCGTCGCGTCTGATAGCGTTGTAGATGTCCGGTTCGGAATCTTTGTCGAGGTTGATTACCTTAGCGTAGCAACCGCCTTCGAAGTTGAATACGCCGTTATCGTCCCAGCCGTGTTCGTCGTCGCCGATAAGCAAACGTTTGGGGTCGGTAGAAAGGGTGGTTTTGCCCGTTCCGCTGAGTCCGAAGAAAATAGCGGTATTCTTGCCTTCCATATCGGTATTCGCCGAGCAGTGCATCGAAGCGATACCTTTAAGGGGCAGATAGTAGTTCATCATCGAGAACATACCTTTCTTCATTTCGCCGCCGTACCAGGTGTTGATAATAACCTGTTCTCTGCTGGTAATGTTGAATACAACCGCAGTTTCGGAGTTAAGTCCGAGTTCTTTGTATTTTTCTACTTTCGCTTTGGACGCGTTGTAAACGACGAAGTCGGGTTCGAAAGAAGCGAGTTCTTCCGCGGTAGGCGCAATGAACATATTCTTGATAAAGTGCGCTTGCCAAGCAACTTCCACGATGAAACGAACTGCCATTCTGGTGTCTTTGTTCGCTCCGCAGAACGCGTCTACGACAAACAGTCTTTTGTTGCAAAGTTCTTTGATGGCGATTTCTTTAACCGATTTCCAGGTTTCTTCGCTTGCCGGATGGTTGTCGTTTTTATAAGCGTCGGAAGTCCACCAAACGGTGTCTTTGGAGTTTTCGTCCACTACGATAAACTTATCTTTGGGCGAACGTCCGGTGTAAATACCGGTCATTACGTTTACCGCGCCGAGTTCGCTTACTTGTCCTTTTTCATATCCGACAAGACCCGGTTTGGTTTCTTCTTCAAAGAGCACTTCGTAAGACGGGTTGTGAACGATTTCAGTCGTTCCGACGATACCGTATTTGGTTAAATCGATTTTTGACATATATTTCACCTCTCTAAAAGATTTTTTTTATAATAACGTAATAATAAGTTGCGACGCAAGTACTACTAGTACGAGCGCAATGGGGTAAGTGGAAGCGTACGCTCCCGCTACGTCGTCCGTGCCTGCGGTCGCTATAAGCGTGCCGAGCGCCGGGGTGCTGGTCATACCGCCGGTAATAGAACCGAGCGTGTTGAGCAAACTCATCTTAAGCACTTTGCGAGCGAAGATATAACCTATAACCATAGGAAGCGTGGTCATAAGCGCGCCGGCAATGAATCCGTACAGGATTATTATTCCGCCGTGCAAACGGATTTGGTCTACGAGCGCAACGCCGCCCGAAACGCCCGCTCCGATAAGGAACAGTACGAGTCCGAATTCTCTGAATACTTTAGTCGTCCTTTCCGGAACTTCCATATCGAGTTTGCCGATGTGTCCGAAGTGACCGAACACAAGACAGGAAATAAGCGCGCCGCCCGTCGTTCCCAAAGAGAACGTAGGTCCGTTGTATCCCCTGCTCGTAAGCGGAATGGTTATCGAACCTAGAATAAGTCCGATGACGACCGCAAGTCCGAACGGCATAAGACCGAACGAATCCACTTGGAAAAGTCCTTCTTTCTTAACTTTTATACTCTTTTCGTCCACTCTGAGCATTGCTCTTTCTTTCACCATATCCGCCTTCGTGATTTTGGGGATAAGTTGTACGAAAAGCACGACGCCTACTACGCCGAACGGGTACGCAACCGCATAACCGAGCGTAACGAGATCGGTAAATTCTCCGCTTGCCGCCGCTTCGAGCGCCGCAGAATAACCGGGGGTCGTGGTAAGCGAACCGCTGAGTACGCCTGCGGAAAATTCGGGTTTAATTCCCGGAATAAGCGCAAACAACGTGGAGATAATCGCTCCCGTTACGATAATCATAACGCCGAGTACGACGTACGATTTCGCATTTCGTTTAAGGTCCTTAAAGAAGTTGGGTCCGGCGATACAGCCTACGGACGAAACGAACAGCACGAGTCCGATATTTTGCACGATACCCTTGTAGTATCCGCAAAGTTTGGACGCCGTGTTTTCCATATAAAACATTTTCAAAATAGGTATTTCTTTAAGTCCGTCGAGAGTGCTTAGGTACCCGAAAAGAATGGCTATAAGAAATACGCCTGCCGTGCCGAGCGATATGCCCTTAATCGTAACTCTGCCGAGCAGGCAGCCCACCATCGTGATTAGGAACATTCCGAAAAGCAACGCTACGGTCTGCGGCACGTGAATAACGTCCGCTACGCCCGCTTCGCTCTTTTTCGGCGCGAGTATGCACCAAACGGCGATACCGATAACCGCAAGTACGGCTACCGCTATCCATATCCATTTGACTACGTTTTTGTTTACTTTACCGTTCTTTTTCGGCGAACCCGACTGTTGTTCGGGTTCTTGAACGGTTTCTTTTTCGATTTGTTCAGTTTCCATTTCGTTCCTTTTATTTATAAACCGTATTGTATTCGCAAAGCCGCGGCTTTGCTTGCGGCCATATTTTATCTCCGATTACATATCCTTTCTGGTATAGTCGGGTAAGATTTGCGGAGAAAGTTTGTCGTCGGTAATTCCTGCGGATTCGCGTTCTTTTTCAAAAGCGTTTACGTGCGACAGGGTAAGTTTGCCTACGTTGACTTCTTTCGCTCTTTCCGCCGCAAAGTGTCCGGCGTTTCTTCCGAAAACGATTATATCGAGAAGGCTGTTGCCCATAAGTCTGTTTCTGCCGTGAATTCCTCCGACCGCTTCGCCCGCGACGAACAGGTTCTTAACGCCGGCTTCGCCGTTTGCCGCAATGTCGATACCGCCGTTCTGATAGTGGAGCGTCGGATAAACGAGAATAGGCTCTTTTCTGATATCGATGCCGTATTTGCCGAACATTCTGTACATTGCAGGAATTCTCTTTTCGATGGTTCCTTCGCCGCCGATAAGTTCTATCATAGGCGTGTCAAGCCATACGCCTTCGCCGTCCGTCGTCTTGATACTGTTGTGTCTTTGACGACATTCTCTTATTATCGAAGATGCGGTTACGTCACGGGTTTCGAGAGAATAAACGAACGCTTCGCCGTTTTTGTTGACGAGTTGCGCGCCCAAAGAACGTACTTTTTCGGTAACGAGCGCGCCGAATATCTGGGTAGGTTCGGCTACGCCGGTCGGGTGATACTGAAGAGTGTCGGCGTAAAGAAGTTTCGCTCCCGCTCTGTAAGCAAGCACGAGTCCGTCCGCCGTCGCGCCGTAGTGGTTGGACGTCGGGAAACCCTGATAATGCAGTCTGCCCGCGCCGCCGGTCGCAATGATTACGGTCTTCGCTCTGGCGACGAGTATTTCTTTGGTTTCCATATTAAGGAGAACCGCGCCTGCCGCGTTGCCGTTTTCGTCTTTGATTATTTCTATCGCCGCGGTGAAGTCCACTACGGGGATTTCTCTGTTAAGAACTTCGTCTCTTAACGTACGCATAATTTCCGCGCCGGAATAGTCCTTGCACGCGTGCATTCTCTTTCTGCTCGTGCCGCCGCCGTGGGTTGTGATCATATTGCCGTCTTTGTCTTTGTCAAACATAACTCCGAGATCGGAAAGCCACTTAATTGCGTCTGGCGCTTCGTAAACGAGTTTTTCGAGAAGTTCGGGTTTGGCTGCAAAGTGTCCGCCGCCGAAAGCGTCGAGATAATGGATAGCCGGACTGTCGTTTTCTTTGTCCGCCGCCTGTATTCCGCCTTCCGCCATCATAGTGTTGGCGTCGCCGATACGAAGTTTGGTCACCATCATTACATTCGCGCCGTTTTTATGAGCGGTGATTGCCGCGGACGCACCCGCGCCGCCGCCGCCGATAACTAAAACGTCTACGTCGTAGTCCGGGTTTTCCAAATCGATGTCCATATCGAGTACTCTCGATTTTCCCTGAAGGAGCGCGGCGAGTTCGTGAAGGACTTTTTCGCCTTTGTTCGGTCCGATTTTAAGGTTTTCGTACGCGCTGTCGATATAGTCGGGGTGGTTTTCTTTCAAAACCGCGTCCTTTTCTTCGGCAGACATTCTGGGGAAAAGGTTTTCGAATCTTTCCTTTCTGGTCGCTTCGACTTTCTTCATCGAAGCAAGTTGTTCTTCGGTGTAATTATACATTTCGCGCTCTCCTATTTTTCAATCTGTCTGTGGTTGTACAGTTCTTTCATCTCTTCGATAGGCTTGTTCATTATATCTTCCATAAGTTGTTTGAACAGTCCGTTGTTGATGTCGTCCACTCTCTTTTCGAGATGTTTGCACTCGGGCGCGATATACTTGCCGTAAAGTCTTCTCGCAAGTTCCGCCACCTGGGGATGAGATATTCCGGCAGGACAACGTGACGAGCAAACTCCGCACATTACGCAATCGAAACTCTCTTCGGCGCACTTTTCGTACTCTCCGCGCTGAGCGTACGCTATGTATTGCATAACGTTAAGTCCCTGCGTGCAGGATTTCGTGCAGGCGTTGCAACCGATACAACTGTAAATTTCGGGATAAAGTTGCATCATTATCTGCTCGGTAGGTTTGATCTTGTTGATGTCGTAAACCTGTTTTACGAGCGGGAAGAACGGGAGCGTCGCGACGTACATTCCTTCTTCGACTTGCTGTTGGCAAGCAAGACAGGTTTTGAGTTCTTGCTGTCCCTTAATACGATATATCGTCGCGCACGCGCCGCAGAAACCGTTTCTGCAACCGCAACCGCGGACGAGTTGGTATCCGGCATACTCCATAGCCTTCATTATCGTAAGACTTTCGGGTACGAGATATTTTTTACCGAAAAAATAAACGTTTACTTTGTTTTCCATTTCTGTCTCCTAAATCAATATTCGTCGGGTAGTTCGTCAAGTTCGTCCATTCTGAAAACGGGTCCGTCTTTGCAAACGAACTTGTCGCCTACGTTGCATCTTCCGCATTTGCCTATGCCGCACTTCATTCTCAGTTCCAACGTGGTATAAACCTTTTCTTTTTTGAAACCGAGTTCGAGCAGTCCGGCAAGAGTGAACTTAATCATTATCGGCGGTCCGCAAAGTACCGCGGTCATATTCGGGTTAAGTCCGAGTTCTTTAACGTAGTTCGGCACGAAACCGACGTGTCCGTCCCAGCCTTCCTGCGGTCTGTCGATGGTAAGATATACGTCGAAGTCTTTCTCGTTTTTCCACTCGTTGGTGATTTCTTCGATGTCCACGAGATCGTCTTTGCTTCTCGCTCCGTACACGATCGTTACTTTACCGTAGTTGTCGCGATAGTGACGAACGTAGTTTATTACGCTTCTTAACGGCGCAAGTCCGATACCGCCGGCAATAAACAACAAGTCCTTGCCTTTGAAATCTTCTTCTACCGGGAAGTTCTTTCCGTACGGTCCGCGTACCGTTATTTGCTGTCCTTCTTCTATCGAGTGAATAACGTCGGTAACGCATCCGCATTTTTTAATGGAAAATTCCATAAACTCCGTGTTCGTCGGAGAACTCGTAATCGAGAACATACATTCGCCGACGCCCGGCACGGATACCATTGCGCATTGTCCCGGAAGATGCTCGAACGGCTTCTTTCCGTCAAGCCCGACTACTCTGAACGTCTTTACGTCGGGAGTGTCCTTTCTTATGTTGGTTACTTCGCACACGACGGGAATAAGATTTTCGTTAATCATTTGTCTTGTCCCCCTAATTTTTTGATAACTTTAACGATGTTGAGATGTTGCGGACATTTGTTTACGCACCTTCCGCAACCTACGCACGAGTACGTGCCGTACTGCGACGGATAGTACACGAGTTTATGCATAAATCTCTGACGGAAACGCTGCATCTGAGTTTTTCTCGAGTTGCCGCCCGCCATAAGCGTGAAGTCCGAATACATACACGAATCCCAGCAGCGGAAACGTATTATATCCTTGTTTGTCTTGAAATCGCGAATGTCGAAACATTGGCAGGTCGGGCATACGAACGTGCAGGTTCCGCAACCCAAACACGCCTCGGAGAGTTCGTTCCATTTGTCCGATTCGAACAGTTCGTTAAGGTTTTCGGGTTTGAACGCGCTTAAATCGAGATGAGCAAACGGAAGTTTTTCCGTAATCTCTTTGGACGCTTTTTTGATTTTTTCGACTTCCTTTTCTCCGCCGTCGGCCGCTTCGCCGTATAACGAAAGCACGCTTTCGCCTTTTTCCGTGTTGGCTTTAACGTAAGCGTATTTTTCGTCCAGCCATACGGTCGCGTCGCCTTTGGGATCGCTTGCGTCGATACCGAAAGAAGAGCAGAAACAACTTTCTTCGGGTTTGCCGCAGGCAAGCGTGAAGATTATCGCCGCTTCCCTTCTCGCCTTATAGTAGGTGTCTACCGGGTCTTGGAGAAAAACGTTGTCCAAAACGGAAAACGCTTTGTAGTCGCACGCTCTCACGCCGAACAGAACGAACGGCGCCTGCGCTTCTCTTATATCGATAATTTCGATTTTCTTTCCTTCTACCCTGAACTTCATCATATCTTCGGTCTGCGGGAAGAAGTAGTTTTTCGGAGATTTAACGGTCTTAAGCGTGTCGAGCATAACTTCGCTCGTGGACTCGTATTTGCCGTAGTTTACTTCTCCGTGGTTTTTAACGGGCAGATAAAGGGGCATTTTTTCCGAAACCGCCGCAAAAAACGCGTTCAGATTTTCTCTCTTGATTTTTTTCATTATTTGCCCTCCGTTTGCGCGATCGCGTTGATCGGTTCGACGTCGCCTTCGGTGTACGAAGTAAGCGGCGTTTTGCCTTCCGCGACTTCGCCCGCCTGATATTCGCCGTAAAGAACGTTAATGTCCTTTATAAACTTCCTGTTGAGAAGTTGCAGCGGTATCCCTTGCGGACATACTCTCGAACATTCTCCGCAGTCGGTACATCTTCCCGACACGTGGAACGCTCTTATTATATGGAACAGTTGTTCTTCAAAACTGTCTGCGTTCGCTTTTCCGGCAACGCCCGATTTCGGGTTGTCGAACACGCACTTGATGCACGAACAAGCCGGACAAACGTTACGACAAGCGTTGCATCTTATGCACTTCGAAAGTTGTCCCTGCCAGAACTCGAATCTTTCGTCCGCCGTCATATTTTCCAGTTCTCTTACCTTAGAGAATCTGTCGAATTCGCCGGCTTTCATCTCGTTGAAGATTATGCTTTCGTCGCTTACCGCGTGCTTCTTGCTCTTGCAGGTAAGGCATTTGTCGAGCAAAACTTCGCCTTTGTTTATCTTCTTTTCGCCGTAAATCGTGTCAAACGCCGCTTCGCTGCCTTCGTAACGCTCTTCTCTTATCCCGGTAATACCCTTTTCTTCGAGTTTACGCGGAGAGAGTTTGCCCTGACATTCGACTGCAATAACCAGTACTTTTTCTCTGACCACTCTGTGTTCTTTAACGAGTTGGTTAAAACTGTAACTGTCGCACGGTTTCAAAAAGATTGCGGTTTTGCCCTCTTTTTTCGATATTTCGATAAGGTATTTCGAAAGGTTCGCTCCGCAAAAATCGTTGTAAACGAATTCTCCGAGCGATTCCGCCGTTTCGAACGTAGCAGGCGACGGGTCAAAGGCAAACTCGCCTTTCTTCCAGCCGACCACCCTTTTTACTTCCCCGCTTTCGAGAAGGGCGGCGGCTCTTTTTACCATAGCCGATTGAAGTTCGTTCATCTTCCTAGTCCTCCTTTACTCTCAGGTCCTGTAATCTCTTGTTTTCGCCCAAAGCGGTGATCTGACGGACGAAATCGTTCATAACCGCGGAGAATTTTGCGCCTTCCGCCGCGGATACCCATTCCACTCTCGTTCTTTCTTTTTCGATTCCCATAAAATCGAGAAAACTGAACAAAAGGGACATTCTTCTTCTCGTATAATAGTTGCCCGTAACGTAGTGGCAATCGCCCGGGTGACATCCGCAAAGTATCACGCCGTCCGCTCCGCGTTGAAACGCTTTGAGTACGAACGTCGGATTAACTCTGCACGAACACGGCACTCTTACGATTTTTACGTTGGCGGGATACGACATTCTTCCCGAACCGGCAAGGTCCGCTCCGGCGTACGAACACCAGTTGCAGCAAAAAGCGACTATGTTCGGTACAAATTCTTTCTTTTCGTTTATCTCTTGCATATCGCTTCAACCTCCGACATAATCTGGTTCGAACTGAACCCGGACAAGTCCATCGCTCCGGACGGACAGGTTACCGTACACGCTCCGCAACCTTGGCAAACCGCGGGATTTACGGACGCTACTCTTCTCGTTTCCGTCTTTCCGCCGCCCAGTCTGAATTCCTTATCTATATAAGTGATTGCGCCGTACGCGCATACGTTGGCGCACTGCGAACAGCCGTTACACATATTCTCATCGGGGTGAGCGACGCATGGGTTGGTTTTCAGATGATCTTTTGCGAGAAGTCCGATTACCTTAGCCGCACACGCGGACGCCTGAGAAACGGTTTCCGGAATGTCTTTCGGTCCCTGACATACGCCCGCAAGGAACACGCCGGCAGTCGGGCTTTCCACGGGACGAAGTTTCGGGTGAGATTCGTTAAGGAAATTGTTGGTGTCTATGCTCGCGGTAAGAAGGGTCGCTATCTTACGAACGGACGGTTCTGGTTCGATAGCCGTCGCAAGAACGACTAGGTCGCTGGGAATAACGATTTGTTCGTTGGTGAGAAGGTCGCTGCCTTGTACCATAAGTTTACCGTTTTCGTTGTAAACCTTTCCGACCATACCTTTTATGTAATCCACGTCGTATTGTTCTACCGCGCGACGATAAAACTCGTCGTAGTTTTTACCCGGCGTTCTTACGTCTATGTAGAAAACGTGAACTTCGGTATCAGGGTACTTTTCACGGATAAGCATAGCGTGCTTAGCCGTATACATACAGCAGATTTTCGAGCAGTACGGCTTGCCGCAACCCGACACGTCACGAGAACCCACGCACTGAATAAAGGTGATTACCTTCGGGTGAGTAAGATCGGACGGACGGAGCAGAACGCCGTTCGTCGGACCTGCCGCGTTCATCAGTCTTTCGAGTTCGAGAGAAGTCACGACGTCTTTGTTGTCGCTGTATCCGTACTCGTTGAATGCGTCTAATTTGATCGGACGGAATCCGGTAGCGACTACGATCGCGCCGTATTCTCTTTCGATAAACTCGTCTTTCATTTCGTAGTTTATCGCGCCCGCTCCGCAGAATTTAGAACAAAGTCCGCATTTGCCCGTTTTGAGTTTAATGCACTGTTCGGGATCTATAACTGCCACGTTCGGGATAGCCTGAGCGAAGGGAATGTAAATCGCCGTGCGATTGTTGAGATTCATATTGAACTCGTTAAGTCCCTTCTTCGACGGGCATTTTTCCATACAGACTTTACAGCCGGTACATTTGGTTTCGTCGACGAAACGCGCTTTCTTTCTGATTTTAACGGTGAAGTTGCCGACGAAGCCTTTGACTTCTTCCACTTCGGAATACGACAGAATGTCGATTTTTTCGTTCTGCGCGCAATCGACCATTTTCGGCGTAAGGATACAAGCCGAGCAGTCGAGCGTGGGGAACGTTTTGTCCAGTTGCGCCATTCTTCCGCCGATAGTCGCGTTCTTTTCCACGATGTCTACCGGGTATCCTGCTTCCGCAATGTCAAGCGCCGCCTGAATGCCGGCAATACCGCCGCCGATTACCAGCGCGCGTTTCTTTACCGGGCTTTCGCCTGCCGTAAGCGGAGCGTTAAGTCTGACTTTCGCTATCGCCGTGCGGACGAGTACGAGCGCTTTTTCCGTCGCTTCTTCCTTGTCTTTATGTATCCAAGAACACTGTTCGCGAAGGTTCGCCACTTCCACCATAAACGGGTTAAGTCCCGCGCTTTCGGCGGTTTTTCTGAACGTCGCTTCGTGCATTCTCGGCGAGCAGGAACCGATAACTACGCCGGTAAGGTTGTATTCCTTAATCGCGTTCTTTATCAGTTGCTGACCGTTTTCCGAACACATATATTGATAATCGGCGGAATAAACGACGCCGGGCTCGGCTTTGATTGCCTGCGCCACGCGTTCGACGTCCACCGTCGCGGCTATGTTACTGCCGCACCAACAAATAAATACTCCTATTCTCTGCATCTTAATTCTCTCTTTATCTATTTGTTATATTTTCTGTATGCGCTTACGAGCAGTTGCTGCGGTATGAGTTCGTCCACGATAGGCGGAATGTCTTCGGCTTTGATACCGTTGTTTCCCTGCATTCTCGCTACCGTCGTTCTTACCGCTTCGATTACGCCTTGCGGCGCAACTCCGCGCGGACAACGTTCTACGCACGCCATACACGAAAGGCAGTAAAGGCTCGCCTTGCTTTCGAGAAGTTCTTTTATCTTTCCGCTCGCAAGATAGTTTACGAACTGATGCGGTTTGATATCCATTTCGTGGAATGCCGGGCATCTACCCGAACATTTGCCGCATTTCATACATTTTTTTACGTCCGTACCGCTCATACGTACGAGATTTTCTTTATATTCGGTCGTAGTCATTACTCTTTCACCCCCAACGCTTCCGCAAGAAGTTCGGTAAAATAAACGATTTGCGCTTTTCCGTCCGAATTCTTTTGCAGATTGTACAGGCAAAGCGGACAAGCCGTAACGATGACTTCCGCGCCGTTATCGCACGCGCTCTTTATTATCGCGTCGCTGCGCTTCTTCGGAAGTTCTTCGCTTGCGAAAGAAACGTACGCTCCGCAACACTCGTTGCGCATAGGATACTTAACGGGCGTTCCGCCGATTGCTTTGATAAAATCTTCGATAATCGTGGGATTTTCGGGATTGTCAAACGCCATAACGTTGCTCGGTCTGAGCAGTAAGCAACCGTAGTACGCACCGATTTTTTTCTTAACGGGATTAACGACTTTTTTTGCTATCTCGTCAAAACCTACTATATCTCTGAGCATTTCGAGATAGTGTATTACTTCGGTTTCTCCATGATACTCTTCGTCGAGTTTAAGATAATTGTTTGCCTTAAACGCAACGTTTTCGTCGTTTTTCATATCGTCGTTCACACGCTTAATCACGTTATGACAAGCAGAACAGAGGGTAAGCAACTTCCCTCCGTTTTTCTTAGCGTAATCGAGCGCCCTGACCGCCGACAACTTTGTCGCTATCTCGTCGCGCGCCGTGGGATACACCGCTCCGCAACAAGTCCAGTTTTCGATTTCTTCCATCTCTATACCCAGTTTTTCCGCCGAAAGACGCGCGTATAAATCGAGGTCTTTCGCTTTGGTCTTCAGAGTACAGCCGGGATAATAACTAATTTTCATCAATTTTTTCCTTTTTTATCTCTTTTTCCGCTTTTATCGGGCAACGAACCCGTCGCCCGATAAATCAATCGTTCTTTCCTAAAAACGTCTTGCGTATTAGCAGTGGGGATACGCCATCTGTTCGGGATGGAACACTTCGTCGAATTTTTCCGCGGTAAGGAATCCGAGCGATACGCACGCTTCTTTCAAAGAAATGTTTTCTTTGTGCGCCTTTTTAGCGGTTTTTGCAGCGTTTTCGTATCCGATATAGGGGTTAAGCGCGGTTACGAGCATAAGCGAGTTATGCAAATTGTGCGCCATCTTTTCTTTGTTCGCTTTGATACCCGTTACGCAATGGGTTTCGAACGAGATAATGCCGTCCGCAAGGATCTTAGCCGATTGCAGGAAGTTGTAGATGATTACCGGCATAAATACGTTGAGTTCGAAGTTGCCTTGCGACGCGCCCATAGATACCGCTACGTCGTTTGCCATAACCTGAACCGCTACCATCGTCATCGATTCGCACTGAGTCGGGTTTACTTTGCCGGGCATAATCGAAGAACCGGGTTCGTTTTCGGGAATGAAGATTTCTCCCAAACCGTCACGAGGACCGGAAGCGAGCCAACGAATGTCGTTGGCGATTTTCATAAGGTTGCACGCGAGCGCTTTCATTGCGCCGTGAGCGAATACCAACGCGTCTTTGGAAGTAAGCGCGTGATACTTGTTGTCAGAAGTAACGAAGTTTTTACCGGTGATTTCGCTTACCTGTTTTGCAACTTCTTCGTCAAATCCCTTAGGAGCGTTAAGTCCCGTACCTACGGCAGTTCCGCCGAGCGCGAGTTCTTTAAGTCCGCCGAGCGTAAGTCTGATTTGTTCTTCGGTCTTTTCTACCATCGCTCTCCAACCGCTGATTTCCTGCGAGAAAGCAATCGGTACCGCGTCCTGAAGGTGCGTTCTGCCGCTCTTTACGATACCTTCGTTTTCTTTTTCAAGTCTTTTGAAGGTAGCGATGAGTTTTTCCATAGCGGGGAAAAGATGGTCTTCGATAGCGCATACCGCCGCGATGTGCATAGCCGTGGGGAACGTATCGTTCGAACTTTGGCTCTTGTTAATATCGTCGTTGGGGTGAAGAAGTTTCTTCCCGGCGATTTCGTTGCCGCGGTTGGCGATAACTTCGTTCGCGTTCATATTGGATTGCGTTCCGCTGCCGGTCTGCCAAACGACGAGCGGGAAATGCTCGTTAAGTTTGCCGGAAATAACTTCGTCGCAAGCCGCCGTGATGGCGTTGAGTTTTTCTTCGGGAAGTTTTCCAAGATTGTAATTAGCGATAGCGGCTGCCTTTTTCAGGATTCCGAACGCGTGAGTGATTTCTCTCGGCATAATCTCGTTGCCGATTTTGAAATTCTCGAAACTTCTTTCGGTTTGCGCCGCCCAGTATTTGTCGGCAGGGACTTTAACTTCGCCCATTGTGTCTTTTTCGATACGATATTCCATTTTAACCTCCGCAAAATTTTGCTTTTATTTATTTGGTTTTTATAGTTTATATAATTTATTATACTATATATTCGGTGCTTGTCAATTTTTTAGTCGAGGGAAGATTTTCCACTCCCCGTCGGCTCGTTAAAACTCGCTCTGCGCGATAACCTTTTTAAGCACTTTCGCACTGTTGCGATAATTCGCAATCTCTTCGTCGGTAAGTTTGATACCGAGTTTGCCGTTAATTCCGTTCTTGCCGACTACGCATAGCGCGCTAAGACATACGTCGCTTATTCCGTACTCGCCGTTCATCATCGAAGAAACCGGCATAACCGTGTTGGAATCAGACAAAACCGCCTTGCAAATATAACAAACAGCGGAAGAAACCGCATAGAAAGTCGCGCCCTTACGGGAAATGATTCTCGAACCCGAACCGCGGACGTAACTCGTGATCTCTTCCTTATCGAGCGGCGCGGCAATTCCCTTCCGACCGATAAGAGAACTCGTGTATTCGTCGAGCGGAACTCCGGCAACGTTGGCGACCGACCACGGTATAAACTCCGAATCGCCGTGCTCGCCGAGTACGTACGCGTTTACGTTTTCCGGATCGACGTTGCAATACTCGCTTATTCTCGCTCTCAATCTCGAAGTGTCGAGTATCGTGCCCGAACCGATAATCTTGTTTTCGGGTATGCCCGAAAGTTTGCAAAACGCATAAGTAAGTATGTCTACGGGGTTGGATACGATGATATAAACCGCGTTCGGTGCGTAAGCCGTAATCTGCGGAATAATCGATTTTTGTATTCCGATGTTGATGTTGATAAGATCGAGCCTGCTCTGCCCGGGTTGACGCGCGATACCGCTCGTGATGATTACTATGTCCGAATCCACCGCGTCGGCGTAACTTCCGGCGTAAATCGAACACGACGCGTCGTAGGGAAGTCCCTGACGAATATCCATCGCTTCGCCCAAAGCGCGCTCGTTGTTGATGTCGATGATTACTATCTTCGACGCCATTCCTCTGCAGGTAAGCGAATACGCTATCGTAGACCCTACTCTGCCGCTTCCGATAATTGTGATTTTGTTCATTAATTGCCTCTCTTTCGTGTTGTGCGGGATACCTGAACTCACGCTTAGGACACCCTTATTCCGCGATATGCTCTTATCCGCGCTTATTCGTTCGCGAGAACCGCGGTTTTGAAAAATTCGTCTACCGTCGCAGGACTGACAGAATAATCTTTGCCGTCCACGTCTACGCAAACGCCTTCGGCGCATCTTCCCATACAAAACTTGCCCGCAAGTTCGACTTCATCGCCGAGTTTGTTCTGAGCAATAAGATATTGAAGTCTTTCGATAACCCGGCACGAGCCTTTAACGTGGCAAGAACTGCCGATACAAACCGTAACTTTTTTCATTTTTTTGCCTTCCTTTACGAATAGGCTCGTTTCGCCCGTCCGTTTTTTCCGTCGTTTTCGTATTCGCGGATTAATAACCGAATATAATTTAATCCTAAATCATTTAATCCTAAATCGATACTTTAATATCTATTATAACAAACGGAGCGAAAAAAGTGTGATACTTATTTTTATATAAGTTATATCATTTTTGATATAGCCAGAAGTGAAAGAAAAACGCAAAAATAGGACGTTATTCGTAGAAAGCAGTTATTTCGAGTTAAATCTTTCGATAGATTTGTCGAGTTCGGATATAAATGCTTTATCTAGGGAGGAAAGTTTGTAATCGTTTCGGTAAATCAGGACGTCTTTGTATTTTTTTACGTTATCCACACATTCTCTTTGCACCAAATCGAACCGCGACAGGGTTGACTGCGACATAGGCGAAACCCACATAAAAGTAGACGTGTTTTTGCATAGCACTTCGAACTGGCTCGCTCTTTCGAACACGAAAATCCTTTTCCTGATGTTGTCGGGAAGTTCTTCTTTCCTTACCATAGAAAACGGCAAGGAAGGAACGTACGGGTCTGCGTGAGCGATTTCGACGTAGTTTTCAAGGTCCGTATAACGGATTTCCGGCAAAAGCGCAAGCGGATTGTTCTTGTTCATAATAAGCGTATACCGGAACTCGTTCAGCACTTCGCTGTAAAGGTCTTTTTCTTTGAGCATCGTCTTATAGTACGAGTCGTAGTTGACGGCGTAACGGATAATTCCGAGATTGTAATCTTCTTCGAGAATGTTTTTTATCGCGCGCAAAGCGTTGGTTTCTTTGTAAAACATTTCGACGTTGTTAAGGGCGTTGGCTTCAAGCGAAAACGAAGCGAAAGCGTCGCCGATATAACTCGCTCTCGGAACGGACACGGAAAAACGCTTTTTCCCCAACGACGAATCGCTGAAAAGACGCTCCACGTCGTCGATTTCTTTAAGAATTTTCCGTCCGTACTGGATAAGTTTTTCTCCGTCGGGGGTAAGGGTCATTCCCTTGGCGTTACGCTCGAAAATAACGATGTTAAGTTCTTTCTCGAGTTCTTTTATCGCTCTCGACAGGTTCGGTTGCGCAATGCAAAGTTCTTCCGCCGCCTTATTGAGCGAGCCGATTTTCGCAATTTCCACCGCATATTTAAGATAAAGTATTTTCATTCGCCGTACTCCGTCCGCACGATCGTGCGCTTATAAAATCAGTATAACATACCGAACGAAAAAACGAAAACGTTTTATCCGTCGCCGAACGCCCTTTTCAAGGTTTTTTCCTGCGTTCCGTCGTATAATAAAACGGAAAACAACGAAAAATCACATTCAAAAGTGTAATTTTTTTGCCGAAAAGCAAAAGAAAAATCAAACCGAAAACGTAAAAAATCATTCAGATAAAAAAGAAAGGATTAAACGATGACCGACGAAAAACTTATTGAAAAAAAACTATCCGGTAAAAAGATTTTTTCGGGAAGAATTATTGATTTATCGGTGGACAAAGTGCTTTTGCCCGACGGAAAACAAGCGGAAAGAGAATACGTATCGCACCGCGGCGGCGCGTCCGTGCTTCCGATAGATAACGAGCAAAACGTATACCTTGTGCGGCAGTTCAGATATCCATACGGTCGAATACTGCTCGAAATACCTGCCGGCAAACTAGAAAAAGGCGAAGACGCGGCAATAACCGCCGCGAGAGAACTCGAAGAAGAAACGGGCTTTGTCGGTTCGATTACGCCGTACGGCGTTATTTATCCCACTCCGGGTTATACCGACGAAAATCTCTACGTGTTTTTGGCGAAAGATCTTAAAAAAACGCATGTACATTTAGACGAAGACGAGTTCGTCGATTTAGTGAAAATGCCGATAAAAACCGCTTTGGAAAAGGTATTAAGCAACGAAATTAAGGACGCAAAAACCTGTTACGCTTTGCTTAGGTACTGCTACGAAAACGGCATTTGACTTTTTTGGCGGTTAAGTATACAATACGATTGAAGAAAAACTTAAGAAGGATTTTATAATGGACTGGAAACAAATTTGGGCAACGGTACAAAACTGGCTCACCAACACGGGAATAAAAATTCTCGTTTCGATAGTTATTCTCATCGTTTCGTTTGCGATAATCAATCGTATCAGCAAAAGCATCGAAAAACGCGGCAAAAAACTCGAGGATACGAAAAAAGTCGACAAAACGCTTTATCGCACCCTTAGTTACGTCGTAAAAATCGGGCTTAAAGTGCTTATCGTGGTCGCTCTTGTATCCTATCTCGGAATCAACACGAGCGGCATTACGGCGTTAATCGCTTCTCTCGGCGTAGGCGTCGGACTTGCGGTAAACGGCACGTTGTCCAACCTTGCCGGCGGCGTTCTGATACTTATCACCCGTCCTTTCCGCGTAGACGATTTTATTTGCGCGTGCGGATACGAAGGCACCGTTCAGGACATTCTTATCTGCCATACCAAACTTCGTACGAGCGACAATAAAGTCGTTTATCTCCCCAACGGCAAACTTTCCACGAGCGAAATCGTAAACTATACCGAAAAAGGCACTCGCAGAGTGGACGTAACTTTCTCCATAGCGTACGAAAACGACTTCGAAAAAGCGAAAGCGATAATACTGGAAACGGCGAAAAACGACGAACTTATCTTTACCGACCCGGCTCCGTCCGTCCGAATGAGCGCGCAGTCGTCTTCGAGTATCGATCTCGGAGCGAAGTTCTGGTGCAAAGCGGACGATTACTGGACGGTTAAAGCGAATATGCTTGAAAACGTCAAAAAAGCCTTCGACGACGGCGGCATAGATATCCCCTATCCGCAACTCGACGTTCACGTCAAACCGTCCGTCGAAAAAATCGCCGAACCTCATTCCGACGAAAAATAATCCCGTTTCATCCTAAAAATGTTAAACAAAAAACCGTTAAGAAGGCTTTTTCTTAACGGTTTTTAATATCTTTTTTATCGGTTTACAACTCTTTTTTCGTAAAAGAAAACGGCAAAATTTCGTCTAAAGTGTAGGTTTTTATATTGTCGGAATTGCCCAAAACGAGTTTGAAATTCTTATCGCAGAATTCAGCCATAACCTGCCGACAAACGCCGCAAGGCGTACAATTATCGCTCGTTTCTCCTTCTTTTGCGCCGGTAATCGCAATTTTTTCGAACTCCGTCGTGCCTTCGCTGATCGCCTTGAAAAAAGCCGTTCTTTCCGCGCAAACGGTGGGAGTAAACGTGGCGTTTTCTATGTTGCACCCGGTGTAAATTTTTCCGTCTTTACCGACGAGCGCGGCGCCGACTTTGTACCGCGAATACGGCGTATACGCTTTTTTTCTCGCCTCTTCGGCAATTTTCATAAGGTCTTTATCGTTAATCATTTCGTCACTTCTCCGAGAAAACTGTTGCCTGCGGTTTTGCCCTTGTCTACGCCGAAGTAATCGAGCACGGTAGCGGATATATCGCAAAAACCTTTTCTCGTGCCGAGATTTACGCCGTTTTTTATTTTATCGCCGAGAATAATCATCGGGACGTACTCTCTGGAGTGGTCGGTAGACGGCGTGCCGGGGTCGCAACCGTGGTCGGCGGTTATTATCAAAACGTCGTCTTTACGCATATTATCGGTAAATTTCTTCAAATATCCGTCAAATTCCGTCATAGCGTTTGCGTAGCCTCTTACGTCGTTTCTGTGTCCGTATTTCATATCGAAATCGACGAGATTAACGAAACACAACCCTTCGAAGTCACGTTTTTGTATCTCCAAAGTTACTTCCATTCCGTTTGCGTTGGACGTAGTGCGGTTACTTTCGCTTACGCTCTTTCCGGCGAAAATATCGTAAATTTTGCCTACGGATATGGTTGCCAAACCTGCTTTTTTAAGCCTGTCGAGCATCGTTTCCGACGGGGGTACGAGTGAAAAGTCGTGCCTGTTGGCGGTTCTCGTAAAGGGATAAACCCCGGTAAAAGGTCTTGCTATTACCCTGCCGACGCCGTTTTCGCCGACGAGAATTTCTCTCGCTATTTCGCAATAGCGGTAGAGTTCTTCCACCGGCACGACGCTTTCGTGCGCGGCTATCTGGAACACGCTGTCCGCCGACGTATAGACGATTAAATCGCCCGTGCGCATATGTTCTTCGCCGTAATCTTTAATGACTTCCGTCCCCGAATACGGCTTGTTGCAAAGAATTTTTCTTCCCGTTCTTCTTTCGAACTCGTCGATTACCCGCTCGGGAAAACCGTTCGGATAGGTCGGCAGCGCTTTGGGCGAAACCAGCCCGGCGATCTCCCAGTGCCCTATCGTCGTGTCTTTTCCCATAGACAGTTCCTTTAGCCGCGCGAACGAACCTACGGGGTTGTCGATCCCCCCGCCCACGTTATCAATATTAAACAAACCGGCGTTAACGAGATTAGGACAGTTAAACGCAGGGTCTTTTCGGATAGTGCCGAGCGTGTTGCTGCCTTCATCGTGCCATAAATATGCGTCGGTCATTTCCCCTATTCCGCAACTGTCGAGTACGATAATAAAAAATCTTTTCATTTTTCGCCTTCTTTATTAAAAAACCACCTTGTTTTTAACGTTTTACGCAAGTTCGAGTGCGATTTTCATCATCGCCGTAAACGAATTTTGTCTTTCTTCCGCCGTCGTGTTTTCTTCCGGGTTAACGAAAGAATCGCTTACCGTGCAGATGCAAAGCGCGCTTTTGCCTGCTCTTGCGGCGTTGCAGTACAACGCGGCGGATTCCATTTCTACGCCGAGAACGCCCATTTTCGCCCATTGCATTCCCGAGTTTGCGTCGTCGTAGAACACGTCGGACGATAAAATATTGCCGACTTTGAAGTTGACTCCCGCTTTTTCGCACAGTTCCGCCGCCTTTCTCACGAGATTAAAATCCGCTATCGGGCAGAACGTACCGGGCAGGTTGTACTGCGCGGCAAAATTGCCGTTTGTGCAAGCGCCCATCGCTATGATGATGTCCCTTGCGTGCAAATCTTTGTCAAACGAGCCGCAACTGCCTATTCTTATTATGTTTTTCACGTCGTAAAAATTAAACAGTTCGTACGAATATATTCCTATGGACGGTTGTCCCATTCCGGACGCCATTACGGACACTCTCTTGCCGTTGTAATACCCGGTGTAACCGTTTATTCCGCGTACGTTGTTGACGAGGCGCGCGTCGGTAAGGAAATTCTCCGCGATAAACTTCGCTCTGAGCGGATCGCCGGGCATTAGCACCGTTTCCGCAAAATCGCCGTATTCAGCCGTTATGTGCGGCGTGGGAATGTTGGGGTGTAACCTCTTTTCTCTCATTTTTTACTCCTTTTCTCTTTGTTTTACTATCTTTACAACTCTGCTCGTTCCGAGCCTGCTCGCTCCGAGCGCGATAAACTCTTCGGCGTCTTCTATGCTCGATATTCCGCCCGCCGCTTTCATTTTTACGTCTTTACCTACGTTTTCGGCAAACAGTTTTATATCCGCAAACGTCGCTCCCGCTTTGGAAAAGCCCGTGCTCGTCTTGATATAATCCGCTTTCGCTTCGGTCACGATCCGGCACATTTTTACCTTTTCTTCGTCGGTAAGCAAACACGTTTCGATAATAACTTTGAGTATCTTTTCGCCGCACGCTTTTTTCAGCGTTTTGATTTCGTTTAATACGTAATCGTAGTTCTTCGCTTTGAGTTGCCCTATGTTTATTACCATATCGATTTCGTCCGCGCCGTTTTTTATGGCGTCGAGCGTTTCGTATTCTTTAACGGCGGTCGTGTTATAGCCGTTGGGAAAACCGATAACCGTGCAAACGGCAAGTTTGTTGCCGACGTACTCTTTCGCTTGCTTAACGTAACACGGCGGTATGCAAACGGACGCGGTCGAGTACTTGATTCCGTCGTCGCAAATAGCCCTGATCTCTTCCCACGTCGCAGTCTGAGCAAGCAGCGTGTGATCGCATTTTGCCAAAATTTCTTTGATTTCCATAATTATTTCTCCGTTTTATTCGTTTATTTTTTTCAGTATCGTGCTGAATATCATATCAAACGCAACTTCGTTGTGTCCGCCTTCGGGGACTATTACGTCCGCTTCCCGTTTCGACGGTTCGATAAACGTTTCGTGCATCGGTTTTACCGTCGTCAGGTACTGATTGACGACCGAATCCAGACTCCTGCCGCGCTCCTTTACGTCGCGCATTATTCGCCTGAGTATCCTTACGTCCGCGTCCGTGTCCACGAATATTTTTATGTCTAAACCGTCGACTAGTTCTTTGTTCTCGAACAGCAGTATCCCTTCGACGATTATTACCCTTTTGCTCTCGGTCCTTATCGATTCTTTGGCGCGACAAAAATGCGTAAAATCGTACACCGGAAGCATTACCGTTTCGCCACGTTTCAACGCGGCAAGATCTTTAATCAGTAAGTCCGTGTCGAACGAACTCGGGTGATCGTAGTTCACTTTAACGCGCTCTTCGAACGGATACTCGGCGTAGTCTTTGTAATAACTGTCCATTCCGATTAAAAGCGCGTCGTCTTTGAACGCTTCGTATATCCTTTTGGCAAGCGTGGTCTTTCCGCTCCCCGTTCCGCCGCAAAGCCCTATTACTATCCTTTTCATCGTCGCTAGTTTTTCTTTTCCTGTTCCGCTTTCTTCTTTAACCAGCACCTGCGACACATCGCAACGTACCTGTCGTTACCGCCGATACAAACCTGCTCGCCCTTGAACAAAACGTTGCCTTCGTCGTCAAGACGCGCGTTTACCGTCGCTTTCGCGCCGCATTTGCATACGGACTTAATCTCCGATATGGACTCCGCTATCTCGAAAAGCCTTCTGCTCCCCGGAAACAAATGCGTGGTAAAATCGGTCGCTAAGCCGAAACATAATACCGGCACGTTAAAATCAATAACCACGTCGCCGAGTTGATCCACTTGCTCGGGCGTGAGAAACTGACATTCGTCCACGATTATTACGTTGCAATCGCCGTGTTCCGTGCGGTATAATTCGTATAAATTGTCCGTTGTGGATACCGTAATGCCGTTTTCGGACAACCCTATACGGCTTTTTATGACCGTCGCGCCGTCACGATTGTCTACCGACGGTTTGATAAGCATTACTTTCATTCCGCGTTCTTCGTAGTTAAATTTCGTTATGAGCGCCTGCGCCGTTTTCGAGCAGCCCATCGCTCCGAACTTAAAATATAGTTTTGCCATTTGTATATTCCTTTATCTTACGACGTCAAGCACGAGCGGTCGCGCGACGGGTTTTTCTTTGCGTATTTCGGTGGAAGAAAGGAATTTCTCTTCCGCCGCTTTAAGCAGACTTTCGTTTGACGTAAACGTCTCGCAAAGAATTTCGCCTTTACGGACGTAGTCGCCGGTGTTTTTGTGAAGGATAATCCCCGCGCCGTAGTCAATATCGTCTTCTTTGCGGTTTCTGCCGGCTCCGAGCATAAGGCTTGCTATGCCGTATCCTTCGGTGTCAACCTTGTAGACGTATCCGTCCGTCGGAGCGAGAACGACTCCCTTGTAAGGTGCGATCCTGAAAAGGGAAACGTCGTCGACGCACCTTTCGTCGCCGCCTTGCGCTTTGATCATCTTTTTGAGAACGTTAAGCGCGCTGCCGTTCTGTATAGCGAGTTTCACCTTCTTTTCGCACTCTTCGTACGTTCCGTAATCGGCAAGGTTGAGCATATAGGACGCAAGAATTACGCAGATTTCGGTAAAATCTTCGGGTCCGTTGCCTTTAAGGGTGTTGATCGCTTCGATGACCTCGAGCGAATTGCCTATCGCTCTTCCCAGCGGTCTGTCCATATCGGTTACCAGCGCAAGCATTTTCTTGCCTGCCGCTTTACCGATTTTTACCATATATTCGCCCAGAATTCTGCTTTGTTCGGGCGTTTTCGCAAACGCTCCGCTCCCGGATTTAACGTCAAGCACGATACAGTCGTCGTCTGCGGCGAGTTTTTTACCCATAATGCTGGACACGATAAGGGGAAGACTGTCCACCGTGGCGGTGACGTCGCGGAGCGCGTAAAGTTTTTTGTCCGCAGGCGCAAGTTCTTTGCTTTGCCCTACGATGCAAATGCCTATATCGTTTACGATTTTTATGAACTCTTCTTCGCTTAAATCCGTGCGAAACGACGGTATGGATTCGAGTTTGTCAACCGTTCCGCCCGTGTGTCCTAACCCTCTGCCGCTCATTTTTGCGACTTTAACGCCGCACGAAGCAACGATAGGCGCAACCACAAGACTGGTTTTGTCCCCCACTCCGCCCGTGGAGTGCTTGTCTACACGAACGCCCTTTATGCCCGAAAAATCGAGTTTCGTCCCCGAATCGCGGACGGCAAACGTAAGAAATCGGGTCTCTTCTTCGTCCATTCCCTTAAAATAAATCGCCATAAGCAGCGCGGACGCCTGATAGTCCGGTATCTCGCCTTTGACGTAACCGTCGATAAAAAAGTTAATCTCTTCGGCTGTAAGTTTACCCCCGTCGCGTTTCTTTTTGATAACGTCGAACATTCTCATAATGCGTCTCCTTTAACAATAATTGCGTGTCGAAAGCGGCACGCAACTTTGTTTCTGTTTTTAGTTACAATTCCGCAAAAAATTGTGACCGTTTTTGCCGCCCGCAGCGTCTTATCTCATACCCTGGTCGTACGGAATACCTTCCGCTTTCGGGCAACCGGACTTCTTAGCAGTGATTGCAAGAACTACAAGCACTACGACGTACGGGATTATGTTGTAGAAATACATCGGCAAACCGAGTTGTTTCAACGGTCCGACAGACGAAGAAACGACGCCGATACATTTTAAGAACCCGAACATAAGCGCGCCCAGGAAAATACCGACGGGTTTCCAGTTACCGAAAATCATTATTGCAAGTGCAAGGAAGCCCATTCCTGCAACCGTGCTTTCAGCCGTTCCCGCGGAAGTGGTTGCGATATAAATATAACCGCCCATTCCTGCGAGCGCGCCGGAAATAGTCGTTCCGAGATAGCGCATTTTATAAACGTTTATACCTACGCTTGCCGCCGCCTGCGGATGTTCTCCGCAAGAACGCATACGCATACCCACTTTCGATTTATAAATCCATATCGACAAAAGCACGAATACGGCAATGACTATGTAAGTGGATATGTACGCTTTGTCTATGAAAATTTTCGCAAAATCGCTTGCGTCTTCGTTGATAATAGCAAATCTCGTAGGCTTAGGCATATTCAGTTTTTCCTGACTAAAAAACGCAAGCGCCATAGTGTTGACTATCGCCGGCGCAAGCATATTGAGTGCCGTACCGCCTATCGTCTGATCCGCTTTAAGGTTGATCGCCGAATACGAGAGTAACAATGAGAACACCGCTCCGCTCGCCGCCGCAACGATCATTGCAAGGAGATACATAATTTGCGGAACGTTCGTCAAAGCGTCGTTCATTTGGCATAGGTATACGAATATCGCCCCCATAAACGCGCCGAAAATCATTTCGCCTTCGAGCGCAAGGTTAATTACTCCGCTTCGTTCGGAAAACATACCCGCAAGCGCGACTATCATCAACGGTATCGTATATATAATCGTCATTTGAATAATCAGTACCATAATTCTATATCTCCTTCTTATCCGTATTCACAGGCGAAGAATCTTTCTCTTCTTCTATCGTTTCCTTAATCTCTTCGATTACCGTTTCTTCCTTTTTGCCTTTTCGAACCGGTTTGATTTTGCTTAGCGTTTTTACAAAAAACTCTTTTGGTTTTGCAAAAAACTCTTTCAGTTTATCCGCTTTGCCGTTTGAACGAGTTTCTTCGTTTATCGCCCCTTCAACCAACGCTTTTTCCTTTTTCTTACGTCTTCTTACAAGGAAGTCGCGAATAAGTTTGGAGAACCCTGCAAAGTAAATGATAAGCGCGATTATGATGTCCGCTATGTATCTGTTGTAATTTGCCGAAGTAAGGTTGCTGCCGCCGATAGATATGTATCTAAGGAATATACCGGTGAAAATAACGCCTACCGGATTACTGCTTGCAAGAAGCGCGACCGGTATACCGTTAAATCCGTAATCCGGCAATTTGCTGTATGCCGCCGAGAATTTGAACTCTATGCCCGGGTTAAGATAATACAACGCGCCGCCTACCGCCGCCAACGCGCCGGCAATAGCCATCGACAAAATTATGTTGCGTTTTTCGCTCATGCCGGCATATTTAGCCGAATATTTGTTGCCGCCGCACGCTTTAAGTTCGTACCCGAACGTCGTCTTGTTGAGCATTATCAAAATAACGACGGCAAGAATTATCGCCACTATCAAACCTATGTCTATGTAAGAACCGGGGAAAAGTTTGTCAAATCCCCACTTCGGAGTTCCCGTCCCGGTCGACGTGGTGGTCATAAGATAACCCGATTTACCGCTGCCGGTATTGACGAGTTCCGGCGTTTCCGAAAACACCCAACTCACTATATTCGCCGCTATCCAGTTGGTCATAATGCAAACGATAACTTCGTTTACGTTAAACAACGCCTTGAAAATACCGGGTATCGCGCCCCATACGAAACCGAAACACGCCCCCACGAGCAAAGCGGCAAACCAACCGAAAAAGCCTGCGGCGGAGTTCGTCGCGTTAATGTTGAGCGCAACAAGCAAAGACCCCATCGTGCCCATAAGAAGTTGTCCCGACGCACCGATGTTGAATAAACCGGTCTTAAACGCTATCGCAACCGACAATCCGCACAGGATCAGCGGTACCGCGAAGAATATCATATCTCCGAAACTTCTTACGACGTACGCCGAAGAACCGCTTGAAAACGGACCGGCGAAGATTATGCCCAAACCCTGAAACGCGTCGCCGACGGTTATTTTCGGAGAAATGGCGGCTATCAGAAGCATTACCAAAAATCCGACGAAAATTCCTGCCAGAATACAGATTATCGAAGAAATAACGGACTTTGTGCCGTCTTTTTTGTAGAAAGTCAGAAGTTTGGCTTCTTGCTCTTCCGTGCTTACGAAAAGTGACTTAAAAAAACGTTTTACTTTATCCATTGTCACTTGTCCTCCGTGTGGTTTTCCTTCGAAACGCTTTCGTCACGCTTCGCCCCGGACATATACAGTCCGAGTTCTTGCACGGTAATCTCTTTGGGGTTAAGTTCGCCTACGATCTCCCCTTCGTACATTACCAGTATCCTGTCGGATAAATTCATTACTTCGTCGAGTTCGAGCGAAACGAGAAGAATTCCCGCGCCGTTATCTCTGTCCTGAACGATTTGTTTGTGAATAAACTCTATCGCGCCGACGTCAAGTCCTCTGGTCGGTTGAACCGCGATAAGAAGTTTATGCGGTTTGTCCATTTCCCTGGCGACGATCGCTTTTTGTTGGTTTCCGCCGGACATAGAACGCGCAACGGTAATCGAGCCTTGTCCGCTTCTTACGTCGAATTTGTCGATAAGTCCGTCCGCGTACTTCCTTACTTCCTTAAACCTGATAAAACCGCCTTTCTGGAATTCGGGTTCGAAATAACGTTGCAAAACCATATTCTGTTCGAGCGAATAGTCGAGAATAAGTCCGTGCTTATGCCTGTCTTCCGGAATGTGCGATATGCCGTGAACGTTTCTGTACCTTATGCTTTTATCGGTTATTTCTTCGTTTTCAAGATAAATCTTACCTTTTTCCGCCTTTTCAAGTCCGGTCAGCGCGTATACGAACTCGGATTGCCCGTTTCCGTCGATACCTGCTATACAAACTATTTCGCCGGCTCTTACCGATAAAGAAACGTCCTTTACCGCGTCTTTTTTGTGCGCTTTGCTCTTAACGAACAAATGTTCTACACGAATGAGTTCTTCACCCGGCTTCGCTTCGGTTTTTTCCACCGCAAAGTTAACGTGACGACCGACCATCATAGTGGACAGTTCTTCTTTCGTCGTGTCTTTAATGTCGACCGTTCCGATATATTTACCTTTGCGCAAAACGGTGCATCTGTCCGCAACCGCCATAATCTCGTTAAGTTTATGCGTAATGAAAAGAATAGACTTCCCTTCTTTGGCAAGATTGCGCATTATCTCCATAAGTTCGTCGATTTCCTGCGGAGTAAGAACCGCCGTCGGCTCGTCGAATATGAGAACTTCGTTGTCGCGGTAAAGCATTTTCAGAATTTCCGTTCTTTGTTGCATACCGACCGTTATGTCTTCGATTTTTGCGTCGGGATCGATGTTCAATCCGTACTTTTCGCTCAAATCCATAACTTTCTTTTTCGCTTCTTTCTTCAGGATAAAACCGAATTTTGTATCTTCCGCTCCGAGAATAATGTTTTCCAAAACGGTAAAACAATCTACGAGTTTGAAGTGCTGATGAACCATTCCTATGCCGAGATTGGTTGCGTCGTTCGGATTGTCGATCTTTACTTCCACCCCGTTTTTCTTTATTACGCCTTCGTCCGGTTGATAAAGTCCGAACAAAATCGACATAAGGGTGGATTTCCCTGCGCCGTTTTCTCCCAAAAGCGCGTGAATTTCGCCCCTTTTGAGTTGCAGCGTGATATCGTCGTTTGCTTTAATTCCGGGGAATACCTTGGTAATGTGACACATTTCGATAACGTAATCCGTCTTTTGCTCGGGATTAACGCTCTTTTCGACGTCCTTTTCCGTCATACCTTTCTCCTTTATGTTTCTTATAAAAATCCTTTCCTTTTGCGAATACCGTGAAAACGCCGTTTCCGCGATATTCGCAAAAAGAAAGGACGTAAAGCCCTTTCTTTTTTTTTGACTGCGCCGTTATTATTTCTCGAATTCGATGGTAACGTTGGAGCCGGCAAATTTGCCTTCCCACCATTCTTTGTAGTTACATCCGAGATCTTTTTCTTCGCCTTTGTCGTTCTTACCGATGTTGCTGACGTCGGATTTAATAACGATAGTTCCGTTCTTAATTCCGTTGAACAACGCGTTGTATTGCGCTTCGGTGAAGGTGCTGAATCTGCTGGTAGCAAAAGGGATTCCGGTAGCGTTGTCGGTCGCGCCGAGGTTGGACGCTTTGTCGGCAAGAAGTTCGTCCCATTTTCCTTCGTAGAATTCACCGAGGATCTTCTGAACGGATACGCTGAGACCTTTAACCGCACTGGTAATTACTCTGTCGCTGAGACCGGACTGGTCTACGTCAACGCCGATGATCTTTCCGCTGGAGGTAAGTTCCGCAGCCGCTTTAACGCTGTTGAACATAGAACCGCCGCAAGAGAAAATAACTTGCGTTCCCGCACTGTACCACGTGGTCATCTGGCTTTGGAGGTCGGGAGAAGCGGAGAAGCCGTCGCCGTATTTGAAACTAAGTTTCATACTAACGGTCTTTTCCATTTCTTTTGCCGCCGCGCTTGCGCCCTGAGCAAATCCGTAAGCAAATCTGTTACAAGCAGGGTTCGTTCCGCCGCCGCCGAAAGTTCCGCCGAGTTTTTCGTATCCGTCTTTAACCGCGGCATATCCTGCCATAAATCCGGATTCTTCTTCCTTATAAACTACTGCGGTAACGTTCTTAAGTCCCATCGCCCATCCGTCAACGAATACGAATTTAACTTCGGGAGATTCTTTCGCAACGGTTTCCATCGCCTTGGCTTGCAAATATCCGGGAGCAACGATAACTTTCGCGCCGTTCTTGATCGCCTGATGCATAGCGTCTACACGGTCGTTATCGGTAGCATCCGAACCGTTTGCGGGCTGATAATACTGATAGGTCTTACCGTTCGCTTCGGCATAAGCCTTAGCGCCTTCGTAAGTTCCCTGGTTGAATCCGCCGTCCATCAACTGACCTACGTCGGTGACGATTGCGATTTCATAAGTTTTGCTTGCACAACTTACGAGAGCAACGCAGCCTACGGCTACAACGACAACTGCCAGTAAAGCAACTAACAATTTTCTCATTTTCATCTTTTTCTTTCTCCTTTTAAGAATTTTGTTTTTCTATAGAATGCGTTTTAGCGCAACTACCGAATTTATGTCACGTTTTCCCTTGCGTTCCGCCCTGCCGTTCTGCCTTCTCGCACGCACGTTTCGCCCTGCCGGAACAACTAAATTATAATCGACATTTGCCTTTGTGTCAATATGATATTTTCCTTATCTTTTCCCCGAAATAAAACCGCCCCGACCGCCGTTTTACCTTAAAAAAACGAACTTCTTCCCCCAACGTTCAAATTTCCCGACGCAAACAAACTTGCGCCGTTAAGAGCAACGTGGGACGTTGCATCCCTTTACGGCAACGCCGAGCGTTGCATCTCGTTACGCATTAGGTGTATTACTTCTATAGGTTTATCGCACGACAAAGGTGACTGTTTTTAATATAAAGAAAGGCTTCCCCTTGGGGGGAATGTTGGCGCGTTAGTGACTGATGAGGGGGCAACGTGGGACGTTGCATCCCTTTACGCAATATATATATTACGCGTATAAATCTATCACACGACACAATCAATTACTTTTAATGCGAGCAAAGGCACTTTGCCGGAACGAGCGGACAAGTGCCGTGAGTGCCGCCCTTATGGGGAGCGAGCGAGGGGCAACGCCCCT
>CAJLYQ010000018.1 GCA_905210905.1 uncultured Christensenella sp. | reverse complement strand
TACCAGGGTATCTAATCCTGTTTGCTCCCCACGCTTTCGTGCCTCAGCGTCAGTTGTAGTCCAGACAATCGCTTTCGCCTCTGGTGTTCCTCCCAATATCTATGCATTCCACCGCTACACTGGGAATTCCATTGTCCTCTCCTACACTCAAGTCCGGCAGTATTAGAAGCAGCACCCGAGTTAAGCCCTGGGTATTACACTTCTAACTTACCAAACCGCCTACACACCCTTTACGCCCAGTCATTCCGGACAACGCTCGCCCCCTATGTATTACCGCGGCTGCTGGCACATAGTTAGCCGGGGCTTGTTCTTTAGGTACCGTCATTTATTCGTCCCTAATCAAAGAGCTTTACAATCCATAAGACCTTCATCACTCACGCGGCATTGCTGGGTAAGAGTTTCCTCCATTGCCCAATATTCCCCACTGCTGCCTCCCGTAGGAGTTTGGACCGTGTCTCAGTTCCAATGTGGCCGATCACTCTCTCAAGTCGGCTACCAATCGTCGTCTTGGTGGGCCGTTACCCCGCCAACTAACTAATTGGACGCGAGCCCATCTCATACCGCTAAATCACTTTGACCCCTCCCCGATGCCGGGACGTGGTCTTATCCGGTATTAGCAGTCTTTTCAAACTGTTATCCCGGTGTATGAGGCAGGTTGCTCACGTGTTACTCACCCGTTCGCCACTAAGGTGTTTCCACCTCCGTTCGACTTGCATGTGTTAGGCATGCCGCCAGCGTTCGTCCTGAGCCAGGATCAAACTCTTGAGTTCAATCTTGACTTCATAAACTTCTTTACTGACTTCCTAAAATTAACTTTACGTAAACGTAATGTTCGTTTTTGAATAAGTGTTTCAGTTTATTCTTTTTTTTCTCAAAAAAATTAACTTCGTTTAATTACACTTTCTTAAACCTTTCTGTTCTTATTTCAAGGTACGTTTGCATCTCCGTTTCCCGAAGTGCTCCACTATAATACTACGGAATTTTTTTGATGTCAACTGTTTAATCAAAGTTTTTCAAAAAATTTTTTAATATTTTTTTTAGGCTCTAATTACTGTCTTTTTATACGTTAATAATATCAATCGTCGTTTCTCATTTGTTTTGCGAACGCGACGAAAGCGAGCACCGCGCTTGCGACGAGAAAAATCGCCACGGGTATGAATCCGAGTTTCGCCGTCAGATCGAACGCGTACGGTATCGCGTTGCCGGCGGCGTCGGGTATCGTGTGAACCGCGCCCGTCACTATTCTTCCCCAGTACACGCTCGGATAAAACGGCAGGCACCGACAAAACGTTTCGAACTTGCCCATCGTGTCGAGCGGCATCCAGGCTCCGCCCAAAACTCCCGACGCGGTTATAAAAACCGAAGTTATGCCCGGCGCGGCTTTTTCGTTAAGCGTCGCTCCGATAAGAATTCCCAAAAACACGCAGACGAGCAGCAACGGCAGTTGCGTAACCACAAGCAGCAGAGCCTCGGCGAAGTTAAAATAAGAATATCCGCATATCGCGGCTAAAGCCGCGCCCGAACCTACGCACGCGAAAGCCTGACAAACGCCTATCCCCACGCACGGCAAAGCGTAACCTATTACGTAGTCCGCCGCTTTCATCGGCGAAGAATAAAGCCGTTTCAAAAGCGCGGTACTCTTGTCTTTCGACACGAGCAAACTCAGAACGAGCATAACGAACGTAAAAGAAAACGTCATCACGCCCGGAACGAGCGATCTCGGTTCGAACGTCGATATCTTTGCCGACGAAAACTTGTCGATAACCTGAAACATAACGAGCATCGCTATGGGAAACACCAGACAGAAAACGTATAAAAGCGGTTCTCTCACCGTTTCTTTAACGTTTCTTGCCGCAAACACCAACGCTTTCGGCGTTCTATTTTCTTTTTTTATGCGTTTCTCAGTCTTCATAACCCGATTTCTCCCCGACGATTTTCACGAAAGCGTCTTCAAACGAACTTTCTCCGGTTTCTTTTTTGATTTCGTCTATAGTTCCCACGGCAAGGACTTTGCCTTTCGCCATTATCGCCGCCCTATCGCAGAGCGTCTCGGTTTCTTCAAGGTAATGGCTCGTAAGGATTATCGTCGCTTTCCCTTTCAGGTCGCGTATGATTTTCCACAGTTCTCTTCTCGCGATAACATCCATTCCGAGCGTCGGCTCGTCGAGAAAAACTATTTTCGGTTTCGGGACCAAAGCGAGCGCAACGGACAGTCTTCTCTTCCAACCGCCCGAAAGGGTTTTCGCGCGGCGTTTCGCAACCTCGCTAAGTCCGAACTTTTCTTTCAGTTCTTCGATATATTCGAAGTCGTTCTGTCCGTAAACTTCCGCAAAGAACCCGAAGTTCTCTTCGACGGTAAGGTTTGGCGCGACCGCGGTTTCTTGCGGCGAAACGTCGATTATTTTTTTAATCTCGTCCATCTCGCCGTCCACCGAATACCCTTCGACGAACGCTTCGCCCGACGTTTTCTTCGTCAAACCGCTGAGAATTTTTATGAGCGTGGTTTTGCCGGCGCCGTTTACGCCAAGCAATCCGAAAAGTTCTCCTCGCTCGATTTTCAACGAAACGCCGTCGAGCGCGCAAACCTTTCCGTAATTTTTCGACAAGTTTTTAACCGTTATGCTTTCCATTGCTTAACTCCCCGTAATATTTTTTCATCGCCGCAAACTGATCGTCCAGAAGCGTATCCACGTACTCCGGATCGAACTCGCCGTAGCCGTTCGCCGTTTGCACCGCTATCCCGTGCACGAAGAACCAGGTCGAGTAATAAAACCGCTCGGCAATCTCACGATCGTATCCGCCTACGTCGGAAATGTATTTTATCGTCTTTTTTTCAAACTCGACGTCCGCAACGTCGTTCCTGAACGGATTTTCGAGATAAAGAAAACTAAACATCTTCGGTTTTTCCGCAGCGAAACGCAAATACGCTTTCACGAACTTCTTGAAAAACGTGGTTTGTTTCTCCCTTTCGAGATACTCGCCGAAAACTTTCTTGCACTCCAAAGCGACCGCCGCTTTGAGTTCTTCCATATTCGCAAACGACAGGTAAATGGGTTGGGTCGAACATCCGACTTCGGCGGCTACTCTGCGCGCGTTCAGTTTCTCTCCCCCTTCTCTCTCCAAAATCCTAACCGCGCACGCCGTTATCTCTTCTTTGCTTACGACTTTTTTTGCAGGCATCTCTCGTCCTTCCGTTTTGATAAATAACATATGTTATTCTTGGGGATAGTATAACACTGTGCGGGGGCGTTGTCAACGCTTTCCGAAGACAAACGCTGAGTTCGGTTTTCTTTGCTCCGCATAAAAAAGCGGCGTAAAAAACCGACGGCGAAGGACGGAATTCGACATTTTTCTCGGGAGTTAATATTGACAGCGCGCGCGTATAATGTTATACTTTATAGGTATTTATTTAATAATAAATAGGGAGGAACGAACAAATGCAAGAAACGACGTCGAGAAATTACGACGTGAAAGCGGTGGAGCGCACGGAAGTGCCGGCTTATCAGTCTTTCGGTTGGGTTAAGAGCAAAGAACCCGTTCCGGAAGAAATGATGCCGAAAAAAGCGAAACAGCCTTACGTTTTGATGAAGCGCAAGTTTGAGTTCGGAGCGAACTCCGCATTGGCGAACAACGAAAAAGAATACGAAAAACTTAAAAAGAAAAAGTATCGTCAAAAACCGATACTCGGGATAATCACTTTCATTCTTATGCTTGCTCTTCTGGTTTTTGCCGGCGTAGAACTTTACTTCGGAATTTCTTCCGGAATAGAAAAAGTTAAAGCAGACAAACAGACTCCCGAAGAACAACCTGCCGGCGAAGAAACAGCCGCCGCAGGACCGCTCGAACAGGTTAAAAAGATACTTAACGACGTGCAAGAGAAGTATTTATCCAAAGTAACGGACATTTTCGACGGAAAAACCAACGCGGAAACCGGCGAATACACTCCGGGAATTGCGGACAATCTCGCAAACGCGATGCAACCGCCGATCAAGTATTTTATCAATGCGAACAACATCGTCGCTCTCATTGCTCTGGTACTTGCGATTATATTTATAATAATCTTTGCGGAGGTATGCAAGGTTAAGAAAAAGCGTGCGGCTAAGGCGGCGAAAATGAACGACATTCTCGTCGATTCGGAAGAAATAGCCGAAGAAATGCGCCGTCGCGACCTTTCGCTTATGGGCAGAACGCAACGCAAGCAATATATGTGGACGAACATAATAGCAAACGGTATCCGTCAGGCGAACGGAGTCGACGAAGAAGACGACGAATAAAAACAATCGGATTTAAGAAAGAGAAACGGCATTGCCCTTATAATGGCAATGCCGCTTTTTATTAAAGAATCGATTTGTTTTGCGTATTATCGGAACTTATCGGGGTAAAACCGCTATAAATGTTAAAAAATTTCGTCAGCATTTTTATTATGCGGTTTCGGCGGTTCGTTATGGTTTCTCTTGAATATCCGCTTTCCTGCGCGTACCGTCTTACCGAAACGTTTTCTATAAGGGTTTTTTCGATAATGTCTTTTTCGTAAGGCTCGATATTGTTCAGGCACCGTTCGAGAAACGCCGTTTCTTCACTTTTATAGCCGAATATCGCCTCTTCTTTTTTTCTTTCCTTATAGTTTTTCAATAGTTCCGTAACCTTGTTTTCGTCGTATACGCCCGTTATTCTATCTCAACCTCCAACCATTCTTTGATAACGCCGTTATGCTCCATTCTCTCGTCATAGTCGCATTCTTCGCATATCCCTTCGAGTATCCACATTTGCATAGGTCCGAACTTGTATCCTTTTTTTACGAACAAAATCAAGTTTTTCCCGGTTTTGCCGTCGCGATACTTCAATCGTAACTCATCGCTTTGAGCGTCGCCGATCATCGCTTCCGCTCCGTTCTTTATCGCGGCACGGTCAAACTCGGTCATACATACGATCTCTTCGTAATCGAACACCGCTCCTTTAGTTACCGTAACCTTGTTAATGATTCTCACCTCCGTCACGTCTTTGCCGAACGCGCGTGACGACCGCTCGTCCGTTTGCTAAATATCTATTTGTCTAAATAATACCATTATCCTTATAAAAACCCTGTGCGTTTATGATACACCTTTCGTCGCCTGCTCGAAAAATGACGATTTCAGTCGTTTTTATGCACTTTTTGTCAATTTCTTGCGACATTTTCTTTTATAAAAAAACAACTTCCTACATTTGTCGCCGCTCTCGGCGTTTATTCCCCTTTTATCGAGCCTTTTCGCGCTAACCGCTCGGCAAACTGCCGTTCCGTCACTCAATCGCTTTCCTTCGCTACCCCAAAACTTTCGTACAACTTATATTATATATAATGGTCGCGCGCGCGTGAGCAACGTGGGACGTTGCCGTGTGGTCGGCCATTACTCGGATAAATTTATATTGCTAAATTCTCCGCTCTTTGATATAATTATTTTATGCGATATTTTATTGATACGTTATCTTATTTGTTCGTCAGGGGAAAAGGTAAGCGGTTTCTCGCTTTTTTTGCGTTTGCGCTCGTTCCGTCGCTGATTCTTGCGTACGGTTTACGGACGGAAGCGGTATTAAAAAATCTGTTTGCTAATCCCGTTTATCACAACTGGTCCGAGTTGTTTTTGGCGTATTTCCCGTCAAAACGCAGTTTTACCACGATTTTCGTCGGTTTAATCGTTTTCGTTTTGTCTACCGCCTGCATTTCCGGCGCGGTTATTCGCCATTTCCGGGTAGGTGATTTTTCTGCCAAACAAATAGGAAAATCTTTTAACGACTACGCTCTTCCGGCGTTTCTTTACACGGCGATGAACCTTATTACTTACTTCGTCGCTTACGTTTTGTACTCGCTGTTTGCGTATATGTGGTACACTTTGACTTCGCCGTCGGCTTATATTGCGCTTACGATAATCTCGTTTTTCGTGATTTTAAGCGTTTTGCTTTACGGTGTAAGCAGTATTACCACCTGGTTGCCGCTTATGTGCATTAAGGGTGTTTACACGCCGAACTCGCTTTCGGCGGCGTTTTATCAGTCCCGCGGAAAACAAAAATATTTCCTTCCCGGGCATATTTTCGCTACGTTAATTCTTATGATAACGGGGGTTATTTCCTATTTCGTATCCAAAATCTGGTACGTTTCCTGGATTATTAACGCAGTCGGGTTTGCATTTTCTTATACGTTTTCGATTATTTTTATAATAACGGCGTATTTCGGAGAAAGCGGACTTCCGCGTGAAGATCTCAAAGTAAACCCGTATAAGGAGTAACTAATTATGCCGTTAAATCATACGTTTTCCCTTACGATGTGCAACACGAAACTCGTTTTGAAACTTTCGGTTTTGATCATCATATTGTTGCTTATCGTTTTCGCAGTCCTGTCTTCCGTCATTATGCCTATGATTAAAGACATTATGGAAATAATAAAAAGCGTGGACGTATCGCCCGATCAAATGATAAACCACCCTATTATTACGCTGAAAGAACAGTTCATAGATAAATGTATCGCCTATATCAAAGCAAGCAACTGGCAAAAAACGCTTGCCGTAATAATAGCAGTTTATTTCTGTTTTCGCTTCTTTCTCACCGTTACGCAACTTCCCCTTACCAAAGTTTTGCACGGAAAAATGTGTACCGGCTACGACGTCGGATTGTTCAACGCTTTTATCGCAACGGGATTTCAAAACCTGCTTTTGTCGTTTGTCCTTACGGTAATCAATACGGCGGTAAATATCGGATTTATGGCAGGTTTCGTCACCTTGCTAAGAGTTTGTTTCGCAAACGAAGTCCTGGTTGCCGTTCCGTTCGTTATTCTCCTTGTCGTTGCGCTGTATTCGACAAAAAGTTGCCTTCTGTCGCAATGGATGCCGGAAATTTGCGCGTCCGAAACAAAAAATATCTTCGTCGGAATTAAATCCGCCACGCGCGGAACGTTCGTTAAATTCCGCAAAAACTTCCTTTGTTTCTATGCGCTCAACCTTATTTGGGTGGCGATATTCGCTTCGACCCTGATCCCCACTTTCGGCGCGATAACTCTCGTAGGAATTCCCGTTTTTATCGTAACGCGCTCAATTCTGTCGCTTACGCTCAACTTCTCTTACCATACGAAAAAGTACTTCGTAGACAACGGAGCAACGGTTTATACTCCCGAAAAGAAGTTTTAAGCACCCCTAAACGCCAAAAATACGAAAAAAATAAAAGCCCGTCGCCGACGGGCTTTTCTATTAAAATTACTTAGATAACAGTTTTATCAAGGCTTGTTTTCTTTCTTCGTCTAACTCTTCGTACAACTTTCTTAACTCACTGTCTATCGAATACTCGCGATAATTATCGGAAAAGAATTCTTCCGGAGAAACGTCAAGTTCTTCCATAATTTTAAGCAGCATATCTACCGGCAAATTAAAATCCTTACTCTCTAGTTTGTTAATATATCCGTCGTGTTTGCCGACCCGATAACTGAGTTCTCTCGCACTCAACCCTTTTTTATTTCGGAAAAACCATATTCTTTGCGTTACTTCGTTCGTCGTCATACACTACTCCCGAATCTATATTACGATTACTGCGATTGTTTTGCGCCTTTGACGAGTTCTTTAATTTCGTAGGCGATTTTTTCTGCGCTTTTTGAGTCGGTTTCTTCGCCTTTAAGGCATATTTCGCCTGCGTCGATCATTTCGATTACGGTTTTTAATTCCGCTCCCGTGGACGCGCAAGCGGTTCTTTCGTCTACGACGAGATAGTCTGCGGCGTCGTTCTTTTCCGTGGAATCGGAAAGAATAATTACTTTTTTATGCAAAGCGGACGCGCGTTTTATCGAATACGGGGCGTATCTCGTAGCGACGTAATCGCAAGACGCCATAAGTTCTTTTTCTCCGACGGTTTCCGCAACTTTTATTCCTTGCTCTTCGGCTTTCATAATTTCCGCGTCGCATTTTCTCACCACGAAAGCGACGTCGCTCGGAACGTTTCCTATATCGAAAAATTTGCCTTCGGGCAAAATAAGGCACAGTCTTTGCGTAGGTTCGAACCCTAATTTTTGTTTTGCCTCGCCTATATCCGAACTTTCGTAAAACTCGCCTTCCACCGGCAAGGGGTTGACGCCGATTTGCGCCGCCGCCAAACCGCGTTTTCTCAGTTCGTCCCTGACGGCGATATTGTCTACGAAGTAATGCGCCACGTCCTTTCTCACAAGGTCGTAATTAAACCCTATATCGTCGGAATACACGTATATTTTTACGTTCATTCCCGACCGCTTTATCCCCGTCTTCATCGATTCGAGTATCTCCGGGTCGCTTACCACGATTGCGCTCGGCGCGTACCGAAACAGCATATTAAGCGTTTTTTTCTTGCCGGACGCATCGTACGAAAACGGCTCGTCCGACACTTGCACTTTAGCGTTTACCTTATGTAAAACTTTCTTTACGGGCAACCAAACCTTTTCTAAAAAGAACCCATAAGGACGTTTTATCTTTACTTTTAATTTGTTTTCCACACGAGAAAACGGAACGTATACGGCAAGGAACGCGACGTCTTTGTTTATCTCTCCGATCACCGGTGCGAAGTGGTTTTCTTCTCCGCCTACGAAGATTATCGTATCTTTACCCAGCATAAGTCCTCCGTCAGTTTATCTTTTTTCTCAGCATATCGTACTTTTCGAGTTTAACGTCGGTTTTCACGAAAAGTTTTTGCATAACATATTTGCAATCGGGAACGCGATTGCCTTTTTCGTCGTATATTTCCGTCGCTTTAAGCGTTTTTTCTCCGAGATTTGACACCGTTTCCAGTTCGTCACCCTCGTAAAAACGGTTTCTCTGCACGATTTCGAGCAGTCCTTTTTCTTCGTCGTAGCCCGTCACGTCCGCGCAATAACGGTAGTCGTTGGCGGGTTTGCTCGTTTCGTAGCACTGTTCCGCCTTGCCGAGATAAAATCCGCTCGTATACTCTCTGTGCGTTATTTTTTCGAGTTCTTTCACGAGTTCTTCGTCGTACGGTTTACCGCTCAAATAGTCGTCTATGCGCTTTCTGTACGCTCTCACCGCCGCTCCGACGTAGTAAGCGGATTTCATTCGCCCTTCGATTTTCAGCGACGACGCGCCGGCTTCGATGATTTTATCCAAAAACGGCATCGTGCAGAGGTCTTTCGAATTTAGAATATAACTTCCCCTGCCGTCTTCGCTTATCGGCAAAAATCCGTCTTTGCCTTTTTCTCTTATTTCGTAATCCCATCTGCACGCCTGCACGCACTCTCCGCGGTTGCTGTCACGGGGTGTAAGGTAAGTGCTCAACAAACATCTTCCGCTATAACTTATGCACATCGCGCCGTGCACGAAAACTTCGATTTCGGCGTCGTCGCCTAAATAATCTTTGATTTCCTTAATTTCGTCGAGCGTAAGTTCTCTTGCGAGAACTATTCTGTTTACGCCTTGTTTCGCCCAGAACGCCGCGGCGTATTTGTTGGTCGTGTTGGCTTGCGTAGACAGGTGGACGTCGAGTTCGGGGGCGGTTTTCATTACGAAATCAACCACGCCGGGGTCGCTTACAATCGCCGCGTCCGCGCCGAAAGAAACGAGTTTTTGCACGTATTCGCCCATTTCGCCGAAGTCTGCGTTTTTCGCAAAAATATTCAGCGTGACGTAAACTTTTTTCCCTAACGAATGGGCGAAACTTATCGCTTTCGACATTTCTTCGTCGTCGAAGTTGTCGCTGAACGCTCTCAGTCCGAAGTTTTTTCCGCCTAAATAAACGGCGTCCGCACCGAAATGCAGCGCATAAGGCAGTTTGTCCGCGCCTCCTACGGGCGCAAGAAGTTCGGGTCTTTTCATATTATTTTCTCCGCAACGGCAAAGCCGTCTTCGTCGTCGTAAAAAGTAGTTTTTACCCTTTCGTCGGTTTTCAGTTTCGCAAGAAACTCTCGCATATTGCGTATTATCGTACGTTGTTTATGCGGCGCGCCTTCGGCGGCTATCATTCCGTGATAGTTTACGTCGTCTATAAACACGACTCCGCCTTTTTTCAGCATTTTTACACATTCGTCGAACTGCGTCCACAGGTCGGATTTCGGTCCGTCGAGAATAACCAGATCGTATACGTTGCCTTCGAGATATCCGATTATTTCCCTGCAATCGCCCTCGATTACCGTTACTCTTGAGCCGTATCCGCATTCCGCGAAGTTTCTTCGCGCCTCGTACGCACGGTCGGGATCGAGTTCTACGGTAGTCAGTTTTTGCGCTCCGGCGGCGAGAGCGGTCAAACCGCTCACGCCCGTGCACGTGCCGATTTCGAGCACTTGCAACGGGTTTTTATCGGCGACAACCGCCGATAAAAACGCCGCCGTGCGCTCGCGCATTACCGGCAAATTTCTTGCCGCCGCGTCTTCTCTCATAAAGCGCAGTTTCTCGCTTACTTCCGCTCTCATTCTCTCGCCGTCACCATTACGATGGGTCTGCGCGCCAACCGCTTTTGCAGTTTTTTCGCTACGAGTTTGCGTATCCTTATCGACGCTTCCCCCGTTCCCAAGGTTTCCAAATCTTCGCCGACTATCATCGACGCAATATCGTTTACGAGTTCTTCTGTGAGTTTTTCCCCTATATCGATACCTTTTGCCCGAATAAGCGGCGGATTTTCGTCCAAAGTCGCACAAGCAAGACACACGTCTACCGCAACGCAACCGTCGCTCGCCATAATCTTGCGTTCGGTCATAAGTTCTTCGCTGTCGCCGAGTAAATTGTTTTTGTCCACAAAATACCGTCCGCTTTGTACGTCCTGAGCGCGTTTTATACCGCTTTTATCGATTTCCACGCAGTTGCCTAAATCGGGTATAAACACGTTTTTATCGCCGATTCCCATTTCGAGCGCAAGTTCTTTATGCAACATCAGATGCCGATACTCGCCGTGCATCGGGATAAAATATTTAGGTTTAACCAAACTGAACATAAGTTTCAGTTCTTCCTTGCACGCGTGCCCGGAAACGTGTATTTCGCTGAGCGCGCTGTAAACCACGCTTGCGCCGTGACGGGACAACTTGTTTATCACGTTGTAAATCATTTTTTCGTTGCCGGGAATAGCGGACGAACTGAACAAAACGCAGTCGAGTTCGTTGATTTTTACTTTTTTGAAATCGTCGTTGCTCATTCTCGTAAGCGCGCTGCCCGTTTCTCCCTGCGTTCCCGTACAAATAATGCAAAGTCTGTCGTAAGGAACTTTGGAAATTTTGTCGATGTCGACGACCGCGTCGTCGGGATATTTCAGTTCTCCAAGCGTTCTCGCAATCTCTGCGATTTTTATCATGCTCCGTCCGGAAAACGCAACTCTGCGTTTATGTTCTATCGCGCAGTTTATTATTTGTTGAACCCTGTGAATGTTGCTTGCGAACGTCGCTACGATGATACGCTTGTCTTCGTTGGTCGCAAACTGTGCGTCGAGCGAACGGAAGACGTTTCTTTCGCTCATACTGCAACCGTTTCTTTCCACGTTGGTGGAATCCATCATAAGGAGCAGCACGCCTTTGCTTCCTATTTCCGCAATGCGCGTAAGGTCGGTGCATTTGCCGTCGATGGGGGTGTGATCGATTTTGAAATCGCCCGTAACGAAAATCACTCCGCGCGGCGTTGTTATCGCCAAAGCGTACGCTCCGGCTATGGAATGCGTTACGCGAATAAACTCGATACTGAAAACGCCGGCTTTAACGACTTGTCTGTCGGTTACGGTGTTTAAGGACGAGTTTTTTATCTTATGCTCGGTGAGTTTGCTGTCCAAAAGTCCGAGTGCGAGATTGCTTCCGTAAACCGGGGCTTTAACGTCTTTGAGAAGGAACGGCAACGCTCCTATATGGTCTTCGTGACCGTGCGTGATGAAAATTCCGCGAACTCTGTCCGCGTTTTGTTTAACGTATCCGTAGTCGGGAATAACCGATTCCACGCCGGGGGTTTCTTCCGTGTCCGGGAACGTAAGCCCCGCGTCGACGATTATCATATCTTCGCCGAACTCGAATACCGTCATATTTTTTCCGATCTCGCCTACTCCGCCGAGAAAGGATATTTTTAATTTTTTTGCCATTAACTAACCTCTGTTTGAATTTTTTTATAACGTCGGTTCTTATGCGAACCGTTTACTTCGTGTTTATACTTATAAAAATTATATAGTAAATAAAGGGAAATTTCAAGTGTTTACGGCGAATATAACCGTCTGCGCCGTCGATTTGCAGACAAAAAACGGCTTTTTTGTATAAAGAAAACGTTTTCGGGCGATAATTCTCCGGCAAGGAGAAGAAAAATGAAAGCAATTATTATGGCGGGCGGAAAAGGAACGCGGCTGATGCCGCTTACACGCGACTTGCCTAAACCTATGGTTAAACTTATCGACAAACCGGTAATGGAATATTCGATTAACTTGTTGAAAAAACACGGCGTGGCGGATATCGGAGTGACCGTCGGGTACCTTGCCGACAGAATAATATCCTATTTCGGCAACGGAGAAAACTACGGAGTAAAACTGACTTATTTCGTGGAAAACGAGCCGCTCGGCACTGCCGGCGGAGTGAAAAAAGCGGCGGCGTTTTTAGGCGACGACTTTTTCGTACTCAGCGGCGACTCGTACTGCGAAACCGACCTGAGCAAAGCGGCGGCGTTCCACAAAGAAAAAAATTCTCTCTTCACCGTCGTCGCTCAGCCAACCCCCCACCCGTCCGCTTTCGGCGTGATAAAAACCGACTTTTCCGGCAGAATTACCGATTTCGTGGAAAAACCAAACATTGATTTCCCGGCTTTGGTAAACACTGGTCTTTACGTCGTAAACAGTAAAATTCTTTCTCTTATCCCGGACGGATTTTACGACTTCGGCAAGAACCTTATCCCTAGACTCGTTCATACCGCTTACGCTCACGTCGACTACGCTTACTGGTCGGACGTAGGCACTCTTCCGTCGTATTACGAAACGAACAAATATTTGGCTGAAAAGCGTGTTTCGGCTACCGAAAAGGCTTTTTAGGTATTAGAAAAGCGGCTTTATCGCAAAGCCGCTTTTTTCTTGTTTTACGCCTTCTTTTCGGTAGATTCTTCCTGCTTTAAGCCGTCGGTTTTACCTGTAAGAACGGCGTTTTTTATGTCCGCAATATCGTTGCGGATTTCCGCTATCGCTTTAAGTTTTTCGGCGAGCGCGTCTATGGTGGACTGGTACTTGTCTTCGCGTTGTTTACTCTCTTTCATCTGTTTATAAAACAACACGACGAACATTACCGCCCACACGCCCGACTCCGCCGCCATTTGTAAAATTTTTTCCCACATCTTTCCTCCGCTACGACCCCGAACCGAGTTCGTCCACTTTCTCGGTCAGAATCAATATCCTTCTTATTATTTCGTTGAGTTTATTTTCAATTTGCTCCATAACTTCTCCTTTCCGTGGTTTCGTACTCCACCTCGAACCCGTCGAGCGCAAAATCGGGCGAGGAAGAAACGACGGTTATACCCGCCCGTTCGCATCTGAGATTTACCGCCACGCTTTGCGTTTTCAGACTGCCGGTAAGGGCAAAAGTTTTCACTCCGCTTTCGCTTGCGACGCCGAGCGTCATATCCGTCCTGGCAAGAACGTTTATCCGTCTTATCGTTTTGTCTTCGCCGCGTCTGCCGAGCGTTATCGTAGGGCTGTACCAACGCAGTTGCGGAACGGTTCCGTAAATTTTTCCGTCCGGGGTAAACATAGAAAGGTTCATTCCGCGATACCCTGCCGAGTTGACCAAAAACAGATAACTTTTACCGTCTATAAAACACGGAAGAAAACTTTTTACGTCCGCTCCGCGTATTGCGGTGACCGCCCCGGTGTCCGCCTCGATACCCACTATTCCGTTGTTTTTCACGCAATGCGTTTCGTCCCCAACGTCGCCCGTTCCGTCGGTGTACAGTTTCGCCGCGACGTAATACGTTCCGTTATAACACGTTCCCGAAGCGTAGGTTTTGTCTTCGATCAGCAACCCTTCGTCTCTCCACGTTCTGCCGACCGAACCGTTTTTTATTTCGAAAAATCCGTCTTCGGCAAGGAAATAAACTTTCTCGCCGTTCACCCCGACCGTGTCGGGATAAATAGGATTCTGCGAATAAAATATTTTGGTAAGCGCGTATTCGTTTCTGTCCGTGTAACCTGTCAGTTTGTAAACGGCGTAGTCGCGGAAAACGTACAGATTCTCTCCGCAGGGAACGGCTCGTTTTATCTCTCCCCCTTCGTCCGGGAAAGTTACGGAAAACGCGCCTTTGGACTCGCTCGCCCAACCGAGCGGATTGTTCTTTTCGCTGCAACGCAGTTTGTTCGAACCCTTTTCCGCACCGAAAACCCTGCCGTTATAAACGGTCAACCCCGTAAGTTTCGGTCCGGTAGCCGTTTTTATCGTCGTGCCGTCGTAGGAAGAAACGTTGCCGTCCGCGCCGTAACAAACGAGCAGATCTCCCGTACCGTCGTTGAAATTAAGCATCTCGACGCTGACCGACGGCACGTTTATTTTCGTAAACGACGTGTCGACGCCTATTTTCGCTTCATAAACTCCGCCGCCGGTCGTATTGATAACAAGCCTGTTTTCTTCCGTCCCGGTCGACGCGTTGCGGCGTTTGTACACGATCGCCTTACTTATCGTACTGCCGACCGTCACCCCCGACGGGAGCAGAACGCCGTTGAATCTCGCTACGTCCACTCCCTGAGCCCGAAACAAACTGCCGCTGCCGAGCCTTGCGTTGCAGGCGTATGCGGTGTACCCTAAGTTAAGTTCGTCCGGATTGACGTTGCCGGCGATTCCCGCAAAATGCCCTACTTTGTATACGGACTTTTTCACTTCGGGATAATCCCTTATCGATAAGTTTTTCATTCGTCCACCGCCTTTATCGTAACGCTTTTTACGCCGCGCAGAAACCTTTCTATCGCCTTAGCGAACCGCCCGTCGAAGACTTCCGCTTCTTTGTAATACCCTTTGCGGAAACAGTACTCTCCGGCAGTTCCCGCGGCAAGGGCGTTAAGGGAAAACACGGGCGGAAGGGGGACTTTATCGGAAAGAGAACTCGCCTCGGCGTGATAAGCGTAAGTAATCGTCAGCGTTCCGTTTTCTTTAACTTTTACGCAATACGGCTCTTCGCAAAACGGAATTTTCTTTCCGTTTTTAACCGCCTTTATTATGCGTTTAACCTTTTTCGTAAACGCGTCGTAAGGAATTTTACCGTCGTCGCAATCGATTTCTTCCGTCGTTTTCAGGTCGCTAAACTCGTCGGATATTCGGGCGACGGTATCTGTTACGCATTTTTCAAACGTCGTTTGTTCGTCGCCCGTTTGAGTAAAATCCACGTTTACTCCAACCATTGCGGCTGCCTCTTTCGCCACTTCTTTAATCGTCATTTTTCCCTCCTTTTTCAGGAAAGGCGAAGGCGTCTCGAACACTCGTTTTCAAACTCGTCGTGCGCTTTCTTTACCGATTCCCGTTCGCTTCTATAATTGTATTCGTCTATTTCTTTAAGGATTTTTTCCGCGTTTTCCACTCTCGTTTCGTAAACGTAGTCCAAAGTCCTTACGTCGAGTTTGTCATACGGTAACGTTAATTGCCGTACCCCTAACGCGTATATATAGTATTTTTGCGCGTCCGTATCGAAGTAAATTTCGTATCGCTCGTCGAGTTCTTTTATTCTCGTCGCTATATCGAACAAGTCGTGAGTAATCTTAACTTTCATTCGCCTCTCCGTTTGTTTTTTTATTCTGCCGAATAAGTAAGTTTTGCCTGCGTTTTGGGTCTGCGGCACAAAAGGTTGCAGTATTTTACGAGCGTAGCCGCATACGCCGCTTTGCCGTAAATCGGACGCAGAATTTCGTGCGTGCTTCCTTCCACCCAGGACCAGTCGGCAAGTTGCGCGAGCATAAAGTCTTTGGTGTTAAGGAAGAACATTTCGTTATCCGCGATAAAGGGTTCGGCGTAAATCGGAATGCCGTTGTAGGCAGGCGCTTTGAACCCGTCTTCGACGACGGTTTCCACGTTAAGACGAGCGGTGTTCATCGCGTCGAGATATTTTCTTCTCATTGCGTAAGAACCCACTATCATATCGGGCTGCTCGCCGCCGTTTTCTTCCATATGGTCGATTACGCTCTGCAACGTGCTTGCGTTTACCGCGCTTTCCGTGTATTCGGACGGAAGGGCGAATCCTACGATGGAACGGCTATTTCCGTAAAGGTTGCTGCCGCCGCCGTTGAAGATGTAAGGTATACCGTTGAGTTCGCATTTGTAACTTCCGGTAAGAGTGATGATCGTGTCTTTCGCTACGGTGCTCGCTACCGTTTTGTCCACTTTGATCTGACTGTTGGTTTTGTCTACCAGCGTGACTTTGGCGGTAAGTACGACCGAGCCGGAAGAAACGAAATCTACGATCATTCCTTCGACGACGTTACGGGTGTTGTCTACGCTGACGAGTTGCTTGCCGTCGCCCGCCGCGCTCATCTTGCAAAGGGTACCGTCGCCGTTCTGAAAAAGCATTCTGCGAAGGTTGAACTTAGCGGAATCGAGCAAACTGTCGATTTCGTAGTTAAGCACGTCTACCGCGCCGCCTGCGCCGACTTCGCTCGCTCTGAACAGTTTGTCGGTGATTTCGAGATTGCCGTAGATATTGACGAGCGGAGCGCGGAAGTTGATGAGAGAAGGCGTTCCCGACGGGGGAACCGCCGCGGTTTCCGCAGCGCACGCAACTCCGCCGTTTATGCCGAAACGAACGGGCGCGACTACTTCTTTGCCGACTATGTTTACGCTCGATTTGTCGATTTTTTTGTAAAACGGACTGGTTTTTTCGTTCAGACAAGTGGTTACTACGTCCAGATAAACCGAACGAATTACTTTGTCCATATTAGATAAGTCAATCATTTTTTCTTTCTCCTTTTTTTCGTTTTTTCAGACGGTTCAACCGTTTTGCCCGACCGGACCGCCCGCAATCGTTAAAGTTGTTTTATTATCGCTTTTGCGATTTCTCCCGCTTCTTTGACCGTGGTGGGTCTGTACGGCGGTAATGCGGGACTTTCTCCGCCGCCGAGCGAACTTATCGGCACGTCCACACCGCGTATTTTTTCGATGTATTCGTTGATAACCGCTTCCCTGTTTTTTTTGTCGCTTAAAACCTTGTCGATAACCGTAGAATCCGAAGCCATTTGTTCGGGAGTAAGCATTTTTTCGTTGAGTACGCCTATAAGCGACGTTTCTATTCTTCCGTTCGTCTCCGCACTCGCCCTGCGCGCCGCCTCTTCGACTATGTCGGGAGCGACGTTGAATTTACGCGTCAATTCCTGTTTTCGCTCCTCGCTGCTTTTTCCTATCTCTCCGAAAGATTTTTCGTACTCTTTGAGTTTTTGACTTCTTCTCGTAAACTCGCTCTCCAAAGCAACGTACGCCTTGTAAAGTTCGTTCGCGTCGGAAAATTTCCCGTAGGAATTCTCTTCAACCTTGCCGTCCGTTTCGCTCCCGACGGGATTTACTAAGTTTTGTTCCTGTTCCATTTTTCTCTCCTTTTAAGCCTTTTCTATTATTTTCTCGCCCTTATTTTGCGACGTGCGTCGCTTTCGCATTCCTTGCGCTCTTTTTTCGGCGAGTTTGTAAACCGTTTTTATTAACCGTATTTACGGCTGTTCGTTATTGAGCGAACCCTTCGCAACCGAGCAGTCCGAGAAGTTTACGCTTGCTTTCCGCAGTCAGTTCTCCGTTCTCGCTCGTCAGAAGGTTCATTTCGTATATCTCTTTCGCAAGTCCGCGCTTGTCGCCGATCGTGTTCACTTGTCCGTCGTCCACGTCGAAAACTATATTGTCGGCGGATATTTCGCTGTTTCTAAACGTTTCCTTTTCGCCGCCGCTTGCATTTTCGATCGCCGCAAGTTTCTCGTCGGTGGCGTATTCGCGGTAAACGCGCAAAATCTTAGCCGCAACCGCTTTTTGCGCGCTGCGTATGCTTTCGGTGGTAACGCACAGCCTTGCGTTGCTTTGTTCGTTGATGACGTTAAGCGCGGCGCCGCTGTAATCCGCTCCGCCGAACGCCCCGGTCACGATAAAATCGGTTATTCCCCCGATGGTGACGAACTCTTTGAGCAGTCTGTCTTCTTCTTCGCCGAACTCCGACGGCACCGAGCCGAACGTGAGCATCTGCGGCTTTTCGCACCCCTGCCTGTACACGATAACCTTGCCCGGCGCAATCCCTTCGTCGTCCAGATCGTCAAGGTCGATACTGCCGTCTTCCGCAACCAGCACCCCTGCCGTCATACGGTTAAAAAACTCGTGCTTGCGGTTTTTTACCGCGTTGTACGCTCGCTGAACGGGTATCATACGCTCGACCAGACTTATTCCGAAAAACGACGACGGCGACGGTATGGCTACCTGCCTTACGAAAGGCAATCCCCTGCTTCCGTCCGGTTCGGTAACGTACGGCAAAATCCCGTCGTATAACACCTTATCCCCGGCTACGATTAACAGCCTTCCTTGCGGATATTCGGTATCCGGCACGGAATAACGCTCGATTACCGTAACGTATCCGTCCTTTTCTTTGCACGTCACGCCGCCCGACTTGTCCGTCGAGTACATAACGCTCGCCTTGCGCTCGGTTTCGTCGATTTTAATTCCCCAGTTCTCTTCCACTACGCTCACCGGGTACGCTTTGGCGTGAATAACGCTCCTGCAATCGGACACGTTTTTCGCGTTCAGACTGTCGGGATAAATCTCCTGCGGCGGACAAACTTCTATATACGCGTCCCCTTCCCTTAGCCCGTCGGAAGAAATAACTCTGCCTTTACGCTTGTCCCAACCGATTTTATAAAACGCCGTGCCGCAAATCTCCGCCCAGAACGCCGCCTCTCCGGCAAGGGAACGGAAGTCGTTGTCTTCCTTGACCGTCCTTAAAAGTTTGGTGGCAAACCTTGCCGCTTTTTCGTCCTCGGAAGATGAAGACGCCGGTAGACAAGTTACGTCCGTACTCATACGGTTAAACCTGGCGAGTCTTGCCTCTATCATCGGCGCGATGTGGTTAAACACCGAAGTAAGTTGCCACGGAAAACGCTTGCTTACCGAAGAAATCGCACCCGTGGGCAGTACTTCCGCATATTGATTTCCGCGGTAATAATTGATGTTTATCAACCAACCGCGTTCGAGTTCTTTCCTTTCTTCCGCTCGTTTTTCAAAGTCTTCTTTGACGAAAACAACCCTTTCGTCGAGTTTCTTTTTTTCGCTCATTTTTTACTTTCTCTCCTTGTCGTTTTCTTTAATTCGCCGATTAACCGCTCTTTCTCTTTTATCAGTTCATCGTTACTCATTTTCGATAGTTCGGTATCCTTAAGTTCCATATATGCTTTTAATGCGCTTAGGTCGGGCGGAACGTGTTTTACCGTGGTTTTTTCCTTGACGAGTTTCTTGTTTCCGTCTTCGTCAACGACGTATTCGCGGTTTATTTCTTCCACGTCGTACCCGCGCGCTTTCTTGTAAAGTACGTCCAACATAATCTCACCTTTTTTCTAATTTCCGCGCTTTACGCGACTAACGAGTTTTTTATAGTTTTTCTCGATTTCGTTATCTTCTCTTTTCGCCGGGTTAAGTCGGGTTTTGTTCATAACGTAGTACCTTAGTTCGTCCATCGCGTGATCGTCGCGCTTAACGGGAAGGTCGTTGTTTCCCCAGTAATAGCCTTTGATTTCGCGTATCATATTCACGCAGTCGGCGAAGATAAAAATCCTTGCCGGGCGGGACGCGAACAACGATTTTACCGTACTTATTCCGCTGAACATATCCTTGTTTACCCGACAGTCCGCCTTTATTCCGCGTTCGTAAAACAGTTCTGCCACGCTCTTTACCGAACTGAGCGTCCGTTGCGTCGCCGCGCTGTCCATCAGAGTTTCAAGATACCCTTCGGGTGTTCTGTGCCACCCCAGTCTGTCCGCCGTTTCTTTGATTTTTGCGGCGTGGTGATCGATGTCTTTGCCGGCTTCGTAGTGTTCCCCTACGACGTAAACGTTTCCGTCGCCGTCGCGGCAATAAAAATGCGCGCTCAGCGGATTCCTTAGTCCCGGGTCGATACTTATCGTGTCCTGCCACTCCGTCGGCACGTCGAAGGGTTCTATAACGTGGACGTTCGGGTCGAACTCCGGGTACACGAGTCCGCCGCAGGAACGGAAGTTGCCGTAACGACGGCTGTCGAGAGCGTCCGGAGAAAGGCTTTTCGTCATTTCTTCCACTTCTTCCGGGTCGAGAAACGGGTTGTCGCCCCACTCCATCTTGACGTAAAAAATCTCTTTCGACTGCCGTTTGTTAAGGTAGATCTCGTCGTATACCCAGGTTAAACCTTTGAGCGGAGTCATCGTCCCGAACAAGTCGCCTTTCTTGTCCAGGACGCGCATTCGGCACTCCTCGTATATATCCTGAGGAGGTTCTTCGTCGAACCATACGAAGTCCAGGCTTGCGCCCTGAAACTTTTCCCTGCCCTGATCGGCGGATTTGAACCCTATTTTCGATAAACCGCCGAAAACGTTTCTTACGACTATCGTATCGATGATTCCGACCGACGGATTGCCTTTCGTTCCCGTGTGCATAACGACGTCTTCTATCCACTCGGGGTTGAGATAATGCAGGATTTTGCTTTGCGCAACGTCGCGTTGAACTTCGTAACTGACGCTTACGACCCACCCGAAAACGTTTTCCCTGTTCTGCCGGTACGGGTGTATCCCTCTCGCAAGCCAAACGGTTTCCACCGCTCCGCATTCCGTTTTACCGCTGCGGTTGCCGCCGAACACCCACCGATTGCGTTTCTGACATTTATGAAACGCCATTTGTTTGAGATGAACTTTTTCTCCGGTGTTGTACCGTGACAACGCGTCGCACTTTTCTCGAGAAACCAGAAGTCGCTCGATTTTTCGGACGTTTGCGATAATCTCGCGTTCGCTTTCCATCGGTTTTCCCTCCTCCGCCGCATATACTAACCGATACTAACGCGCATTTTCGGCGTTTTTTGGCGGAAGTTTGTCAAAACTTCGGAGCAAATCGGCTCGATTTTTCCTTGCAACCGACGAAAACTATTGCTTATCCCAACAAAAAAATTTATAATAGTCGTAAATGAAAATCGTCATTCTTAACGAAACCGACAGCACGAACGAGTACGTCAAACGCAACGCAGCCGATTTTGCCGACGGCGACGCCGTAGCGGCGTTTTGTCAGACGAACGGAAAAGGCACTTCGGGGCGTTCGTTCGTTTCCCCCGTCGGCGGATTGTACGTTTCTTTCGTCGTTAAGGGAAAACACGCTCTTCCGTCGTCGCTCGTTACGCCTGCCGCGGCGGTAGCCGTGTATAAAGCGGTGAAACGGGTTTTCGGCGTTTCTCTCGGAATCAAGTGGGTAAACGACTTGTATAAGGACGAGAAAAAGGTGTGCGGAATACTTTGTGAAAACCATAATTCGTACGGAATAATCGGCGTAGGGATAAACGTTTCTCCGCCGAAAAACGGTTTTCCGCCCGACCTTACGATTGCGGGAACGGTCTTAAATAGAAGCGTTTCCGCCCAAAAAAAAGTGCGGCTTGCTAAGTTGATCCGAAAATACGTTTTTGCTTACTTAAATTCCGACGGAGAAAAAACGCTCGAATTATACCGCAAAAATTCCGTCGTTATCGGGAAAAAAGTGGAAGTAACGCGCGGAGAAGAACAAACGGAAGGAACCGCGGCGTATATTACGGACGAAGGATATCTTGCGATCGATACGGCACACGGAGAAAAAACAGTTTTTTCGGGAACGCTGCGATTTCTCGATCGATAGAATAAAAGGGATAAAGAAAAATGATAAAATTACTTTCGAAATTGTTTATAAAGAACCGTGAAAACGTCGGCGATCCGACGGTACGGCGGAACTACGGCGTTCTTTGCGGAGCGGTGGGAATCGTGCTTAATCTTTTGCTTTCGGCGGCAAAAATCACGATGGGACTTATCACCGGGTCGGTGTCCGTTCTTGCGGACGGCGTAAACAACGTTTCCGACGCAGGGAGCAGTACGATAACTCTTCTCGGTTTCCGCATATCGGCAAAACCCGTCGACAAAGAGCACCCGTTCGGTCACGGCAGAGCGGAATACATCGGCGGTCTGATAGTTGCCGTGGCTATTATTCTGGTCGGCGCGGAACTCGCCATAAGTTCGGTTAAATCGCTGATTACTCCCCCGGAAATAACTTTCGATCTCGTCACGCTGATAATTCTCGGCGTTTCCGTCGCGGTTAAACTTTATATGGCAGGATATAACTATATTTACGGAAAGAAACTTTCTTCGGCGGCGTTGAAAGCGACCGGAGCGGACAGCGTATCCGACGCGGTAAGCACGACGGCGGTACTGATTTGCGCGCTGGTTTGTTACTTTACCGGTCTTTCGCTCGACGCGTACGTCGGATTACTCGTTTCGGCGTTTATTATCTTTTCGGGCGTCAAAAGCACGCTGGAAATCGTCAATCTGCTTTTGGGAACGGCACCCGATCCGAACTTCGTAAAAGAAATAATCGCGTTTACAAAAAACTATCCGCTCGTCCGCGGAGTTCACGACATCGTCGTGCATAGTTACGGCGTGGGAAGAACGATGATTTCCCTGCACGCCGAAGTGGACGCAAAAGAAGACGTAATGGAAGCGCACGACTGTATCGACAATCTCGAACACGACCTTGGAAAAAAATTCAACTGCATCGCAGTCATTCATATGGACCCGGTAATAACCGACGATCCGAAAGTAATATTGCTGAAAACCGCCGTAAAAAACATAGTAAAAAGCGTTAATCCGGAGTATTCCATACACGACTTCAGAATGAACGAAGGCTCGACGCACACGAACGTAATTTTCGACTTGGTACTGACGTTCGATTCGATGAAAAACGAAAAAGAAATCGTAAAAATCATAACCGACAAAGTCTGCGCGCTTAATCCTAAATATAACTGCGTGATAAACGTGGATTATCCGCTGGCGCAAATGTAGCCGACCGTAACGAAAAGCCTTCCCCCAAGGGAAAGCCTTTCTTAATATTAAAACATTCACCCTTTGTCGTGCGACAAACTTTTATAAACAATATACTTATTGCGATATAGGGATGCAACGTCCCACGTCGCCCCTCATCAGTCACTGACGTGACAGCGTTCCCCCCAAGGGGAAGCCTTTACTTGTGTTGAAAGCAGTCACCCTTTGTCGTGCGACAAACTTATAAGTGTACCACACTCATTGCGTAATGAGATGCAACGCTCGGCGTTGCCAACGTCCTGCGTTGCCGTTGCTTGCAAAATTATGGATAAGGGTATATACTAGTAAGAAAATATATAAAGCGTTAAGATGGTTTAGGAAATGACAAAAAAAGCAAAAATATCTTTGGGTATACTTTTGACGGCGGTTGTGATTGCGGTGGTTTTTATTCCGACGGCGGAATTCGCTTTTGCGGATGATGAATTTTCTCTTACTTTCGTTTATAACGGAAATGATATTTTTTCCGCTTCGGTTCAAAAAAACACTGAAGTTTCCGCTCTGCTTTCTTATGCGGATTTTGCAGTTTTGGCACCGGAAACCGATCTGAAAGGAAAAAGCCTCGTATTCGTTTACGAAGACACGGGCGAAACGGTCGTTTTGCCTTTTACCGTAGAAAAAAATATAAGAATAGTCGTTAGTTTAACAGACACAGACAAGACCGTTTCTTACTCCTACCGCTACGGTTACGGCGAAGACGATAAAGAAACGATAACCTATAAAGTCGGCGAAAAAGTCACCGTCCCGTCCACTGTCCACGGCGCAACGGTTTTACAAAACACCTTCTTTACCGACAATACTTTCCTTACTTACGCCAACGTTCCTTCGTATGCGTCCGAAGATTTTTCCTGCTATCCCCTTCTCGATCTTCTCGTGAAAGTCACGCTTAACGGCGAAACGAAATATTGCCACTACGGGAGCACCGTTTCTTCGGCTTTCGACACCCAAACTCACGCATTAACCAACGTTTCTACGGACGAGGCGAAAACGAAAAAGTTTAATTCTGTTCTTCTTGAAGAAGTGGTTTTGTACGCAAATAAAGTTCGCACGCATTATTCCGTCACGTTCGACGACGGGGCGGCGAAATATACGACATACGTATCGGTGGACGATCCGGTTCTCACCGAAGATATGCTGCCGAAAACGGCGGTGGAATGGCGTTTCGACGAAGCGAAACGCGTCGCTTTTCCGCTCACGGTCACCGAAGATATCGTTCTTTACGCGTCCAACGGTATGAACAATCCTTTGACGGACACCGACCGCATACTTCTTTACGCGGCGGGTGGAATTCTCATTGCGATGGCTGTCTGGGGAGCGGTTTACGAGCATTTGAAAACCATAAAAAAGCGTAAAAAAGAAGCGTCCGTTAAGGAGAGTTTCGAAGTTAAAAATTCGTCCGAAAGCAATGAAACCGAGAACGTTTCTCCCGTCGAAGAAACCCAAAAAGAAGAAAAAACCGCAGAAAAAGCAAGCGAAAGCGTCGAAGAAACGCAAAACGCGCAAAAAGACGAGTAAACAACTTTTATATTATATAAACTTGACAAAACGCGGTAAAATTTGGTATTATTTTGATAGCGTGAAAAACGCAAAAACACAAAGCGAAATTTTTATACAAGGAGATTTTTATTATGCCTAAAATGATACTTGACTGGAAAACGGCAAACGATTTCGTTACCGACGCATTCGTCGGAGTCGGCGTTCCCCGTGAAGACGCCGCTATCTGCGCGGACGTTCTTTTGGAAAGCGATCGCCGCGGTATCGAAAGCCACGGTTGCAACCGTTTCAAACCTATCTATATAGACAGAATCAAAGCGGGTATCCAAAACCCCGTAACGAACTTTGAAATCGTTAAAGAAACCCCCACGACCGCAGTCGTAGACGGACACGACGGAATGGGACAGGTTATCGGTTACAAAGCGATGAGCCTTGCCATCAAAAAGGCTAAAGAATACGGTATGGGTATGGTCGTAGTTCGTAATTCCTGCCACTACGGTATTGCCGGATACTATCCGACGATGGCTTGCAAACAAGGCTGCATCGGTATGACGGGTACCAACGCTCGTCCTTCCGTCGCTCCTACTTTCGGAACGGAAGGTATGTTCGGAACCAACCCCCTTACCGTCGGAATTCCTTCGGACGAAGAATTCGATTTCCTTATCGACTGCGCTACTTCCATTACGCAAAACGGTAAAATCGAATACTATGCGAGAATTAACGAACCCGTTCATCCCGGCACGATCGTTGACATCGACGGTAACCCCGTTGAAGGCGACGCAGGCGTTGCTTTGAAAAAGATTCGTCAAGGCACGGCGGCTCTTACCACCCTCGGCGGTATCGGCGAAGCGCTCGGCGGATACAAGGGTTACGGCTATGCTATGATCGTAGAACTTCTCAGCGCCGTTCTTCAGGACGGTAACTACGGTAAAGACCTTAACGGTACCGACGAAAACGGAAACAAAGTTCCTTACCATCTCGGACACTTCTTCATCGCTATCGACACCGACCACTTCCTCGGCGAAGAACTCTGCCGCAAAAAGACCGGCGACATTCTCCGTTCTATCCGCGCTTCGAGAAAGGCTCCCGGTTGCGAACACATCTACACCGCAGGCGAAAAAGAATATCTTATCTGGCAACAGAGAAAAGACAGCGGCGTTCCGATCAACGAAGCGGTTCAGAAAGAAATGAGCAACGTTCGTGACGAACTCGGACTTACGCAATACGTTTTCCCGTGGGAAAAATAATTGCCCGAGATATTAAAATAACAAACCGAAAAAACGAAGGAAATCGAGGTTTATCCCCGATTTCCCCATTTTTCGGGGTACGGAGTAAATAATAATGGCAGACAAACGTCGTTTTCACAACAGAAAACCTAAGCAAGACTCATACAAACCGCCCTTCCCGGACGAAGTTCTTGCCGAACCGATAGAAAACCTTTCTTTACGCGAAGAAACCGCCGCATTACTCGTCGGCGCGAAAGTAACCACTATCGGCGACGTGGTAAAACGTTGCGATACGGACTTTTACAAAATTTGCAAATTCAACAAAAAAAATCTGCTTGACGTCAAAGCCGCGGTTAAAAAGAGAAACCTTTTCTTAAAGCCGTTGCCCGTCAAAGAAGTCAATGCGGACCCCGCCCAACCCGCCCCCGACGGCGAGCGTCGTAATCAACCCGTAAATACGGCGAAGCCCAAAGATAAAGACGCACCCGGTCGCAAGCAACCGGTTGCTCAAATTCGTCCGCAGCAAAATCAGCCTAAAAACCAACAAAACAAGCCGCAGGACAGGCAAAAGACGCCCAACCAACCGCAGCGGCAAGACAAGAAAAAACCGGAAAAGGAAGCGCCTTACGTAATGCAAACGCTCCTTGCCCGTCCGCCGAAACCCGTCAAAGTCGTAATCAAAGAAGAGAGCGACAAGTACGTCAAAATCAATAAAAACGGACTGTGGGGGTTCCGTGACAGGAATTCCAAGGATATGGCGGTTCCTGCCGTGTACGACGAAGTTTTCTCTTTCAAAGAAGAACTTTGTTGCGTGCAAAAGGACGAAAAGTTCGGATTTATTAACCGTCAGGGCGAAGAAGTCATTCCTCTCGTTTACGACTGCGCGACTTCGTTCAGCGAAGGACTAGCGTGCGTATACAAAGGCGAAAACTGCGGTTATATCGACAAAGAAAACAACGTGGTCATCGATTTCAAGTTCGACGCGGGCACGCCGGTAATCGGCGGCGAATGTCGGGTCAAGAAGAACGGAAAATGGGGAGAACTCCATATCGATAACCCCGAAGAGATACGCTGGATAATTTGATTTTCGACGAAAAAGGCACGAAAAAAACGCGAGCGATCGCGTTTTTCTTTTATTTCCGATTCTTAGCGTTATCGTTTTTCCGCATATTCGGCGAAGATTATTTTTTGCCGATTGCGTAGAGTTTTTTCCCTTCAACGACGATTTTTACCGAAGAAAACCCTGCTTTGTCGAAGAGAGTTCTCATCTCGTCGGGTGTGTTGAGTTCGTACTTTATTTCGTTTTTTACGTAGTCCATATCGCCGCTTCCGTCTTCGTACGCGTCGAGCATAACGATGAATTCGCCGCCTTTTTTCAGCACGTTGTAGACGTTTTCCACGGCGATTTGTTTATCTTTCCAAAAATAGAACGTTTCCACGGCGGTCACGACGTCGAATTTCCCGGACGGATACGGCAAAAACGCCACGTCGCCCACTCTTACTTGCATTTTTTCGCTCGTTACGTCCTTAATATTGTAGTTTTTGGCGCAACGGACGGAAGTGCGGCTTATGTCTATGCCGTAGATTTTGCCTTTGGGCGCAAGCGCAGAGAGTTTGGACAAAGTTCTGCCGCCGCCGCAACCGATATCCAAACAAACGGCGTCGGGTTTAACGTCGATTTTCGACAGTCCGCCGTCGGTTAAGAGAGCGTGTTCTTTATTCATATTGCCGAGCGTAACCGCTCCCCAAAAACCTTTGGGTTTACCGGCGTTGTGCAGTCTTTTTTTCAGAAAAAAGTTCATTTTAACATCCTATCCTTTTCGGTAAGCGGTATTCCGTGACGTTTTGCGAACATAACTTCCACGACGATGCCGAATTTGGTCGAGTATTTCTTTTCGACGAACTCGAATCTGTACGTTTTGTTGTCGAGAATAAGGTCGATCCCTTCGGAATTTTTCGTGACGATCGCCGGCATATTCGCTATGGGAAGTTCCGTTCTCCACTCCGCGCCGTTTCTCGTGCCGAGATACCCTATCGCGTCTTTCGTTATGAAAAACTCCCCTTCGCCTTCCTTAACGTATTTATGCACTTCGTCGTTGCGTTTATACATAATTACCGGTTTCGCAATACGGAATTCTTCGTCTTTTTCGATTTCTTCGCGCACGCTCTCGCGTTCGTAATCCATCCAAAGGTCGATCCTGTCTATGCTCACGCCGTCACCTTCCGCGACGAGATGGCCGTCGGGCGTGTACGTTACGGTATTTCCGCAAGCACGGCATCTGAGTTTGTCACCGCTCGCCTCGGTTTCGTACTCCGCTCCGCATTTCGGACATTTATAAAGAATGTAATTAAGATTGCTCGCAAGTTCTTTCGCCTTAAACTCAACGTGGTTTTCTTGCTGCCAAACGTTGTCGTTAAACACAAGACTGTCGCGTATGCGCTCGTAAATTTCCGCAGGTTTTAACGTTTTTATTTCCTCTTTGGTAATAAGCACGCGCGCTTTCGCTTCAATTCTTCCTTTGCGGAAACCTTTAACGTAACGGGGTTTCGTCGCGTAAACGCCGTGCGTTTCCACTACCGCAACCGTACATTCGAGGAATTTGACGAGTTTGCCTATAGACGGATTGAGATAGTACGATTGTCTGCCGTCAAGACTGCTTCTGCCTTCGGGGAAAAGCGCAATGTTCCTTCCCTGGTCCGCCGCCGCTTTAATCATTTTTATGCTGGCAAGATCCATAGCGCACTGATTCATCGGAATTGCGCCGAAACGATTTATAAAGGGCTTTAACTGTTTCCAGGTAAACAAGTCTTTTGCCGCTACCATATTAAACCTACGGGGCAAAAGCGTGCAGACTACCGGCACGATGTCAAGCGTGCTTGCGTGCGCCGCAACCGCAAGAATCGGTCCTTTGACGCCTTTAAGCACACTGCCGTCCGTCTTCATTCGCCATTTTATTTTAGCGATAAACTTCACGATATAAGCCGGTATCGTGTAAATAAAAAACGACGGTTTACGGATTTTTATCTCTCCGTTATCTTTCTTTTTCATACGCCCTCCGAGTGCTTTTTCTTAATAAAGATTTACCGTCCGAATGCGTCGTCGCCGTTCGAACGGTAAAGATAATAAAACTCTAAATAAGGTTTTCGGGGTTTAAACATTCAAGTTCGGGTACCACAAACCGCCCGTCTTTCCTGATAAGTACGTCGTCGAAGTAAATTTCGCCGCCGCCGTAAGCAGGCGTCTGGACAAGCACGAGATCCCAGTGGACCGCACTCACGTTGCCGTTGTCGCAGTCGTCGTAGCAGCACCCCGGCGTGAAGTGGATAGAACCGCAGATTTTCTCGTCGAACAGTATATCGCCGATTGCGTTGTGAATGTAGGGGTTAAGCCCGAAAGAGAACTCTCCTACGTAACGCGCGCCTTCGTCCGTGTCGAAAATCTTATTTGCCGCGGCGGTGTCGTTTGCCGTCGCTTCGATTATTTTTCCGTCCTTAAAAACAAGTCGGACGTCTTTGAATTCGATACCGTTTTCTATGCTCGGCGTATTGTAGTGAATCACGCCGTTTACGCTGTTTTTTACGGGTGCGGTGTAAATCTCGCCGTCGGGAATATTCATCTCGCCGCTGCATTTTTGCGAGCCGATACCTTTTATGCTGAACGTAAGGTCGGTGTCGGGAGAAACGATACGAACTTTGTCCGTTTTCGCCATATATTCCGCCATAGCGTCCATCGCTTTGTTCATTTTCGCGTAGTCGAGCGTGCAAACGTTAAAGTACATATTTTCAAACGCTTCGGTGCTCATTTTCGCAAGTTGGCTCATTCCTTCCGTTGGCCAACGCAGTATAACCCATTTCGTTTTGCAAACTCTGCGTTCGTGGTGAACCGGGTGTTGATAGATACGGGTAAACGCGTCCATTTTGTCACCGGGAACGTCGCACGTTTCCAGACTGTTGTTTCCGCCGCGTAGTCCTATATAAGCGTCCATATCGTCCATACGGTAAGAATCGTACTTCGCCCAAGCGGCGAGCATTTCGTCGGACGCGCCCATAAGAAGTTCGCGCTTGATTCTGTTTTCCGAATATTCGACGAACGGATACGCGCCCACGGCGTAAACTTCGCGGATAAGCACGTTAATCATTTCAATCGGAACTCCCCACGCCTCGATAAGAACCTTCTCGCCTTTTTTCAGAACGCACGAGTAGTTCACAAGCCCTTTTGCGAGTTTAACCATTCTTTCGTCAACAAGCATTTTTAATCTCCTAGCCTTTGATTATTTTAACGTAAAAATTGCGATTTCTCGGCGGATCGAACTCGGTAAAGTAAACGTTTTGCCAAACTCCGAGCAACGGTTCGCCGTTTTCGATGATGAGCGTTTCGCTTGCTCCCATAACGCTGGACTTAACGTGTCCGTCACTGTTCCCTTCGTCGTGACGGAATTCGGGAAAACGCGGGAAAATTCTGTCAAACGCAAAATTAACGTCGTGCGCAACCCACTCGTCCGCATTCTCGTTAATCGTAATGCCTGCCGTGGTGTGCGGACAATACACAACGCAAATGCCTTCTTTCACTCCGCTTTCCTTTATCGCCGATCTAACCTGCTCGGTTATATCGAAAAAACCTTTACGCTCGGTTTTTAATTCATACTTATACAAATCCTACCTCCGAAATCTTCTTTCGTATTTTTTTATTCCAAAAAACATTTTACTATAAATATAGTAAATAAGTCAAGCAACGACAACGCCAAGCGGCAACGTGGGACGTTGCATCCCTATATCGCAATGATTGTATTACAATTTATAGTTTTGCCACACGACAAAGTTAATTACCGTTACCACAAGAAAAGGCTTCCCCTTGGGGGGAAC
>CAJLYQ010000017.1 GCA_905210905.1 uncultured Christensenella sp. | reverse complement strand
GACATTTTTTTATTTTTGTATTGACATAGTATTTTATTATAAATATAATGTTTTTGACTTAATAAAGTCGCCTTAAAAAAATAACTTAGGAGAGGGAATGGAACACATTATCGACATTACGGGGCTGGATAAAAAGTTTAACGACGTCCACGCTGTTAACAATTTGTCGTTTCATGTAGAAAAAGGCGAACTGTTTGCCTTTTTGGGGGTAAACGGCGCAGGTAAAAGCACTACGATTTCCATAATTTGCGGCAGTCTGAAAAAGGACGCCGGAACGGTGATCATTGACGGAAAAAATATCGAAACGGATATGGAAGACGTTACGAAAGAACTCGGCGTCGTTTTCCAAAACTCGGTACTCGACTCGTCGCTTTCGGTAAAGGATAACCTTACGTCGCGCGCCGCTTTGTACGGAATTTACGGAAAACAAGCGAAAGACAGAATAAACGAACTCGCCGAACTGCTCGATTTTAGGAAATTTATCGGAAGAGCCGTCGGAAAATTGTCGGGCGGACAAAGAAGAAGAATCGACGTCGCAAGAGCGCTTTTGCATAAACCGAAGATTTTGATTTTGGACGAACCTACCACCGGACTCGATCCGCAAACGAGAAAAATTTTGTGGGAAGTAATCGAATCTTATCGTAAAAACGAGCAAATGACCGTTTTCCTTACCACGCATTATATGGAAGAAGCGTCCGACGCGGACTACGTCGTGATTTTGGACAGTGGCAAAATTTCCGCCGAAGGCACGCCACTCGATTTGAAAAACAAATACACGGGCGACTTTATCACTGTCTACAACGCCGACGAAGATAAAGTTAAAGAACTCGGATTAAGTTACGAACCCGTAAACGGCGGATTCAGAATAGCCGTAAAAAACACAGAAGAAGCGCGTGATTTGATTCTGAAACTGCCCGAATTATTTACCGATTTTGAAATAATCAAAGGAAAAATGGACGACGTTTTCCTTTCGGTTACCGGCAAAAAACTCGCAGGAGGGGGCAACTAACGATGAAAACTTTTTTTGCATTAACGAAAAGAAACATAAAAGTATTTTTTAAGGAAAAAGGAATGTTTTTTACGTCCCTGATTACTCCGCTTTTGTTGCTGATTTTGTACGCTACGTTTTTGGCTAACGTTTATCGCGACAGTTTCACTTCCGCTATTCCCGCAGGAGTGAAAATATCGAAAGAACTGATTAACGGGACCGTTGCCGGAGAACTTTTCTCGTCGTTGCTTGCAGTTTGTTGCGTAACGGTCGCTTTTTGCTCGAATACGCTTATGGCAAACGATAAAGTAACCGGCGCAAGAAAAGACTTGTTGATTACTCCCGTAAAAAAAGCCACGCTCGCCGCGTCATACTTTATGGGAACGCTGCTTACTACGCTTATCGTTACTTACGTAGCAACCGCCGCGTGCTTTATCTATATCGAGATTAACGGTTGGTTCCTGTCTTTCGGCGACGTAATGTTTATCATTCTCGACGTGCTTATTCTGACGACTTTCGGAACGGCTTTCTCGTCGATTATCAATAACTTCCTTTCTACGCAAGGACAAATTACCGCAGTAGGCACGGTAATAAGCGCAGGCTACGGCTTTATTTGCGGCGCATATATGCCGATATCTCAGTTCGGTTCGGGCTTGCAAAAGTTTATCTCGCTCTTGCCGGGAACGTACGGAACGAGCCTTATAAGAAACCACGCGCTTAACGGCGTGTACAGAGAAATGGCGAAGCAGCATTTCCCTAGCGAAGTAATCGAAGGAATAAAAGACAGCGTTGACTGCAATATCTATTTCTTCGGCGATAAGGTCGAAATATGGGTGATGTACCTCGTAATGATAGGAGCAATCGTGGTACTTGCCGGAGCGTTTATTTTGATAAACGCACTTCAAAAGAAAAGGGGCTAAGCAATGAACTTTTCGCCGTTTTACGTGGAAAAAGGAAATGGAAAACCGCTCGTTTTCTTGCACGGCAACGGTGAAAATCACGAATATTTTGCAAAACAAATAGAGTATTTTTCAAAGAAATATAAAGTAATCGCTATCGATACGCGCGGACACGGAAAGAGTCCGCGCGGCGACGGCGATTTTTCTATAAAACGCTTTGCCGACGATTTGTATAACTTTTTAACGGAAGAAGGGATACCCAAAGTCAGCATCGTAGGTTTTTCCGACAGAGGCAACGTTGCTCTTACTTTTGCGCTCGAGCATATCGACAAGGTGGATAAACTCGTATTAAACGGCGCAAATCTCAATCCGTCCGGTGTAAGAAGAATTACGCAGTTTCCCATAGAAATCAGATATAAAATTGTCTGCCGATTTTCAGATAAAAACGAACGGATAAAGCAAAAAGCGGAACTTCTCGGACTTATGGTAAACGAGCCCGATATAAACGAAAACGACTTAGTAAAAATCACCGCTCCTACGCTCGTTATCGCAGGCAGGCGCGATATGATAAAAAGATCCCATACCGAATTCATTGCAAAAAATATTCCGAACGCAAAACTGATATTTATAAAAGGCGACCACTTTATTGCAAATAAAAAAAGCGATTTATTTAATTCCGCCGTCGATGAGTTTTTGTCGGAATAACGTTAAAAATGCAAGTTGTAACCGTTGAATATTTTTTGATTATAAGTGTTTCCTTATGAATTTTCACTTTTTTCACGTTATTTTTTTATTAGAATAGAGCAAGGACAATTACAATTCGGGGATTGAAAAAAGCGGAATCTATCGTTCCGCTTCGTTAAAGTTTTTGGTTTATATCTATTGTATCAGAAGAATGCGTGATAAATCGACGAGATCGCTCTGTTCATATCGTCGGAGTTTACGCCGACTATGATGTTGATTTCGCTGCTGCCTTGGTCTATCATTTTTACGTTGATGTTAGCGTTGGCTAAGGCGGAGAAAACTTTTGCCGCAGTACCCATTTGGTTGTTCATTCCGTGTCCGACTATTGCGATTAAGGATATGTTGCGATAAACGTAGATTAAGTCGGGGTTTACTTTTCCGCGGATACGTTCTATTATTTCGTCAAGTTGACCGTCGATTTCGTTGTCCGCGACGATCAAACTCATCGTGTCGATACCGGTAGGCATATGTTCCATATTTACGCCGTAGTATTCGAGTACGGACAAAACCTTACGGCAAAAACCGATTTCGTTGTTCATCATCGCTTTTTTGATGAATATAGTGGTAAACCCTTTTCTCCCGGCTATACCGGTGATAAGCCTGTGTCCGGATATTGCCGAAGTGTCTTTAATAATCATCGTTCCCGGCGCGTCGGGGTTAAACGTGTTCTTAATATTGATGGGAATTCTCGTTTCTTGTAAGGGGAAAGTGGATTCGGGGTGAAGTACGCCCGCTCCCATATACGACAACTCCCGAAGTTCGTCATAACTCAGACACTCGATAAGTTTCGGGTCGTGTACGATTCTCGGGTCCGTCGTCATAAATCCGTCTACGTCCGTCCAGTTTTCGTAAACGTCTGCTTCAACCGCGCGAGCAACGATCGCTCCCGTAAAATCGCTTCCGCCGCGTGTGAACGTTTTTATCGTTCCGTCGGGGAGAGAACCGTAAAATCCGGGTATAACCGCGCCGTTGTAAAACGACAAACGTTTTGCAACCATATCGTTGGTGTATTCCGAGTCAAACGTCCCTTTGGCGGTAAATTTGATTATCTCGGCAGAATCCACGAAATCCAGTCCGAGAACTCTCGACATAATCAACGCGCTTAGATATTCGCCGCGACTAGCCGCATAATCTGCCGTAACGCTGTTGTCAATTCCTTTTTCGACTTCGTCAAGATAGGGGACTATGTCGAAATCCAAACCCAAATCTTTGACTATTCCGCAAAAACGTTCGCGAATTTTGTCGAAATACCCCGTGCATTTGCCCGAAATTTTCTTTTCTTCGTAGCAAGCGTAAAGCAAGTCGGTTACTTTTTCGTCGCCGGAAAATCTTTTTCCGGGTGCGCTTACAATGACGAATCTTCTCGACTTGTTGCCGAGAATTATGTTTTTAACTCGGAGTATCGACTCCTTGGTTGCCATACTCGTTCCGCCGAACTTACATACTCTTAATTCCATTTTATTTTATCCTTTTTGCTTCGATATAGTATTTTTTGGTTTTTTCTTCTCCTATGGAAAAGGCTTTTTTCGGAAGTTTTCCGTGATTAACGACGTAATTAAACAACGCTTTTTTCGGGAAAGACGGCATCATAATGCCTATTCCGCCGTTCTTTGCGCCATCGCGTACCTGCTTTTCTTCGTGTACGTACTCAATCGTTACGCCCTTTTCTTCCTTCATCTTTTCAAGATATGCCTGAAGTGCGATAATTGTTTTATCGGATTCGCCGAAAGACGGAATAAACGTTTCGTCGTCTTTAGTGATAATCGTAAGCATCTTATTACCCGAAAGTTCTTTTCTTAATCCGTCGATAAACTCGTCTTCTTCGATTCCGTAAACAACCCTGTGTATCGGCAAAAAATCGAGCGCGTCGTCGTATACGTTTAACAGTTCGATTAAAGCAAACCTTGCCGGGTGATTTTCTCTTTCTTCTTCGGTTAAACTCGGTTTAATCTTTTCCCAGCACTCCTTAGCGGTCGCCATACTGTGGTTTCCGTCGCCGACCGCAAACAGTATTTGCGCGTTTTTTCCGTACTTTTTCTCTTGAAGAGAATGGCTGAGCAGTCTGTCAAACGCCGAAAAAGGCACGTCTTCGTAGGGGACCGCGTATCCGCGAATATGTCCTCCGTTCATATTAAGATCAAAATCGTAAAGTTTTTCTAAACGACTTGTTTTAGCGTAAAGCGGCTCGATTATGCTTTTCTCCTCGTCGTCGGCAAGCAGAAGAATATGCGGAAGTTCGAGCGGAGCGTTTTCCCTGATATGTATGCGCACCGGCAAACGCTCGCGTATTGTTTGTTCCGTCGGTCTTATAAGCGCGTCTTCGTCGTTAAAATCGTACGCTTCGAGATCGACCGGAAAAACGAGTCCTATGCGCTTTCTTCCGTCCGAAAGAGTGCGCTCGGTAAGGACGTAACAGTTTTGCTCTTCGAAAATTCCGTTGCAAAGATATTGTTTCATCGTCGAGTTTATCTCCCCGATACGCTTGTCACGGTCACCCGAAAGATATATTTCGGGAAAAATAAGCCGTAAAGTGCTCGGAGAAGAACCGACGTAGGAATCCAACGTTTGCCAGTAATCGTAATCCGTCGTGTACTGATCGCAGGCAATAACCGCCCACTTGCGCATATCGGCGTTTTTAGGTAAAAGTATCGGGTGTCTTGACGCTATTTTCATTTGTTAATCCGCCTTTTGTCTGTTAAAAAAACTTTTTGGATTTTTTGCTTCTGTGATCGTCTTCGTTGCTACGGTAAGGATCGTAAAGTAAATCAAAAAGTCTTTCGGGAGTGAGATATCTTCTCAGTACGCCGTTTGCGGCAGTCGAGATGATACCGTTTTCTTCGCTGATAATTATGCTGATTATATCGCTGCCTTCCGCTTCGGTTACGCCGATACCTGCACGATGACGCGTTCCGAGATCTTTTGCTATCGATTCGTTTTTAGACAGGGGAAGGAACGAGCCAGCGGTAAGTATTTTGTTTCCTTTGATAATAACCGCTCCGTCGTGCATCGGGCAACGCGTGTTGAATATGCTTTCGAGCAAGGGCGCACTGATTATTGCGTCGAGTTTAATTCCCGAATCGAGAATGTACTGATCGATTTTGTTCTTTACTATTACGATTAACGCCCCGGTACGGGATTTTGCCATCGTCTGACAAGCGGTAACTATCTGATTTACGCTTTCGCGCATCTCTTCGTCAGTGACGGACACTTCCACGGCTTTTTTGTGGAATTTGGACAGTTTCAGAAAATAATTGCGAAAATCGCTTTGATAGACGACGATGGAGGCAATCGCGCTCACGATACACGCAAGCAGCATAATCGCTACGCCGAAAGAAAACGATTCGTCGACGTACCAGGTAAGGAGTTGCATCAAAGCAAGTGCCAGAATTTCCAGACCGCCGAGAGCCATCAGAATAGGTGACTTTTTATGTGCGAAAAATACCAGAACGAGTATGAGAGCAATTCCGCAAAGAACTAAAGAAACAATTTTTCCTACCATTTTCATCTCCTAAAAGCCGAAGTCGTCGTAAATTTTATCGCTTCCGCCTTTGTCGTTATCGTCGTTTATTATGAACTCGACGTCGGGTTCTTTTTTGATCTTAAGATAATAGAAGTAGTATCCGACGGACGCGGCAACGTAAGACGCCGCTTCGAGCGAATACGCTATAATTTCGGGTACGGTAGCAGGGTTCGGATTTTTTACGATGAGGAAATCCGAGAACAGTTGGTATACGAAAAACAATACGTTAATTCCGATAAAAATCATCGCAAAACGGGAAAATAACGCCGTTTGATTGCGTTTCGGAACGTAGCGGGAACGGAAATCTTCGAAGAAGAGCAACGCCATAACCGCCGCAACCGTAAAGGGAAGTACGGAATTTTGTATGGAATAGTACGGATTCGTCGCAGTAAGAATATTGACTTTGTCGCCGAAAAGCACGATATGCGGATTTATTACGCCGTTTTCGTATTGCGTGAAGAAATAACCGACGGAACAAACGCCGATAATCAGGTTCAGAACGAGCATAAAATAGCGCAAACGGAACTTGAAATCCTGACGGTTAATCTGACAACGGAACCTTCCTGCGGCAAGATTGTACGTAATCGCAATCAATATTTCAAAAACCACAAGATAAACCGCCGCTTCGAGTATGGAAAACAAAACGCCCACGGTGACCGCGTTTACGTTAATGCCGAGTTCTTGGTAAACTTCGCCCACGGTGAACGCATAGTATTCCGCCGTCAGCAACAGTTCGTACGCGTGCGCGAAATAGAAAGATACGAGTAGCAGCAAAACCCATACCGCCGCCGGAACCGCGCGAAGTTTTGCCACGACCTTGTCCGAATAAAGTTTGTTCATCCCTGCTCCTTTTCCAAAAGTTTGCTTACGGCGATATCAAGCGCCGCTTCGTCGGTGATTTCACCGCTTTTGAATTTGTATTCACATTCGAGCAAAAGCCCGAGATTGTCCTTTAATATTTTAGATTTAAGTTTCTTGCCGCTCCGCGTTTTTTCGATGGCGAAAGGCTTAACTTTCATTAAAGCCGCCAGTTCTTCGTCGGGCAACGGGCTTAGCGCGCAAAAAAGCATACGCTGAAACTGATTTGTTAAAGTGGAAAGTATGGTTGACGGAGCGACGCCGTATATGCGCATTTTTTCCAGTTGTTTCATCGCAAGCACGGTATTTCCCGACGCTACGGCGTTGGCAAAAGAAAAAACTTGCAGTTCGTTGTCTTCGCTGACCAGATTTTCCACGTCCGATAAAGTGACTTTCTTGTCGCCGCAGTAAGCGAGAAGTTTCTCTTTTTCGTTGTTAATTTTCGCAAGACTGTTGTCCGTGCAGTCCGCAAGCAAAGCGACCGCCGACTTTTCGATTCCGTACGGAAAAAGTTTTTCGGCAAATGCGATGCAACCGTATTTGTTCGGTTTTTGACAGTTTATTACCGTAAGAAGTTTTTTCTCTGCGGCGGTAAGGAACGAACCGTTGCGAAAAACCGCGTAGTCGGGGGCGACTCCGCGTTGCAACAACGCAAGCAAAGATTTATGATCTTCGTCGGTTAGTTTAACGTTGTCGGGCGCGTCGACGATGACTACGTTCGGCGAGCCGTCGAAACTATAAACGCCTAAGCAATCGCTGAGTTCGTCCACGCTCGTAAACTTGTCGATAACGTGAAGAGAAAGCGAGCCTTCGGGCAAAAGTCCGCGGAAAAAATTCACGGCGATTTGTAATAAATAACCGTCGTCGCCGCTAAGCAGATACGCTCCGCCGTTCATCGTTTTCTCGTCAAGATTAAAAGCGTCCATAATATCTATTAAATATTATTATACTTATATCGAGAAACTATGTCAATTTTTCGCGGCAATAAAAACGATTTTTGAAACGAAAAACGGCGGTTTGGGGTTCATAATACGGTATGCCCGACGTTATTTGCGATAAAAACCGACGAAAGACGAGGGCGATGAAGACGAGATTAACCGCTTGACTTCGCTCAAAACCGACGAAGAAAACACGACGCTTACGCCGCATCCGACGCCTATTCTTTGCGGCGTGTTTACAGTAGTGCAAGCAATTCTTTTGCTTTTTAACAGGCTAAAAAATCGTAACGCTTCGCTGCGAGAGCGAAATACGGCAAGTGTATCCATAATCTTTATCTCCCGAATAAAATTCTTATGTACCTAATACACTATATTAAAATCGTACGCAAAAAGGTTCGGAGAGCAAATGGTATATATCGACAATTCGGCTACGTCAAGAAAAAAACCTTTGTCCGTTGCGCTTACGGCGGCGAAAGAAATTTTGTTTTCCGCAAACGCCGGAAGAGCAGGGCATAAAGCCGGAATGAAAACCGCGAAAAAAATAGAGAAAACCCGCGAAATTTTAAGAAAAATATTCTTTGACGGGAACGTCGTTTTCACCAAAAACTGCACCGAAGCGTTAAATCTCGGCATAAACGGAATAAAACCGTCGGGGCAGGTAATAACCACCGTCTACGACCATAACTCCGTACTGAGAACGCTGAAAAAACTCGAACTAGACGGAAAAATCAAACTGAAAATCATTTCCCCCGACGAAAACGGAAGTTTCGAAACCGCTTTGAAAAACGCGTTAAAAGTAAAAACTTCTCTCGTTGCGGTTACCGGAAGAAGTAACGTAAACGGTAAAAAGACGAATTTTTCCCGCCTTGCGGAAATAACGAAACGATACTCGGACGCAATATTCCTTCTCGACGCCGCGCAGACGGCAGGACATGACGAAAGCGACTATGAAAACGTCGACCTGATAGCGTCCAGCGGACATAAAGGACTGCTCGGACCGCAAGGCACGGGCTTTCTCGTCATCAGGAAAAACATAAAACTTTTCCCTTTGATCGTGGGCGGTACGGGAACTTCGAGTAATAAACTCGAAATCCCGTTTGAGATACCCGAAGGAATGGAAGCAGGCACCTTAAACGCCGCAGGAATAATCGCGCTCGGCAAAGGCGCGGCGTATGCGTCGAAGCGTGCGGACATAATAAATAAGAAAACGGATCGCCTTGCGAAAATCTTTCTCGACGGAATAAAAAACGAACGGAACGTAGAAATTTATCCCTGCGACGGCGGTATCGTTTTGTGCAACGTTAAAGGCAAGGACAGTTCGTATTTAGCCGACGAACTCAGCGAAAAATACTCGATATGCGTCAGGGGCGGACTTCATTGCGCACCCTTAATGCATAAGTTTTTAGGCACGGACGGAAGAGGAGCGGTGCGTTTTTCTTTCGGCAATAACAACAACGTTTTTCACGTTCTGAAAGCGATTTACGCAGTCAGGAAGATTGCACGAGAAAAAAGATAGGCGAATATAATATACGGCGGAGGGGAATATGGACGTAGGCGAATATATGAGAAGAAAATTACGGGAAAAAGAACAAAAAGAGAGAAAAGAACAAAGAAAAAATAAGAAAAACAATAATATGTCCGCTTCCGAAGCGGTGGAAAAGTATTCGTCGATGAGCGAAGAACAACTTATGCAAGAACTTTTCAAGGTGGGTAGCGTGTCGAAAGGCAATATCTCCGCAGGAGAACTCGACGCTTTTTACGAAAACGTGAAAGCATACCTTACCCCGGAACAGTCGGCAAGAATGAAAGAACTTATCATTTTGTTAAAAAATCAGTAGTAGGCATAGGGAAACGGGGGTAAAATGAACGCAAATCTTATGATGCTTTTGCCGCTTTTAATGGCAAAAAACAGTGGGAAAACGAACGGCGGTTTCGGCGGACTTTCGCCCGATACGATTATGAAAATGTTTTCCGCAAGCGGCGGATCGGCAAACGGAGACAAAGGCAATCCTATGGCGGCGATGCTGATGTCGTTAATCGGCGGTAAAAATATGCGCAGGCAAACGTCGGATACGGAAATAACCGACGCGGCGTCGGAAACGGCGGACGAAAATAAGCGTAGCGAGCAAATCGCAAAACCCGACCCCGAAAAGATTTTCGATAAGGACGTGCTTAATATGCTTAAAATTTTTATCGATCTGAAAAAAGCGGAAAACAAGTCCGCCGAAGAAGGGGAAGGAGTTTAGGTTTCGTTGCCGGTGTTAAACTCGGGAATATATTCTTCGCTTGCCGAAGAAAGTTCTTGTACGATACCGGATTCTATGATTTTGCGCAACACGATTTTGTACTCCAAAGGGGTAAGTCCGCGCTTTATCGAAGAACGGTATTCCGGGGTGAACTGCGACATAACGCTCAAATACGCTTTTCCCTTATAACGGGTAAAATAATCGATCACGCCGAACGTGTTTTTAAGTTCGCCGGGAAGAACGAGGTGCCGCACGATTACGCCTTGTTTCATTAAGTCGCCGTCAAAAACGAGTGGCTTGTTTTTTATCATTATATCGGTGGATTCTTTGCAAAATCCGACGTAATCCGAACAACGGGAATATTTTTTTGATACGTCGTCCGACGAGTATTTCATATCGGTAAGAAAAATATCGACGTAGGGGAGAAGTTCGGTTATCAACGAAGGAAGTTCGTATCCGGAAGTGTTATAAATGATGGGAATTTTAGGTCGATAAATATCCAAAGCAAGCCTGATTTTATCGGAAAAATGCGTGGGAGTAACGAAATTTACGTTGTGTACGCCGCTTTCTTCGAGTTTTTTCAATTCGTCGGCAAGTTTTTCCGGAGAATAGGGAATACCTGCGTACGATTTGCTGATTTTGTAATTTTGGCAAAACTCGCAATCGAGAGAGCAACCGCCGAAAAAAATCGTTCCGCTCCCTTTTGTTCCGCTTATAGGCGGTTCTTCGTAAAAATGCGGTGCTATGCGACAAATTCGCATCTCCGACAAGGAGTGGCACCGCCCGAAGTTTTTTTCTCTGTCCACGCCGCATTTATGCGGACATAAACAGCATTTTTCAGTCATTATTTTCCTTTTCAGAGGGCTCTTTTTCCGCTTTTACTTCGGTTTCGGCAGGCATTTCTTCGGTTTTTTCCGTTTCGGCAACGTTTTCGTTTGTCTGAGCGGTCTGTTCGTTTTCCGCATTTTCTTCTACGGTTTCGCCTTTAATTCCGAAACTTACGCCGAAAATATCGTCTACCGGAAGAGAGAACGTGATACCTTTGCCTTGCGTGTTAAGCCCGGCGGATTTACATATCGCGTTCATTATGGCGTTGCGGTTTTCTTTTAGAGTAAGAATAAGAACGAGTTCTTTTTCCTGCGAAACGGTTATACCGAAAAGACGTTCGACTTCCTTCGTTCCCGTACCGCGTGCGGTAACTATCGTGCCGCCGGTTGCGCCTACGGCGCGCGCGCTGTCCATTACGAGATCGGAAAATCCGCGGTTCAGTATGGTAAGAATAAGTTCGTATTTGTTGTCCATTTTTACTCCTTATCGCCCCGAAGTATTTTCAGCGTAGCGGGACCGCCTACGCTCGCCATCGGAATAGTAAACGATATTCCGCCGCCCTGTTTTTTAAGACCGTAAAGATAATCGACGTCCGAATTGATTTTTTCCACGGCGTCTGCGCTTACCGCTGCAATCACTATGCCTTTTTCCGTTTCGCCTATACCGAGAAGGTTAAGCAAATCGTTTTTTGCCGTTCCGCGTCCGTAAAGAACGTGTGTGTACGCCGCGCCTTGCTTGGTTGCCGTTTCCGCAACTTTATCGGCAATTTTTCTGTCAACGATAATAACCAGCAGTTTGAGTTTGTCCATATTTTTCTCTCTCCCTTATACCAAATCGATGACTTCGCCTTCGTGAGCAAGCAGTTCGGCGTTTTGTTTCTTAAGCGCGTTGTCTTTGCGTTTCAGTTTCAGTTTGTAAGTAAGTCCGAGTATCTGCAATACGATTAACGGTACCATCGCGACTACGCCTACCGTTCCGAACGCGTCGGAAAGAATGTTTCCGCCTAGTTGATCGCACGCGCCCATAGCAAACGGCATAAGGAAAGTTGCCGTCATAGGTCCGCTCGCAACGCCGCCCGAGTCAAACGCGATACCCGTGAAAATCTTGGGCACGACGAAAGAAAGTGCGAGAGCGATCGCATAGCCGGGGACGATTATCCAAAGGATACTTATCCCGGTGGAAACTCTCAGCATTGATATTCCGACGGCTACAGCCATCGAAATCATAAGCACCATAAACATCGTTTTACGGGAAATCATACTGCCTGTAATTTCTTCGACTTGCTTGTTAAGTATATGTATGGCAGGCTCGGCAAGAACGATAAACGCTCCGACGACCGCGCCTATGGGAATTATGAGATAACGATTGACTTCGGCGACTTTGCTTCCGATGTAGGTGCCGGTAGCCATAAATCCGACGTTTACGCCCGTAAGGAAAAGGGTAAGACCGAAATAAGTGTAAAGCAAACCGATAAGTATTCTTACAAGACGCTTTTGCGGCAGTTTTATGAAGAAAACCTGCATTATAAGGAAGAATGCGGTAATCGGCGCAAGCGCGATGCCCACTTCTTTAAGATACGTCGGGAGCGCTTTCAGATAGATTAGGAAAATATCGCCGACGGAGTTAATCTCGGTCAGATACGTCAGTTCCGCACTGCTTTTCGTATCCTTCATAATAAGCGCGAGAACAAGCATAACCATAATCGGTCCGATAGAACAAATACCTATCGTGCCGAAACTGTTTTCCTGAGATTTCGAACCGCCGATAACCGCGCTGATACCTGCCGAAAGCGTCATAATAAACGGAACGGTAATCGGTCCGGTGGTTACGCCGCCGGAGTCGAAAGATAAAGGTATCATCTCTTTATCGACGAAAATAAGCAGAATAAAAGTAATCGAATAAAGCGCGACCAGTACGATATTGAGATTGATTTTCAGTATCATACGGAGTACGGCGAGTATTATAAACACGCCTACGCCGACCGCTACCGTAATTATCAGCAACCAACTGTTAATGGATACTTGGTTTGCCAAAACCGTAAGATCGGGTTCCGCAATCGTAACGAAACAACCGATAAGAAAGACGGCAAACAACAAAAGAAAAACGTTTTTCGTGTGGCTGATTTTATAACCGATGTGTTCGCCGATGGGTTCGATCGCCGAATCCACGCCGAGAGAATACAGCGCCGTACCGATGATAAGCAAAAACGCGCCCACCAAAAAAGATCCGAACGAATATTTGTCCATCGGACTTATCGCGAAATTCAGAATTACGATAATCGCGGTTATCGGAAGTATGGAAAAACACGCTTCTTTCAGTTTTTTCAAGAATACTTTATTCATTATTAGGAGTATATTAACACACGCGCGCAAAAAAAACAATTAAAAAAAGCCCTTTCGACAAATTTTTTCGCCTGCCCGCCCACCAGCCCGAAGAGTGGGAAAAATAAGGGTAAAACGCAACGGGAAAAGTCGGAAAAAGGGTTTTTCGTTTGATTAAAAAAATCGAATGTGGTAGAATAATTTCCGTAAAAAATAAAAGAATAAAATCGGAGGTTATACGGTTATGTACGACGTACTGATAATCGGAGCGGGTCCTGCGGGCATTTTTACCGCGCTTGAACTGCTGAAACACAAAAGCGACAAAAAAATTGCTATTCTCGATCAGGGCAAACTTATCGATAAAAGAAGTTGCCCCAAAAACGTTACGGGTAAGTGCGTTCATTGCCAACCTACCTGCAACATTACGTCCGGTTTTGCCGGAGCGGGAGCGTTCAGCGACGGCAAACTTTCTCTCAGTTACGAGGTAGGCGGCGATCTGCCCGAACTCATAGGCGAATCCTATGCGCAGGAAATGATCGATTATACCGACGGAATTTATCTCGAATTCGGTGCGGACAAACACGTCGAAGGGATTGAAAACACCGAAGAAATAAAAAATATCAGATTGAAAGCGATCCAAGCCGACCTGAAACTCGTCGATTGTCCGATTCGTCATCTCGGCACGGAAAAAGCGCACGACCTTTACTTGCGTATACAAAACTATCTTGTCGACAGCGGCGTGGAACTTCATCCGCTTTGCGACGTAACCGATCTTATCATCGAAGACGGCGTTTGCCGCGGCGCGATAGCGGGCGATAAAGAATTCCTTGCGGAAACCACCGTCGTCGCTACCGGAAGGAAAGGCGCGGACTGGCTGGAAAGAATGTGCCGCGAACACCATATCGAAAACGAAGCGGGCGTCGTAGATATCGGCGTCAGAGTAGAACTCAGAAACGAAGTTATGGAAACCGTTAACAAAGCCTTGTACGAATCCAAACTTATCGGTTATCCCAAACCGTTCAAAAACAAGGTAAGAACGTTCTGCCAAAACCCCGGCGGTTTCGTCGCACAGGAAAACTACGAAAACGATCTCGCTTTGGTAAACGGCCATTCGTATAAAGATAAAAAATCCGAAAACACGAACCTTGCGATTCTTTGCTCGCACCACTTCAGCGTACCGTTCAACGAGCCTATCCTTTACGCTCAGAACATCGGACAACTTCTCAATATGCTTGCCGACGGACAAATCCTCGTCCAAAGACTCGGCGACATAAGAGCCGGAAAACGTACTTGGGAAAAAGAACTTTCCCGCGGTAACGTCGTGCCTACCTTAAAAGACGCGGTCGCCGGCGATATCACGAGCGCAATACCGTACAGAACGATGACGAGCATCCTGGGCTTCATCGATCAGGTAGACAAAGTCGTACCCGGTTTTGCCGGAAGCGAAACCTTGCTTTACGCTCCGGAAATCAAATTCTACTCCAACAGAATAAAAATGGACTCGAACTTCACCACCAACGTAGCGAACCTTCACTGTCTGGGCGATTCCAGCGGTTGGACGCGCGGACTTATGATGGCGTCGGTTATGGGCGTGGTTATGGCAAGAAAACTTCTCGGAGAAAAAAGATAATGATACCCGTCGTGTCCGCACAAACGGTGAGAAAATCGGACGAAACCGAAATAAATCGCGGCACGAGCGGAAGAACGCTTATGCTTCGCGCAGGCAGAGCGATAGCAAACGCCGTAGACTTCAAAGGAAGAACGGCAATAGTCTGCGGCAAAGGCAACAACGGCGGAGACGGTTACGTCATCGCGCTCGAACTTCACGAAAAAAGCACGCTTAGTTGCGTGCTTTTCCTTACGAAAAACGAATTTTCCGAAGACGGAAAATTTTACTTCGATAAATGTAAAGAGAAAAATATTCCGTATAAATTCGTCGACGAAAACACGGATTTTAACGGTTTCGATTATGTGGTCGACGGCATTTACGGGACGGGATTTCACGGTAAAATCGACGATTTCCATTCTCGCTTGATAGACAAAATCAATAATTCTAATGCGATAATTGTATCCGTAGATACAAATAGCGGACTAAACGGCAGCAACGGACTTAGCGAAAAAGCAGTAAAAAGCGACGTTACGGTAAGCGTAGGAACGTATAAATCCGGACATTTTCTCGGTATGGCGAAAGACTATATAAAATCGCTGAAAAACGTAGATATCGGTATTCCGATTGTCGGCGAAAAATACTACCTAGCCGAAGAAAACGACTTTAGAGAATTCGTTGCCGAAAGGAAGAATTTCTCGCATAAAGGAACGTACGGAACGGCGTGTATTATCGGCGGTTGCGCTAATTACGTAGGAGCGGTAAAACTTGCCGCTTCGTCACTTTCCGCTCTTAAAGCAGGTTGTGGCTTATCTCGTATCGTTGCGGCAAAAAGTCTTTTGCCTGCGCTCGCCGCCGAAATAAAAGAAAGTACGCTTTTCCCGTTGCCGGATAAAAACGGCGAAATGAAATTCAATAAAAAAGAATTGTCCGCCGCAATAAACGGTGCGAGCGCCGTAGCGATAGGTATGGGTTGGGGAAAAGGAAAAAACAATAGAAAAATACTCGACTTCGTTTTGCATAACGTTGCCGTTCCGGTGATAATCGACGCCGACGGTCTGAACGTGCTTGCGGAAAATCCAGATTTAATTAAGGGCAAAAATTGTATTACCGTACTCACTCCGCACGTCGGAGAGGCGGCAAGGTTGGCAGGAAAAACGAGAGAAGAAATATCTTTTGATCCCGTGTCGGAAGCAAAATCGCTTGCTAAAAAGTATTCTTCGCTCGTTGCGCTTAAAGGCACGGCTACGGTCGTTACGGACGGAGAAGAAGTAATAATTACGAATACCGGCTGTGCCGGAATGGCAACTGCGGGAAGCGGAGACGTTTTAAGCGGAATTATGGTCGGCGTGCTTGCTCAAAAACCGCAAAATATATTGTTATCCGTTGCCTACGCTACATATATCAACGGTTTAGCGGGCGAACTCGCTCAAAAGGAAAAGACAGATATTTCTATGACGAGCGGCGATACCGTCACAAAAATACCTGCAGCCGTCATATACTTAAGAGAAAAAGCGAACGAAGATGCTAAAAATAAGGGCGTTTGACCAAAGATTTGACAAAAAAAGACGAATAAAGTAAAGTAGAATTATATAGCAAAAATCGGAGGGTTATTGTGAAAAAGAATAAAACTGTTTTTCGTGGCGTTGCCACCGCGCTTATTACTCCTTTCAATAAAGACGGGATTGACTACGAGAAGTTCGGCGCGCTGATAGACTGGCAGATCGAAAGCGGAGTAAACGCGCTCGTCGTTTGCGGTACGACGGGAGAATCCAGCACGCTTACCGACGACGAACACAGGGACGCAATCGCGTATGCGGTTAAACGCGTCGATAAAAGAGTTCCGGTTATCGCCGGGGCAGGGAGCAACGACACCTCGTACGCGCTCGACCTTGCGAGATGTTCCTGCGAAGCAGGCGCGGACGCGCTTCTTTGCGTAACGCCCTACTATAACAAATGCACGCAAAACGGTTTGATAAAAATGTTTTCCCAAATCGCCGATTACAGCACCGTTCCGATAATTCTTTACAACGTGCCGAGCAGAACCGGGATAAATATAGAACCGAGTACATACCTTGCGCTTGCCGACCATCCGAATATTTGCGGAATTAAAGAAGCGAGCGGAAATATTTCCAAAGCGGTGGAAACGATGTCCCTCGTCGGTGACAAACTCGACCTTTACAGCGGCAACGACGACCAGGTTTTGCCGATGCTTTCCCTCGGAGGAAAAGGCGTAATAAGCGTTTTAAGCAACGTAGTACCTAAACAAACCGTGGAAATGTGCGACAGATTTTTCGCAGGCGACATACAAGGCTGCGCCAAATTGCAGTATTCTATGCTGCCCCTTATTCACGCGCTTTTTTCCGAAGTCAATCCTATTCCGGTTAAAGCGGCGATGACGGCAATGGGTTTTTGTGAAAACAACGTAAGATTACCCCTTACCGAACTCGAAGAAAACCATAAAAAAATACTTTTCGAGGAAATGCGTAAAAACGGTATAAAAATTTAGATTTATAGGAAAAAAACTAAGGGTTGCGACGAAATCGCAACCCTTTTTTTTATAGTCCGAAATGTTTTTTAACCGCTTTTTCGACGATCGCGACCAGTCCGTACATTCCGCCGGCAAGCGCGCACAGAATTACCGTACTTGCCATCACAAGATCGAGTTGAAAAACCTGCGAGCCGTAGACGAGAAGATACCCGAGACCCTTTTGCGAACTCAGATATTCTCCGAGTATGCTGCCGATCCAACTTAACCCGACGTTGATTTTCAGCACGGAAATAAGCGTGGGAATATTCGCCGGAAGTACGAGTTTGGTAAGAATTTTTAGTTTGTTTGCCTTCATCGACTTAAGAAGCATCGTTTTTTCCGCGTCCACGCCGATAAACCCGGCAAGCATACCGATTACGGTTATTATTACGCAAATCAGCACCGCCATAAAAATAATCGCTTTAGTACCCGTGCCCATCCAGACGATTATTATCGGACCGAGAGCGATTTTCGGCAAAGAGTTCAGCGTGATGATATACGGTTCGAGTACGTCCCGTAACCCATTGCTCAGCCATAAGACGATCGCAATCGCCGTGCCAAGCGCAGTCGCTATCACGAACCCTGCTACCGTTTCGTAAAGTGACGCGAAAATATGCGGAAACAGGTTGTTTTGCCGATAAAGTTCTCCGATTAGCCGCACGATACGGGACGGCGAAGAGATTATAAACGGGTCGATTACGTTAAAAGCGGCGATAAGTTCCCACAGCCCGATAAAAGCGGCGAGAAGACCTATCCGGCAAACGGTGATTATTATCTTTCGTATTCTAAGTTTTTTTAGGAATCGCTTGTGTTCCGTACTCATTTTTATCCTCCAAAAGTTTCCATATCCGTTCGAAGTATTTTCCGAACTCGGGGCTCTCCCTTCGACGAAGAGGAGAAAGCGTTTTGTCTATATCCACGGAGATTATTTCTTTGACGCGCCCGGGACGAGCGGACAAAACCACCACTTTGTCGCAAAGGGAAATACATTCGCTTATGTCGTGAGTTACGAGCAAAGCGGTTTTCTTTTCCTGCTTTATTATGGAATACACGTCGTCGCACACGTTAAGACGGGTCTGAAAATCGAGCGCGGAAAACGGCTCGTCCAAGAGAAGAACGTCGGGGCGAAGAACGAGCGTTCGTATTAGCGCCACCCGTTGCCGCATACCCCCGGACAGTTCGGAGGGATGTTTTTTCACGACGTCGCCCAGACCGTACTTCGACAGCAGAGATAAACCGTATTTTACGTTTTCTTTGGTTTTCGTTTTCGTGATTTCCAGTCCGAGCATCACGTTTTTTTCAATGGTTCGCCACTCGAAAAGTTGGTCGCGTTGCGGCATAAGGGCGATTTGCCGAGAAGTAGGAGCAAGCGGTTTGCCGAGAAGAAGAATATCTCCGCCGGCAGGGGGATAAATCCCTGCCAGAAGATTGAGTATCGTTGTTTTTCCGCAACCGCTCGGACCGACTAAACCCACAAACTCGCCTTCCTTTACCGCAAAACTTATGCTTTCTATCGCAGGCGTTTCACGGTCTTTACCGTGGTAAGTAAAGTCGAGATTTCTTAGTTCGAGTACGTTCATTTCTTTCTCCGTTATTTTTTGTATATTTCGTCGAGTACGTCGTTGCAGACGACTTCGGAATACGCGACCTTTTCTTTGATCGTGCCGGCGCGAAGAAGTACGTTTTGTAAGTGAGAAAAACTTTCTTCCGTCATATACGCCTTTTTTGCCCACGCGTCGATCGAGCGGTAACTTTCTATCGCTTTTTCAAGAAGACTTACGTCCGTCGTCGCAAAGGACGGAGCGACCGCTTGCGCTATTTCTTTATTAGACGCTTCGTTGCAGAAATCCATCGCTTTAACGATCGATTTCATAAACAGTAAAACCTTATCTCCGTTACCCGAAATATACTTTTCGGTAGCCATAAAACAAGTATACGCCACGTTGCCGACTTCCGCTCCCACGCTGGAAACGATATAGCCTTTGCCTTCGGAACGGTACTGACTTGCCGCCGGTTCGAACATCGTGCAGTAATCGCCGACACCACTTTCGAAAGCCGCGGTAATCAGATCGAACTGTACGTCGTAGTTAATAAAAACGTCCGTTCCGTCGATAAGACCGTTTTGGTAAATCGCGTATTCAAGACACATTGCAGGCATACCGCCGCGCCGTCCGCCGATAACTTCCTTGCCGCGTAAATCCGACCACTTAAAATTCTTTTCTTCGTTTCTCCCGATCAAGAAAGAACCGTCTTTTTGCGTAAGTTGTCCGATTATTTTTGCCGTGTTCGCGCTGCCCTGGGCATTGACGTATACGGCTACTTCAAAAAGACACACAATAGTGTGTCTGAAAAATAGGTTTTTTGAGAGTTTTTATTTAACTTTGAACTTAATAATAATGCCGTTATCTTTTGAAAGAGTTATGTGATCGATAATAAGGCTTAAAAAATTACGTTTTTCGTTGTGCGAAAGACTGTCGTATTTTGAATGAAGTTCTTTTACGTAGTCTATGGTTAAAGTCGGAGAAGACTTTATTTTTTGTTCTTCGTTATCTATGATCCGATTCTGTTTATCGATTTCTTTATCTATATCTGACACACGCTCCGCGTATGTGTCCTTGTCAATTAGTCCTTCCACGTAGAGATCCAAAACTTTCTCTCTTTTGTTTTTTAATGAAGCAAGTTCCATTTTTAGGCGATCGACAATACCGCTTATTACCGTTCCCGGAACAAACGACCCGAATTGTAGCGCTCGAACGTGTTCTTCGACGGCTTTTTCAAGATCTTCCGCATCGTATATTTTATTTGTGCATTTTGCCGGATGATAGGTTTTGTCCCGTTTAAGTCGTGCTGCGCAGCCGTACACTCGGTGACTGTAGTCTTTGACGGTTCCGTTCGCCAAGGTTTGATAATTTTTGTAGAGCTTTCCGACATATCTGTTTCCACATTCGACACAAACGACAAGTCCGGTGAGGAGATAAGGAGAGCAGTCGTGTTTTTTTACCGTCGTATTCTTTTTCATTTGTTCTTGCACACGTAAATAGGATTCGTAATCGATTATAGGATCGAAATTTTTTCCTTTATAAAGCGACCCTTTGTATGAAATGTAGCCTGCGTACATGCTACGGTGAAGAAGCGCCTTGCAGCACATAGGATTTGAGAAATAAGTATGATTGAAATTTGCCGACGCATACTCGTATAGTTTTCTGATAGAATAGCCTTGCAGGTATAGGTCGTAAATCTTCTTTACCATATCCGCTTCTTCGGGAATAACCTCGTAAAAATTCGTGGTCGGATTCTTGCGGTAGCCGAAAGGTAGTTTTTTCCCGGGAGCAAGCCATTTCCCGGATTTTATCGCTTGCTCTTTGCCCATAACCATACGCTCCGTTATAGTTTCCCGCTCAAGTTCGGAAAAAGTTGCGTTGATCTTAAGCGCCGCACGCCCGAAAGGAGACGATACGTCGATTTGCTCGTGTAAGGAATAAAGTTTTACACCGTTCGGCTCGAGTACGTCGTCAAGAAGTTCGATAATGTCGCGAACACGGCGAGTTAGACGGTCGAGGCGGTAAACTATAACTACGTCTACGAGATGCGCTTTAATGTGCTCCAAAAGACGCGTCACCGCAGGACGCGCAAGGTCTTTGCCCGAATATCCGTCGTCTTCGTATACGTCGAATATTTCATACCCTTGACTTTTTGCGTACGCGGAAAGTTTCTCACGCTGTGCGTCGAGAGAAAAACCTTTGTTTGCTTGTTCGAGCGTGGAAACTCGAGTGTAAAGTGCCGCTTTCATATATTTCTTAAAGATCTATTTTTAAAAGTTGTATTAGGTTATTTAGATTTAAATTCATAATTTCGGCAATATTAGACCAGTAATTATTGGGAATACTGTTTACTAAAGTTTTGATTGAGAGAATTAAATCAGAATAAAAAATACAGAACTCTTCCGAAGACATAAAATGCTTGAAAATTATGATTATGGAAATGAGATTATTTATCGGCAGTTGCACGAAGTTAAGTATTCTTTGCGCTTCTTTGTTTTGGCGTATAGGGAAAGCGGAAAAAGAAATCGAGAAACGCACCGACGTTTCGGACGACGTAGACGCTGGCGTCGTCGCTTCGGAAGGCAAGGAACAAGATTCCGTCGGGAATAAAGTCGAAGAAAAATCGACAGAAAACAACGGAAGAAGTTCCGAAAACGCACGTCGCAGAAGAGAAGCAGAAAGGCAAAAAGAACTAAAAGAAGTACGCCTAAAAGCGGTAATCGAAACTCTCGGAGGGAAAAATCCGTATACAGGGGAAGCGATTGCGGACGAAGCGGACGTGCAGGAGTATTTTACGATGAGAGACATAACCGCCCGCGGCGGCGATCCTTTATCGGAGTTTGCTTCACAACGCAAAAGAGAAGAAAAAATTCGTCTTGAATCCGAGAAAAAGGCAGAAAAGGAAGCGGCGTGGTTCAGAGAAGACAAAGAAAGGTTTTCCGAAAAGTATCCGGACGTAGAAATCGGTAAATTATCCGCGGATGAAACGTTTATCGATTATGCAGGCGGAAAAATCGGAACGGTTCCGCTCGTCGAAATTTACGAAGATTACTTGAAACTTACGGCGGCTTTACAAAAGAAATCGAAAGAGATTGCTTCGCGTATGGTTGCCAACGCACAATCGTCTCCCGGGAGCCTGAGCGGCGGAAATACGCCCGAAGAAGGTTATTACACACGGGAGCAGGTTCGTAAAATGAGCAAAGAAGACGTTCATGCGAACTACGACAAAATACGAAAAAGTATGTCAACGTGGAGGTAAAAGAAAAAATGGCATATGAAAACTTTATCCCTCAGGTTTGGAACGAGGGAATTGAACGAGAACTCGAAAGACTTTGCGTATTTGCAGACGACTGCAACAGGTCTTACGAAGGAAAGGTAAAACAAAAAGGAGACAGCGTAAGAATTTTGGGCGTAGGAAAGCCCACGATAAGAACTCTCGAAAAGAGTGGAAGAAACGACGACATCGAAGGTCCGGAAACCGTAGAAGATACTTCTGTAACGCTGTACATCAATCAGATTCGCTACTTCAATTATATGGTTGGAGACATCGACAAGGCGCAGGCTGTCGGCGGAGTGATGGATGCGCTTGCTTCGGAAACGAGCGAGGGCCTTGCGAATGCGATGGACGAATACATAGCGTCTTTCGCGACGGACGACTCCGTGAAAAAACTCTATACTTCTCCGGCGAAGATAACGGCGTCTTCCAGTCCTGCAACGGGCGAAAAATACGTTCTTGACGTTTTGGACGAAGCAATAGAAGTCCTTATGGAAAACGACGTTAAAGGCTCTACGGAAATCGTTGTCACGGTGTCTCCCAAATTTTTCAGACTTTTCAGAAAAGCGTACAGAACGGAAGACACCGACAACAGCAAAATTCTGAAAAACGGAAAAGTTTGCCAGTACGGGAACGTGACCGTTAAGGTTTCCAACAACGTAAAACGTACGACCGACGGCAGCGATCGCGTCGATAACATCATGATCAGGACCAAACGTGCGGTAGCGTTCGTTAATCCGCTTACGCACACCGAGCCGTATCGTCCGGAGAAAAAATTTGCCGATGCGGTAAAAGGTTACGTTCTTTTTGACGGCAAAGTGGTTCGTCCGAAAGAAATACTCAACATAAACGTCAAATACTAAAGGAGGTGCGTAATGAGCGTAAATCGAAACGAAATAGCAACCGTAACTTTAACTGCATTGACTGCGGATACGGCGAAAGCGTTGTCGTGGAACGAAGGCGACGAAAAACTTATTCTCGTGGTGCAAAACAGCGGAAGTTCCGCGACCGACATAACAGTTAAGGCAGGGAACGGAATCCAAGGCGTCTCGGACAAAAAGTTTGCCGTTCCGGCAGGGGTGAGCCTGCTGAAACTCGAAAGCGGACGTTTTAAGAACGTAAGCGGAACCAACAAAGGCAAAATCGTTGTCGTGAGCACGGGTACTCCGAGCGTCGGGGTCGTCGCTCTCGAATAACAGGTTTTATTTGTTTGAAAGTAATGTAATTTGGTAAAAGTTCGGAGAACGGCATACGTCCTCCGAACCATAGGAGAAGTATGGGAAAGATAACTATCGGCGACGTAAAAGTCGCAGCCTTGAAATTGATGTTTACTAATTATTCCGACAAGATAACATCGCTTGACGGCGACATGTGCGACAATATCGCGAATCTCGAGTACGACGCGGAATACGGAAAATATCTCGTTAATATGGACGAAAGCATCAATCGCGCACTGTTAAGATTGTCGGCAGTCGGTGCGCTACCTTTGAAAACTCATACTTTTGAAATGTATAAAGGTAAAAAAGCCGAAAGAATAAACCTAAGTGAGAAAATAACAGACTTTTACCGTCTGATTAAAGTTATAAAAGAAACGTCCGATTCTTACGAGTCGGATTATAGGTACGATTTGGAAACGGATACGGTAATCAGAATTCCGGCACAGGAGGAAGATTGCGAAATAACGTTAGTGTACGAACCTCAAGAAAGCATCATTACCGACGAGACGTCGAATAAAGATACTTTTAGCAACGTTCCCGACGAACTTGCCGTTCTTATTCCGTACTTTGTAAAGTCGGAACTTTTCGAAGAGGAGCAGCCGGAATTTGCGGCACAAGCAAGAAACTTGTTCGAAAGCAGTATAGCCGATAGAATAAATTCCGCTTATCAAAATCAAAAAGTCGTTGCGGACGTTTACGGAGGGTGCGAATGATACGGTTAAACGCGCCTAAAGCAAGAGAAAAAAGCGCTTTCACAATTAAGGATCTGAAAGGTCTCGACGCATGGAACAACCCAGTATCTGTTTCGCCCGAAAGAGCGACAAGTATGCGCAACATAGTAAACAGAAACGGAGTTAATCATAAAAGACACGGGTGGGAGCAGACGGAAGACGTCTTTCCCGGAGCGATAGACGGTTATTACGTCGGACGTTTTCATGGGAAGACGTATGAAATAGTTTACGCTGCGTGTAATTTTTTCGTGAAAACCGACGGGATCCTTAGTTCGACGACTTATACGAATAGCGATCTAATTTCAAATCCCGCTAAGTTTTACGAACAAGACGGTAAGGTTTTTATAATCGGTTGCGGAGATTATCTTGTTTTTGTTCCCGAACGAAACGGAACCTTTGCGTTTGTGCCGGTGGCGGAGAGCGTTTACGCATACGTTCCGCTGACTTTTATAAGCGATTATTGCAATAGCGACAGGGGACTTGCTGTTTTAGCCGGTGAAAAAAGCAACATGCTTTCTTCTTATAGAATTAACAAGTTTTACGATGCGGACTGTTCGGAGATAAGTAGAAAATATAGACTGGACGCGTACACCGACGAGCCTACCGTCGAACCGGTAGTTAATGATGTTTTATCAACTCAAGTTACGTGGACGGACGCAGAAGGGAAAGAAAACGTTTTTTCCGTTATCGAAAACAACGAAGCGTACCTTTTGATTGCAGATAATGTCGACCGCAAGACAAGCGGATTTTATAAGTTTACGTATAACGATACACAATACTTTTTATCGGTGTCGAAAAGCGATACGCACAAAACGGGGATATTGCTTCGGAGAAGCAAAAACGGATTTACAACTATTTCAAATATCCGTAGTTCGACAACTACCGCGCCTTCTGCCAACAGTGAGATATATGCAAGTCAACTCGTAAAAACGGGATTCGCTTCGAAAAACCTGTATTACGGTTACGATATAGGCGGTCATACATTGTTTATTTCCGGAAAAGGAACGGCAGGTACTTTGCGGGATCGAATCGAGTTTACATACGCTGATTCTGCGGGCGCAGAGAAAAACGTAAAGTGGGAACCGATTACAGATGATTGGAACGCTTGTCGTTTGACCGACGGAACAAACACGTACGCTATAGCGACAAGAGAAAACTGGCTGTACAGGTACGATTATTGGGCAGGGAAAGAGATGAAAACAAAGTTTCCCGACGGATACGGCGGGCAGGCCTATACTTATGCCGATTCCGTAGTTTTTCCCGCAGGCAGCACTTTTGTGTGCGATTACGACCATATTACGAAAAAACTTTTTGATGCGACGCATAAGAAAGTCGAAGGCCCTTTTTGCTACGGCTACACGCTCGCATATACTTCGGAAGACGGCGAAGAAACGCACGTCGGCACAATTTGTCCGTATACCGGAGAAATAACCGTCGTGCGGCACATATCGGAAACGTGGGGCGGTATAGGTGCCGAAAAACTTCCCTCTATAGTCGTTAAATATAAAGCGCATAATCCCGACGCAGGAAAAATCGAGAAGTGTACGGCAAGTACTCTGTTTGGATTAAATGGCAATTCGGATAGATTATTCGTCGGCGGTAATCCGGATTATCCGAATGCAGACTGGCACTCTGGGTATACGGATAAAGACGGTAAAAGCGGCAATTTTTGTTATTTCGAATCCGGAAGTTCGGCGTACTTAGGGTCACCGTCTTCGGCAATAAAAGGGTATCAGCGCTTGTCGGACGGGCAACTTGCCGTTTATAAGGAAAGATCGAATAAAGAAGCGACGTTGTACATAAGAAGCGGCGTAAGCGAAACCGACGCAAGCGGACGAATTATCGAGTATTACCCGAACAACGGAGGGTATATCACGGAAGGTGCCGTCAACGCCGAATGTTTCGGTGTGCTCGGTACCGATATGCTTATGCTTAGTGAAAACGGGGTGTTCGGGTTGGAGATAAGCGAAAACGTAGCGTCGCAACAAAGGTTTTTGAAAGAGAGAAGTAAACCCGTTGCTCCGCTTCTTAAAAAACATTCGTTAAATGACGCTCGGGCGGTTGTTTTCGACGATAAATATTTTTTAGCGGTAGACGACAAAGTCTACGTCGCAGACGGAAGATTCATGAGAAAGGAGTCGGGGGATATGCCCGATACGTTCAGTTACGAATGGTACGTTTTCGATAACTGTCCCGTAAGGACGTGGATTACCGACGGAAAACGTCTCGGCTTCGGGACAAACGAAGGGAGAATATGTTTTTTCAACGACGGTTATGCGGATTCTTGTTACGTCAACGTAAAATACCCGAACTTTGGATTTGATCGTTACTACGGACCTGCCGTTATGATAATAACCGGCGATATAGTTATCCCACCTACGGGGGAAATAGACGGAAAAATTTACAACAGGACGATTTTCAAAGGCGTTCTCGGCGGAATAGTCGGACCGTGGACTTTTTCCTTTTCCGTGGACTATGCGTCGGTAAAGTATAACGGGTCTTCCGACGAATATACCGAGCGATTTTTGTATGAAACGGTAAAAAAAGGCGATTACATATACTTTACGTCCGATTATGAAGGAACTTGTAACGGGAAAAGAAAAGTTTTGTCGGTAGATTACGACAACCTCGAAATAATCTGCGAACATACTCCGGGCGAAAAGTGGATGATCGCGCAAAACGGCGACAAACATACGGAAACGGAGAAACCGCCGAATATCGATTTTATTCTCGTGCCTATCGGAAACGGTTTTTTTTGTCCGCGCGACAACGGTATTTATTTTGCTGTGAAGAGTCCCGGATTGAGTTTTTCGGGCGTATGGTTCGACAACGAAGAACTTGCGAAAGCTGCCCCGGATATATCAATGAAGATTTACGGCGATGTGCCCGTGACCGCGACTTGGAAAACGGGAGCGCTTAATTTCGGCACGAATTACTACGTTAAACAACTGGAAAGCGTAACCACTCTTACCGAAGGGAAGATGAAAGTAAGTTTTGAAACGCGTTCTGGCAACGGGTATTCGATCGAGATAAAGAACACGGGCCGTCCGTTCGACTTGGAAAATCTCAATCTTGAAGAAATCGCGTTTTCTAACCTGATGTCGGATGAAAACGGCTCGTCGTTATGCTCTCGATCCGTAAAGAAAACTTTCGGAACGCTTGTTTTGCGCATAGAAAACGATGCCGACGAAGACTTTGTGCTACATGAAATAACATTTATTTATAAATTACTCAGAAGAATGAAAGGAGAAAGGTAATGGCAATCGAAAAAATAACGAATACCATCGTTGCCGCGTTGAAAAGGAAGACATATCTTCCGGACAGACCGACGGCGCAGGGATATAAGCCCGAACATATAAAGAAAGCGTTGACAGGAGCGATAACGGACGAGAATAATTCGCTTGTAAGCGAGATAAACCGTATTGTTGCCGAACTGAACGAACGCGGCTTTGTTGCCGGAAAGGTAACGGGCACTGTTCGCAATGCGGCAAAAAACGAACAAGCCGGCGTAACCGTCACGGACAAAGGCACCGAAGGCGTTGAAATCGAAATAGTTTGTCCGCAAGTATCGGGTTCGGGAACGGGTTCGACGATAGATAACGAAGAAGTTCAGAAACTCATAGATGCGTCTATCGCAAATATAGAAATCGAATTTTCAAAGAAAGTCAATGTTACGGATATAGTCGACGATTTATCAAGCAGTGAAACCGATAAACCGTTAAGCGCAAAACAGGGCAAAACGCTTAACGATGCGAAGTTAGACAAAACGGCGATAGTAAACGGATTAACGTCGGGCGATTCGACTAAGGTTCTTTCGGCATTACAGGGAAAAGTCTTGAAGGAATTGATTGATAAAATACAAACGTTACTTGCAAGCGACGATTTGACGCTTGATACCGTTCAAGAAATTGTCGATTACATAAAACAGAACAAAACGCTTATCGATTATGTGTCTACGAACAAAGTAAATAAAACGGATATAGTCGACGATTTAACGAGCGATGACGGAACGAAGCCTTTATCTGCGGCGCAAGGGAAAATACTCAATAATACAAAACTAGACAAGATCGCGATAACGAACGACTTGACTACAGACGACCCTGCAAAAGCATTATCGGCCAAACAGGGCAAAGCGCTTAACGATACGAAGTTCGACAAGGCAAATGTTGAGACCGCATATTCTACATACTCTTCCGAAAAAGTATACAGTGTTTCCGGTATTAACAAATTTGCGACGGAAGTCCCACATATAGTACTCGTCGATTTTTCCACCGTAACTACAGGTTCGCAATTGCCCGGCCCAACTTTTGGAAGTAGCGAACTGACGCTTTATGTGCATTCGGGTACCGATATCGACCGGGACAGTCTGACTGTCTACCCGTATAGCCGTACAGGTTTTCAATCGGGACATCTTTATGCGTATATTGCATACGACGTCGACTATACTTCGACAGGCGACGCTTTTAGCGGATCTTTTGTGGATATTGCGTTAATGGCAGATTACACGAAATTCGACAATAAACCTCAAATTAACTGTACGGAATTGAAAGGGAACAAGGCTCATAAAGACTTTGGACTTTTCGGTGTTCTTCGCGTAGGCGCGCCTATATCAAAACTGGTGTTCAACACAAATATATCGACAAAGAAGGTGGCGGAGTTCTGCACTGCTCTTACGTACGACGTTAGCACGGGTATGACCGAAACTCCCGAGATTGCTAAAGTCCTGGAAACAAACCAAAACCAAGGTGTGTACTCTGTAGATTTAAGCAAATTCGGCGGAAGCGGTTACGGGCTTGCCGTATGTCACGCCACAACCGAAGGATTCTCGATATTGCAAGTCTTGTTTATAAGCGAATTCAGTGCTGTTAACCAAACAGTCCTGCAACAAATGGGACTTACCGATTTCACTTACAATACGGCAGGCTGGCAGAATACCGCAGCGTTTACGCTTATTGCCGAGTCTAAAATATATTCCATAGTCGGACTTACGGAAAATGCCACGACTTCACTGGCAAATAAAGTAAGTGCGTTTATCGCTGAGGATACTGCGCTTTGGGACGCTTTTTACGGGATGCAGCCTTCCGTTCCGGGGATGACTTTGGACGGATCCACTCTGTACATAACGTTGCCGTAAAAAGGGGGCAGATATGGCGATAAAAGCAGGAACGACTACTCTTCAGAGTGTAACCGTGAACGGCACGGTGATAACGAAAATTTATGCGCAAAATGCAGGCTCGGGTCCACGGGTTTTGGTCTTTCAAGGAGGAATTGCTATGGCACTATGGTTCGGCGCGAACTGGAAAATGAACAAGATAAAAAGCGAGATCGACAGTTTTTTCGAAACTTTCGGAACGTCGCTCGTTTTAGATAACACGAAGAAAGTTATAATCTTTCCGCCGGCTTGTTATCTGGATTACGTTAATTCAAAAATAACGGCGGCAGGATTAACGTCTATGGTAAGTATAGGAATTCAAAACATAAGTCCGCTCGCCGTGGATACAGGTTCCTACACCGGGCAGATTTCGGCAAAAATGGCGGCGGATTGCGGTTGCTCGTACGTTCTGGTGGGGCACAGCGAAGCACGCACTTATTTAGAGATAACGGACAGCATCGCCGTCATACAGGCAAAAAAAGCAAGGGAATTCGGCATGAAAGTCGTATTGTGCGTCGGCGAGCCGTTGGAAATACGAGAAGCAGAGACGCAGGAAACGTACGTGGCAAATCAAATAGATACCGTTCTTTCCGATTTGACTGCCTCCGATTATACAAACGGTAACTTGATTATTGCGTACGAACCTATATGGGCAATCGGAACGGGAAAGACAATATCTACGACGCAGATAGCAGATATGATATCGTACATAAAAACATATTTGAGAAATCACTATAGCCAAGAAGTCGCACAGACGCTGCCTATAGTGTTCGCCGGAAACATAAAGACGGGCAACGCCGCGGAGATACTTAGTCAGCCGTCGATCGGCGGCGCTCTTATCGGCGGAGCCTCAACGAATGCGGCGACGTTTGCTCAAATAATCAATAACGAGGAAAGTTAAGGAGGGGAAAATGGGAAAGATTCAAATCGTTCAAATTGACATCAACGAGTACATAAAAGCACTTGTAGACAAAGGCGAAAGCAAAGAGAACGTCATTTATGCGCTCTACGACGGGCGCGTAAACGGCATTGATACTTTCGATAAATGCGAGGAAGCCTATGCTGCTTACCTTATTCAATCGGCAGGACAAGGGGATACGTTATGAAAAAAACAGCGAAAAGAATAGGTCTTATGGTTTTACTGACGATTATAGCGGTTACGGCGGTTATTGCGTTTAATTTGCCCGTAA
>CAJLYQ010000016.1 GCA_905210905.1 uncultured Christensenella sp. | reverse complement strand
GCGCCGTGAGTGCCGCCCTTACGGGGAACGAGCAAGGGGCAACGCCCCTGCGGACTTCACTTCCTAAGCAAAATGTGTCATTTTGCTTCTGTGGAAGTCCGACTTATGCGGATTAAAAATTTATCCGCGCGTCGGCGGTTTCGCCGACCGCGAGTAAATTTCCGCATAACGTTTGGTCGGATAAGTTTTGGGGAAAATTATGAGAAAAGAGGGGTTTGTTAAGGGGAGAGATTGAGCATATTCTCTCCCCTTAACTTCAAATAAAAATATCCGCTGAGGTTGCGTGCGGGGCGTCGGGGTGCTTCGCAACTAACGCCCGACCGATTTTTTGCTTACTTTTTTTTCGCTTAAAAAAGTAAGAAACATCGTCTTAGATATATATTTTTTGTTAAAGATAAAACTTCTACCCCCTCATCCGTCAACTTCGTTGACACCTTCCCCCCAAGGGGAAGGCTTTATGTGGTAGTCCGACTCGTGCGTGATTAGATTTTGTACGCACAAAACGCAGTGACTGCGTCAAACGCCCGTGTAACGTGTGGTCGGAATATACCTCTCCTCCAAGAGAAGGCTTTTCACTGCGAGTAATTTTCCGTATAACGAACGGTCGTATATTTGACTTTTGTATAATAAAGTGATATATTTGTTAAGGTTTTTGAAAAGGAGTAATTGATTTGCAGTATTTGTTTTTCGATATTGAAGCGAGCGAAGGACGAAGTATGTGTAGTTTCGGTTACGTTTTGACCGACGAATCGTTCAACGTTATCGCAAAAGAAGACATACTGATAAACCCCGAAGCAAGATTTTGTACACAAGCCTGGAACAAGAAAAAACGCGAAGAAGGCAAAGGCATCACCTTAGCGTACCCGGAAAAAACTTTCCGCAAAAGCCCGACCTTTCCGCAACGTTACGATAAAATCAAATACCTTCTCGAACGAGAAGATCAAATGATAATCGGTTTTTCCCATTCAAACGACGTTCGTTATTTATGCACGGCGTGCAAGCGGTACAAACTGCCTTTCTTCGACTACTCGTTTTTCGACGTGCAGGACGTATACAGAGAATACAGCCACACGCACGATCAGATCTCTCTTGAAAAAATCATTGCCGAACTCGGCGTAAACATCGACGGTTACACCTTACACAGAAGCGACGACGACGCGGAAATATCGATGCTCGTCGCGCAAGCGATATGCCATAGATCCTCTCTTTGCTTGGACGAACTGATTAAAAAATACTCTCGCTACGTCGGAGAAACGCACGACGGCGAAATTAAATACAACGGAATCGACAGCGAAAGAGCGACGATTAAAAAAGCGAGAAACGCTTGCCGCGGCGTGGTTGCAAACTTCGCAAACAACGTAAAAGTAACGTTCAAAAAAGGTTACCCCCTTTGCGGAAAAGTAATCTGCGCAGGCTCCGCGCTTGAAAAAGACGATTGGATTTTTGCGCTTAAACTTATCGGTTGCCTTGCCGAACAAGGCGCAAGATACGTAAGCAATATCCATAACGCGGATTACTACGTTATTTTCGGGGAAGACGAAGGCGAAAACGGTGACAGATTATCGTACATAAAAAAGAACCTACCCGGCAAAATCAAAATCATCGAAAAACAAGAACTTTATTCTATGATGAAAATGACAGAGGCGGATATATTCGGATTTTGTTCGCCCAAAATCGATAAATTGAGCGCCCAAACAAGCAGATACGTGAACAAGATTTTGAAATCGGTTACCGTTGCGGACAAACCGCCCGTCCCCAGAACGCATATATAAAAACCGGGTTCGGACGGAAAACCCATTATATAATTTTATCGCTTATGAATAAAAAAATACGAGAAAGAACTTCTCGTATTTTTCTTTTTCACGTCTTAAAGATTTCTTCCGATACGAACGAACCGACGAAAAAATGCCCTTGCAAGCAAGCATTTTCGCTTGTATTATATACCGGATTCGAGCAAGGCTTTAAGGTCGTCGATTTTCCCGGAGAGTTCTCTGCCTTTGTCGGTGTCGGCGACGGTTAATCTTCTCTTCGTATGCTCGAAGATCGTCACGTTGGAGTGAATATCCGAGCATTTTCTGACCGCTTCTTCCTTAGAACTGAACGGTTCGTGCGCGGAAAGTCTGAGTCCGTAGGAGTTATAAATAAGGGTATATCCGGCAATGCCCGTTTTCGACTGATACGCGCGGCAAAAACCGCCGTCTATTACCAGCAGTTTGCCTTCCGCTCTTATCGGCGACTCGCCTTCTTTGGCCTTAACCGGGATATGCCCGTTTATAATATGCGTTTGTTCTCCCGTCACTCCGAAATCGTCGAGTATTTTTTCGCAAATATCTTTTCTTTGCGTCAGATCGTAGTAGGCGTTTTTCTTTTCAACGCCGTACTCCTTCGGCAGATACACTCTTTCAAACGTGGCAATTTTGTCACGGCCGAAAAGCGGCGAGAGCCGTCCGCACCACAGATACCACAAAAAGTCCAGATCGTACTCGTCCTTGTTCCCGGAAAATCTGTTTCCGTATGCTCTTCTCACTATTCTCTCACATTCGTCGAAATACGCTCTTCCCGAATACGTTCCCGTGTTCAATTTTTGTTCGACGTAAGTTGCGTCGTCGTTAAACGGAACGCAGCCGTGATAAAGCAAATTGCCGTTGACCACCTTATATAGGCCGCCGCAGCGCATAAGAAAATCTATGTGCTTTTGCAGTTTCTCGCTCGACGTAAAAGTGCGGATAAGGTGTTCTATAACCGCTCTTTCGGAATCCGAAAGTCTAATATCCGAGTACGGCGCCTTAAAATCGTCGTCGTAAAAAACTTTTCCGTCCGGGGCGGTATACGTTCCGTTTTCGCGGTCGATTTTTTCCAGAATTATTCTGTCGTCCATTTGATAATCGGGGTTACGCTTGATTATCTCAGCTTCGGTTTTTTGCATAATAAAGAAAATCGCTTTACGCATACGAGCGTAGTTTTTCCTTTCTCTATCCGACAAATCTTCGTTGTTCGGCGCAAATCGTTCGTCAAATTCGTAGTTTTTTCTGGCAAACTCTTCGAGCCGTCTTAGCGATATTCCGTACCCGTCTTCTATCGCCTCCACGTTGCCTGCTTTTAACGCGATATAAATTATATTCGCAATACAAGCAGGATTTCCGAGCGCCGCGCCTATCCATTGAATATCGTGGTTTCCCCATTGAATATCAACGTTATCTCTGTTAATCAATAAATCCAAAATATAATCGGGGTGTTCTCCTCTGTCGAAAATATCTCCGATGATATGCAGGTTTGCGACGGCAAGGCGTTTAATCGTCGCGCAAAGAGATTCTATAAACGCAGGCGCGCGTTTAAGTCCGATTATGTTTTTGTACACGCCTTTACAGAAGTTTTCGTAATCAAACCCTTCTCTTTTTGCGTTGATTAGTTCGTTAATTATGTATCTGAATTCAGGTTGAACTGCTTTAACGACCTTACTACGGGTGTATTTCGACGCAACTCTCAGCAAAATATGGACGAGTTTTTCGATATAATACTCGAATTTTCCGTCGCTGACGTCTTTCCGTTCTTCCCATAATTCTATCGTTTCTTTGGGATAACTGATGAGCGACGCGATATGCGCGCACTCTTTTTCGCTGAGTTCGTCCTTATACAGAAGGTTGACTTTCTCCCTGATTACGCCCGAACAGGTGTTAAGCAAATGACAAAACGCCTCGTATTCGCCGTGAATATCGCTTACGAAATGTTCCGTACCCTTAGGCATACTGAGTATCGCCTGTAAATTTATAATTTCCGCGGCGACCGCCTCTTGCGTCGGATAGTCTTTTTTCAATAAACTAAGATATTTATTGTCTGTCATAATTCGTTCTCCAAGTTAAATTACTTTCATAAACAAAGCCAGCAAAAACAGACCGAGTACGGTCAGTGCTACAAAAACCGCAATAAGCGCGATTTTTATCCCAAGTTTCGTCCCTTCGCCCGATTTGCATTTTTCTATCGTTTGCTTTTCGCTTTCTTCCGTCGTTTCTTCAAGTCCTAGCGAAGCGAGTTCTTCGTCCGTCATCAGAGCGTAATACGCAGGCGCGGTTTCGTGATCGATGATTTCTCTGTTCGCGTCCTTGTTTTTCAACACGCCGACAAGCATAATTACGTCGCCCGTTCCCCCTGCTATCAGCAAAGCAAACGCGGCGATTTCCATAAGTCCGCCCGTCGCAACGCATATCGCAAACGGAATAATCCCGGTCACGATTATCGGCAAAACGAGCATTCCGCAATACGATTTTCCGCTAAGCGGTTTTTTGGCGTGGCAGTACGCTATCCCTTCTTTAAGGTTTATGCCGTACTTAACATCGCTTTTTTTGCATTTCCCGAACAAAACCGCCCCTAAACCGTGCAAAAGTTCGTGAATAACTACTCCGACCAACACAAGTCCGACGGATAATCCCGCGTCGCCTGCAACGTGTCCGGTAACCACGTACGGCGTTTTTGCAACGAACAAATTCATAGATAAACCGAAAATAAGGACTACGAAAAACACCGCCGTGGCGATTACGCCGAGTTTTCCCGTATCGTAATACCGCAAAACTTTCTTTTTCTCGTCCATATTCTACCTTTTCTCCGTTTTACGCCGCTTCCGCTTCGTCTGCCGTTTCGCCTTCGGAAAGCATAAAGATATACACTCCGACTTTGCCGTCTTCCTGCACGTTGAACGTTCCTATTTGTAATCTTTCGTTGATGTCGTCGTAACTGTACCCTGCCTTAATCAAGGCTTGCGTAAACGTTTCGGAATAGCGATTTTCTTCTCCCGTTCTTATGATAACCATACTTTCTTTACTTACACGGAAGTCTATTACCGTCGATTTTCCGCTGCCGATTTCTTCGCTCTTCATTTTAGCGACGATTCTTTCAAGGTCGCTTGCGTCTTTAACGTCGAAGTTATATTCGGCGGAATTGTCGTAATAAGTCTTCGAATACACGTCGAAACTCTTTTTTGCAACGCATTTTCCCGTCCATTCTTCGCTGTAAACGTAACCGTTTTTATTTATAAGGAAGTCGTCGCTTGCGAAAATAAAGGAGTGGTTCATAATTTCTACGGTACCGCTCGCGGTTTTGGTTTTGAACAACGTATTCGCCGCCGTGCAGTCGACAGCCGTCCACTCTTTGTTGCCGTCGTTGTCAATATCGATATAAACTTTGTTCCAGGCGTGCGCTATTCCGTTATGCCATCCGCTCGGTCTTACCGCCTTAATCCCTTCGGTTGCGCAAAATGCGGAAAACGCTTTGCTTATGCCGTCGCAAACCGCCACTTTGTCAATAATCGCGCCTTCGATTTCAAAACATCTGTATTTGCTTACGTCTTCGTTGTTAAGAAACTTATCGTAAACGGCGTTGTCGTACGCAACGTTTTTAACAAGCCACTCGCTTATCGCCATAACTTTTTCTCTTTCCGTCATACCGTCGGAAACGATTTGTCGAAGAATTTTTTTCATTTCGTCGTAAACTTTTTCCGCTGTCGATCCCGATACCGGTTTCGGTCTGTAACCGTTTTCCAAAGCAAAATAAAGTTGCGATCCGCTTTCCACACGTAAGAAGTTTTTCACGTGTTCTATCGCAAAATCGTCAAACCAGGCGTTTCTGCTGCCTTTTTTCGCAAAGGAAGTGAAGTTAATTTGCTCGTAAGTTCCGCTTTTGCTTGACATAGTCGGTTCTTCGTCGAAAACGAACCTTATCCAGACTTTTCCTTCGTTGTTAAACGAAGCGGTAACTTTGTATGCGGAAGGATATTTTCCCGCGGCTTTCAAATAAAATCCGTCTTCCGTTATCGCGCCTATTCCGCTGACGGTGATTTCCGCGGTTTCCGTCCTATGGAAAATAAAGTAGTCGAGCAAATACGGATACTCTTCTTTGGTTACTTCGTAGGTATCCGCCGTCACTTCCTGCGGCGTTTCGTCTTCGCTCATTCGGGGAAGATTGTACGTCGATTTTCCCGTCGCAACGAACTTCTTTATTATCGGATCTGTTAATTCGTAACGAGCGTAAAGGGTGATTTCTTCCGTTCTTCCGGTTAAAACCGTAACTATATCGGAGTATTCTTCGTCGGCATACCAGTTGTCAAAAGAATATCCGTCGGGAGCGACCGCGTTTTTAAGTACGAAGTCGCTTTCTATATTGTATTCGGACGGGTTTTCCGTCGAGTTCATTCCTATCCCGAGTTTATAAACGATGCGGTAATTTATCGGTTTGAACGCCGCTTCGAGCGTTATATCTTCGATAACGGGCGATTCTACGTCGAATTCCACGCCGCCGATAAGCCAGCAGTCAAACTCATAACCTTTTTTCGCTCCGCCGACTTCAATTCCGCGCATATCCGCTTTGTCGCCGCGCGCCACGTTTTTCTCCGCTTTTACTACGCCGTTTACGACGTACGTTACTTTAACCGTGCTTTCGTCGTACTGACAAATTTTTACCTTGTAGGTGTTTTCGGCGTCGCCTTCTTCGGCTTTAACCGTCACGGTTAAGTCGTGGTTTTTCACTCCGCCGAGTCCGTCGTTCGCTTCGAGCGAGGCTATGCCGTCGGTTATCGTTCCGTCTTCGGCGGTAAGCGTTATCGTACTGCCTTCGCTGAAAACAAAACATTCTCTGATATCGACGTCGTGGGCGGTATGGTCGGTATAATAAACGAATTCGTCGCCGATTTTATCGCTTATACCTTCTTTAACGCCCATTTCCGCAAGCAAACAAAGATATTTTGCGTAAAGCGTGACGTCGCCGGTCAAACCTTTGACCGTGGTGTATCTTTTCCCGGAAAAGTCGCTTTCCAGATACCAACCGTCAAAATCGTAGTTCTTTTTACTTACTCCGCCGAGTTCGGTTTCGTCGTTTATCGTATAAAATTCGACGGGAGAAACGGCAAACGTTCCGCCGTTGGTTTCGTATTTTATGGTATAGGTCGCGTAAACCCACTTGCTGTAAATCTCGACGTTTTCGGTAATAACCGTTTTCGTATCGAACTCTTCCGTGCAATCCCTGTCGGTAAACCAGCCGTCGAAAATATATCCCGGCTTTGTCGGGGCTTGTATGTCCGCCTTTTCGCCGTATTCGATCTTAACGACGGTATCCTTTCCGCCCGCCGTGTCGATGATTTTTACGCTGAGCAGTTTCTTCGTGAACTTCGGATAAACGCTGAAAGTGAGGTTCGCTTTTTCTCCGGGAACGAGAGGAACGGTGCGATCCGCGTCCAAAAACCAACCTTCGAAGTCGTATCCTTCTCTCGTAGGTTCGACTTTCGGCAAAGTGTACGTTCCGGTCTTTGCGTTTACGAAGTTGCTTGCCTGATACCCTTCGTAATAAACGGTGACGCTGTACCTTGCGTCCTTGTTCGTATTCCCGTTGTTCGTGCCGCCGAACAGACTGCACGCGCAAAGCGCGCAGGTAATTACGATAAGCATCACGGTCGCCGCGACGATTTTCTTTAATTTCATCTTTTACTCCTTTCCCCCGATATTCGTCGGTAATCGTTACGTTTTCGCTATTTTCTTTGAAAAAAAGCAAAAATCCGCTTGCATAAACGTAAAACTCGTCTATCTCGCAAGCGGATAATCGTTCTTCATTCGATTATTATGTTATATCTTCTTTTCGATAAGGCGTTTCGCGTCGCCTACCGTTTTTATCTCGGCGATTTCGTCTTCTCCGAAACTTATTCCGAACGTTTTTTCCATCGCGATAAGCATTTGCACGATGTCCAGACTGTCCGCTCCCAAATCATCGATAAACTTCGTTTCTTCCGTTATCGAACTACTGTCGATGTACAGTTGTTCCGCTATGATTTTTTGAATTTTTTCAAACATTTTCGCTCCACCTTTTTATTTATTTAATTACGTAAGTTTGTTTGCTTGCAACGTAGTCCAAAACCTGTATCTTTTTGTTGATAAACAGGGGCAAAATCATCATTACCGCAAGTATTCCTGCAATAACGTACGCTCCCAAGCCGATTTCGAACTGATCTTTTTTAACGAGCATTATCACGATTTCCGCTATGGCAAGTATAAGTGCGATAAGCGTCCATACGTTGAGTTTGCCGAGCGGTTTCATTTTGCCGAGTTTAACGAGTGCGTTTATCATTACTATTAAACAGAACAGCATTATCACCGCGTACAAAATCGGTACGAGCACGGTGAGCAATACGCTCGTGTCGCCCGAGATAAGTTGGTTAATCGCGTCGGATTCGGTGAACAACCAGATCAGGCTCTTGATTACCGTGTTGCCTTGTTTGTAAACTTCGAGCAGACAGCCGACTACGATTGCCGCAACCGCAAACAGTGCGATGAACGCGCTTATGCCGGCATACGCCTTGGGTTTGTAAACGGGTTCGGGCGCGGCGGTGTGTTCCACCGGCGGACGATAGTTGGGATCGTACTGAACGAGCGGTTGATTCTGAGTGGTGTAAGGAACCATCGCTATGGGTTGCACGATCGGCGGAAGTTGTACTATGGACGACGGCGTCGGAATCGCGTTGTTCATATTCGCTCCGATAGGCGCAGGGTTGTTGTAAGCGACGCTTTCCTGCGCGTAGTAATATTCGCCGTTCGATCCCATACTCGGACTTGTCGGGTCGTTACTTACACCTGCCGGTGCTTCGCTCGCTTCTACAGGTACCCATTTGCCCGATACGCCGTTAAGCGTACCGCTATGTATCTGATTATTTACTTCATAGGGATTAGCCATAATATTCTCTCCTGATTTTATTTCTGTGTAATATTAAGCGGTACGGTTATCGCTTCGGTTTGTATCGATTTCGTCGGCTTCGGAATGGGAACGGGTCCGTTCGCTATCGGCTTGTAGCAAACCGGCGTTTCGTAAATTCTGCCGTACTCGTCGCTTTGGTAGTACTTCGGTATTCCCAGTTGCGCCATAGCGTCGGTAGCATAGCAGGAACGAACAAGTTCGTCCACGCCCTCGGACGCATAACACGGCGCTTTCGGCGCGGGAATTTTTCCTGCGCTTCTGTCAACGTAAACTCTCGGGCTTTCTTCTTTCGGCATTCCCGCCGCGTCCCGTACTTCCATCGCTCTCATATAAGCGTCGCGCGGCCGCTTCGCTCCGCACTTCGGACAACGTTTGTGCATAAGAGAAATATCCCAGCCGCATTGCGGACAATAATAATGCAACGCGTTGTTTTCTTCGTCCACGCCCGTCTTTAACGCCCTTTTAAGTTTCTTGTCCATAACCACTCCTGTTATCTATGTTTTCTTTATCTTTATCGAAAACGCTTTTTATCTGCGTCTTCTCTTTCCTTTCGCAACTATCGTAAACAAGAACATCAGGAAAGATATTCCCACGAAGATTACCAAACCGTACGTTTCGAACGGAACTTTGTTCACCACGAACGCAACTACCGCCGCTCCCGCGTTAAGCAAAAACGCAAGCGTCGCGATAACTTTGACGAAAACGTTCGTTCTCGCCGCTACCGTGAACAGCGAAAACAGTAAGGTAATCGCGGTAAACAGCGCGCCCGCCGTAACGAGTATCGGCAAAAACGTGGTATCTACGGCAAAAACGAAACTCTTGTCGATAATGCTCTTCACAAGTTCTTCGATTACGTTAAACGCAACCTTTCCATCGTACAAAACGTTGTAATTGAACGTGCTTATCAGTTTGGTAAGGTCAAACGCCATAGCGACGTATACCAGCCCGAGTATAAACGTAACTATCGCGTTACCGTTGGCTCTTCTTCTCATTTTTGCTCCCTCCTTTCTTTCGGTAACCGCTTTTTCGGATACCGCACCGCCCTTTACGGGCGCCTTTTTCTCCCTTTTTGCTATTTGCTGCGTTCCATCCGGAAGCGCGTACGACTCTTCGTCGTCAAACAAATCTTCGTAGTACTGAGCGTCGTGTTCCGGCTCCGCCTGCGCAGTCGCGCTCGGATCGTAATGGTACATCGGTTGGTCCGCCGAAAGATACGGCACCACCACCAACGGTTGAATAAACGGCGTACCCGTTCCGCCCTGTTGCGTCGGTACAAACTGTTCGCTTTGCGTATTCGGTTCCGCCGCTTTTCCGTCGGAAGGGGTTTGTTTCCACCAGTTAATGTAGTTTATCTTTTTCGTTTCCATAATACCGCTTATCGTTTCTCCTTACTTCCGTCTTTTCCGCTACCCGACACGACCGCCGACAGGAAAGATATCGCCGCAATCGGCACTACCGCTCCCATAGGCGTCGACACTACGTCCGCCATTCCTATCGCCGCAGACGCGGCAAGAAACGCAAACGCAAGGAACGTTCCTATAATAACCGCAACCCCCACGCCTCGTTTGTTAACTCGGCAAAGCGCTCCGATTACTCCGAAACCTACCGTAAAAACCACTCCGACGAGGCATGCAACCGCAGCGATAACGGCTTTCGCTTCCGCATACTCTCCGCCGAAAAGTTTTTTACACAACTCGACAAGATTGTTTCCGTCGTACAAAGCGAACAATCTCGCCGCGCCGACGTCGGTTTTTATAAAACATCCTGCCGCTACCCACGCGGTAAACAATAACGCAAACACGGCAGTTATTATCGCACCGACGTTGATTTTCTTTTCTTTCTTCGCCTCTACGGTCGTTGCGGCCGCTTCCGCTTTTTCCGCAACCGCCTTTCCGCCGCTTATACGGTCGGGAAGCGTAATATTTTTTTCGGCAACGTAACTCCGGAATTGCGGCAGAGCAAGGTAATCTTCGTAAGAGATAAACCCGTCTATCCGTTTGAATTCTTCGAAATTATCCATTCCGTTGTCGCCCATTTTTCTTTACTCTGCCTTCTTTTCTTTCTTATACGCAACGCACGTGCAGATAAACGTAATTACCGGAACGGCTATCATCGCGTAAAGTACGTACCCTGCGAAAAATTCGCCTTTCCCCGAAATGAAGTTTACGAAACTGTTCATTCCGCATCCGGCAACGTACATTCCGGCAAACGTGGCGATAAGCGCGCAACCGAACATCACGATCGACAAAAATCCGAGTTTCGCTCTTGCATACGTTCCGTCTTCTCTCTTCTTTCCCGCAAGTCCCGCTATGGATACGATAACCGTAACGAGTGCGAACACGACGTACAACGCAATGCTTATCGGCAGAGCGTATCCGATAAACGCAGGCAAAAATTCTCCCGTCGAAATCGTGTACACGTTAAAGAATTCCGCAGTAATCGTATCGCCGAAACTTATTCCGAACTTCGTCGAAATAAAACTAAGCACCGGGTCGAGCATCGCGAAACTGCGTTCCGCCGTGTACTTATAATTATATATGGATAAGTACTTCGCGAAAGAAAGGTCGAAAATTCCCATTACGGCAACGGCAATAATCGCAACCGCAAGGATAAGCGGAATTACGAAGAAGAACGCTCTCTTCTTTACGCACACCTTGCTCTTTTTCTCTTTCTTCGCTTTTTTCGGTTTTTCGGTTTCTCCGGGTTTCGGTTCTTCGGCTTTTACCGCTTTCTCTTCTCCGAAAATCTCCGCTCTGAGTTTGTTCGCTATCTGTTCGACTTCTCCGCGATAAATCACGCTTCCTTCGTCGTTATACACCGAAAAACTTTGCGGCAAAGTCATATTGTATCTGTTGTACTGATTTTCCGCCGGACTTACCGGTACTCCGCTCTCTCCGGAAACCGCCCCTTCGGTTCTTTTTACACCTGCCATTTTCTGTTCTCTCCTATCTCAGTCTTAGTCCCAATCGTCAAAATCGTCGAAGTCGTCGTCGAAATCGTCTTTCTTCGCCGTTTCCGCAACGCCGCCCTGCATAAAAGGTATCAAGGAAATGGGCTGTATAATCGGGGGAAGTTGAACCGCGTTCATTTGCTTGTTGCAAACAGGCAACGCACAGTTGTTTAACGATCCGAACGCAATTCCGGGATAATAAACGCTTTCCTGCGCGCCGCTCTTTTCTTCGGCGGCTTTTCTCTCTTCTTCCAAACGAGCCTGTTCTTCAAGTTCTCTTCTTTTTCTTCTCGTCATTTTTTTCTCAATCCTCCCGTTACGTCAAAAACTGTTTTTTATCTTCTCTTTCCGCTTGCCTGTCCTTTGTACTCGTACATTATCACGGGTTGCGTTATCTCTCTGCTTCTCAGTTTCTTTTCAAGAAGGAAGAAAGAAAGTATAAGTCCGATAAGCGGCAGTCCGAGCATAATTATCATTCCGTACCCTGCGGTAAATCCGCCCGTTCCGGTTATTCCGCCGATCACGTAGTTAAGTATACCGCCGAAATCCATCTTGCCGGTTACGCCCACCGTCGTAGCGTATCCGCCGAACAGCACGAGCGCCGCAAGGAGTATCATTATCAGACATTCTATCGACGTGTGGCGATATATTCTTCTGTCGCCCGACGCCCAACAGATAAAGGTCTTTATCGTAAGCGCAAGCGCGAATATAACGTAGAGTATTATCGCCGGCGGGAACGCCTGAATAAGTATCGCGGAAATCTTGTCTTCCATACCGGCGTCCTTAACTTTCGCTATCTGTCCGTCGTACCACGGTGATTCGCCTATGGAAAAATCTTTTTCAAACAACCCGGCTATGTACTTAATCCAACCGTAAACCGGATCGCTGAACTTGTAATAAGTCGCGCTCGGCGCAGTCGTTCCGTCTTCGGTCGTTTCGCCGCCTTCCGTTTCCGAACCCGTACCCACGGTTTCTCCTCCGGCAGCGTCGTCGGCGTTACTCGGATTTTCCTTTTCGCCGTTTTCTTCGCCGTCTTCGTTCGCGCCGGATTCGTCGTCGGTCGTTTGTTGCTGTTTCGCTTCGCTTTCGGAATACAACGCCGTGTACTGATCGAGCACCGCCACGTTCAGTCCGGGGATAAACGAAAGCACCACGAGCGCGATCGCTACGAGAAAGATTATATTCATCAAAAAGCCGATCGGCTTTCTGCAGAATTTCATTTTGCGCATATCGGTGGCAAAACGATTGTCCACTTCAGGCATATCGTATCCCGGCGCGCGATATCCGGACGCGTTTTCTTCATAACCGTAATCTTCTTCAATTCCGTAACCGGCTCTCAATCTTGCGAGTTCGCGAGAGTTGGACATAGCCGCCGATTTACGCTCGGACAACATAGCGCGACGCTCTTTTCTTGCTTTGCGCCTTTCGATTTCCTGCATATGTTTCTTATCGACGGAACCCGTCCCCTTGTACGCCATATCAGCCACCTAAATAATATTTATAGTATAAAATATTAGAATACTATACGGTAATATTCTATCATAGCACCGCAAAAATATCAATAGTTAAAATGTAAAAAAAGCATTTTTTTTGAGAAAAAAAAGAAAAATTTTTCCATTCGCCCGACGCTTTAACCGAAGCACTTTCTCCCCCTTCGATCGGCCGCCGCCGCTTTCGTAAAAAAAAATCGCGCGAAAAAAGTTTTTTCCGCGCGATTAAGTCGAGTTTTTCCGATTATTTCGGTTTATTTTTTCTTTCCGTAAGCAAAACTGCTCATAATAAGCGTCACGATCGGCAGTCCGAGCATAACGTACAGACCGTAACCTGCCCCTACGGGAAGTTTGTTCGGCGTGAGAAAATCGAGTATATCCGTTATCGCGCCGCCCGTAACGTACAGTCCGCCGACCACGCATACGACCGCGCAAAGCAACGCCACGATCGAGATATAACCGAAAGTGCGTTTTTTGTAATAACCGCATACGTTGCGTTTTTCAAACGTGGCAAACACGCTCTTGACGAACATAACGATTATGCAGACGAGATACAAAATTATCGCGCAAGCAACCGAATAAACAGGCACCGCCGACAGCCCTTCTCCCGCGTTTCCGAAGTATTCGACGAAGGTATAATCGCCGCTTCCTTTGGTAAGATGCAATATCATCGACACGACGGGATCGATTATTCCCGTTCCGCCGTTTTCTCCGCCGTAAACGTTAAAGTAATCGGACACGGGCGCGACTTTAAGCACTCCGAGTACCGTACCTACCATAAACGCAAGCGTCAGAATCATTATCACGACGAGCAAAAGCGCACGTTTTTTGGTGTGTCTTTTTGCTTTTACACATACGTTTTGGGTTTCTTTAACTTCGGATTCGGGTTCTTCAACCTTGACTTTCGCATTCTTTGCGAGTATCCCTACTTCGGTATCGGAAAGATAGCCGTTTATGCGCGTTTCGCTTATTCTCGGCGCGTGCATATAATCGTTGTAGGCAGGCGCACCCCATTTCTCGATACCTGCAAGGAATTCCGCGTCGGTCATTTCTTCCAGAGTTTTTTCGACCACGACGGGTTCTTTCGCGGGTTCTTGTTTTTTCTTTGCCATAATACTCTCCGATCGTACGTTTTATAATTGAAAAACATCCGACCCAGGCATAACGCCTATCGGATGCGTTTTCTGTTTTTCGTTTTCGATTATCCGAGAAACGCTTCTTCCTGCTTTTTCTTTTTCGCGGTTATCGCCGTCGCTATAGCGGCGAATACAAGCGCAAGCACCGACGCCGCAACGAGGACGATAAGTCCTATCAGACTTGCAATTTCCGCAACGGCAATCACGTTGCCCACGATCAAACCGACTACCGCGACTATCGCTCCGACGGTTCCTACCGCAGCCAAAATCGGGAATATCGCTTTCGCTTTGCCCGTAATAAGTCCGACAATCGCGCATATCACGCTCGCGAGCGCGCCTACGCACGCTACAATAATACCTATCGGCGCAAGCATTCCTACGATTCCCTTGTCCGCAATAAACGCCGAATAATCGTTTTGTACGAACAGCGCGGTTACTACGTCAAAGTTTTTATAGTCGGCGACGTATCTGAGCGCCGCAACGTCAACCAAAGAAACCACGAGCACTACCGCCGCAAGCAACAACGCTATCACCGACAACGCTCTGACCGCTCCGTAACCTTTCTTCTCTTTCTTTTCCTTTTTCTCATTTACGGGAGCGGACGAAGGCACGCGCGCCGGAACCGCTTTGCGTCCGGGGCGTTGTTGTTCGGGCTGTTCGTCCGGAACGAACTTGTATATCGTCTTGCTCGGAGCGTATTGATAAAGGGGTTGTCTGGAATTGACGTAAGGAACGATGGTAAGGGGTTGAACCGCGCCGCCTGCCTGTCCGTAAGGAGCGGTAGCCGCGCCGCGTCTGCCGTAGAGCATTTCCCTTTCCGCTTTAATTCTTTCGTCGACCGCTCTTTCGATCGCTTCTTTTTCGATTTTGTATTTAGAATACGCGTTTATTTCCGCAATTTCTTTTTCTTCGGCAACTCTGTCCATCGCCGCTCTCGAAATCGCGTCGCGTTCTATTCTCGCGCGGTCTTCCGCTGCCTGTTCGCCGGCGACGATTTTAAGAACCGCTCTTCTCGCCGCGTTCTTTTCCGCTTCGTCTACCGCAAAATCTATGGTTTCCTGCGCTTTCTTTTCTGTGTTCTTTCTTTCCGCCGCAATTCTTTCTTCGGCGGCGTTTTCTATTCCCGCTCTTTCGCTGACTACCCGTTTCGCCGCCGCGTAAAGAACTTTTTCTCTTTCGGACGCGATTCTTTCTTCGGTTTCTCTGCTTCTTCCGGCAATCGCCTCTTCCGCACGCGCTTCGGCGACTTTGACTTTTTCTTCCGCCGCTCTTTCCGCCGCGATAATTCTGAGTACCGCGTCGCGCGCCGTGGTGCGCTTGATTTCTTCTCTTTCCTGTTCGAGTTTTATCGCTTCCTGCGCTACGATCTGCGCCTTTTCGTCCGCAACTCTGCTTTCGACGAGTCTTACGAGTTGCTGTTCGGCAGCCTCTCTTCTGTCAACGGCAAGTTTCGCCTGCTCTTCGACGTACTGCGCTTTAACCGACTCGGCGTTCTTGAGTTTGTTCATAGCGTTTACGTACTCGCTGCGGGGTCTTCTCTTTCCGCAACGAACACAGTTGGGCGAAGAAATCGCATTGACTTTGCCGCAGTATCCGCAAATGTAGGAGAGTTGGTCCAAACTAACGTTAAGAGCCATTTCCTTAGCCGCCGAGTCCGCCGCTTTCGGCTCGTCCGTCATCGGCACTTCTTTCTTCTCGTAGGTGGTGTCGGTCATTGTCGTTTCTGCCATTTTCGTCTCCTTACATTTAGTTGTTTCCCGATTGTTTTCGTTATTTTTCAACCGAAAAACGACAACCGTGCGCACTTCTTCCTATATACGCTATTTTATTATAAACTTATTCTGTTTTTTTTTCAATACTTTTTTAAGTATTTCACGAACTTTTTTTCCGCTTTTTTCCTTTTCTCTTCGCTCCGTCTTGCCTTACTTACGGTTAAAACTGTCTTTAAGGTCGGTTATCAGATAGCAAAGCGCGCCGTTTTCCGTTTTTTCGGCGAGTTTGTAATACCCCGCTCTCATAAACTGGAACGTTTCTCCCTCTTCGTTCTCGATTAAGTACGGCTCCGCAACGCAGCCTTTTACCACCACGAGCGAGTTCGGATTTATTCTTTCGTCAAACTCTTTCACTCCATCCACTTCGTCGAGAAGCAAACTGTAGTACTTGTTAAGCGTGACCGGTACGGCGTCTTCGACGTTAACCCACTGAATTACGCCCTTGACCTTGATCCCGGCGTTTACTCCGCCTTTCGCGGAATCGGGTATGTACTCGCAATGAACCGCCTTTACTTCGCCGTTTTCTTCTTCGTGCGAAACGTACTTCAGAATATACGCTCCCTTAAGCCTTACCATTCCTCCCGGAACGAGTCTTTTGTACTTCGGCGGCGGAACGACTTCGAAGTCGCTTCTTTCGATGTAAATCTCTTTGCCGAAACGGATTTTGTGCGTTCCCGCGGTTTCGTCGTTCGGGTTGTTCTCCGTTTCTATCTCTTCGCTCTCGGCAACGTTGTCGATTATCACTTTAAGCGGATTTTCCACTACCATTACCCTGAGCGCTCTCTCGTTGAGATAATCTCTCACGCAGTGATCGAGTACCGCGCCGTCAACTTCGCTGTTCGCTTTCGCAACGCCTACCGTCGCGCAAAAATTCTTTAACGCTTCCGCCGGATATCCGCGTTTTCTCATTCCGCTGAGCGTGGGCATACGCGGATCGTCCCAACCTTCCACTACTCCGCTTTCTACGAGTTTTTTAAGATAACGCTTGCTCATTATCGTGTTCTTAATGTTAAGACGAGCAAACTCGTATTGGTGCGGCGGGTTACTGAAACCGCAGTTTTCGGTAACCCAATCGTACAAAGGACGATGATCTTCGAATTCGAGCGTGCATATCGAATGGGTTATTCCTTCGATGGCGTCGCCTATGGGATGAGCGAAGTCGTACATAGGATAAATGCACCACTTGTCGCCGGTATGGTGATGGTGCGCTCTGAGCACGCGGTAGATTACCGGGTCGCGCATATTAAGGTTGCTGCTGGCCATATCTATCTTCGCTCTCAGCACCTTGCTGCCGTCCGGATAAAGTCCGTCGCGCATTCCTCTGAAAAGCGTAAGGTTTTCCTCCGGGGTTCTGTTTCTGTACGGGCTTTCCGTGCCGGGTTCGGTAAGCGTGCCTCTCGTAAGACGGATTTCTTCCGCGCTGAGATCGCATACGTAAGCCAGACCTTTCTTTATGAGCAGTTCCGCATACTCGTACGTCTGATCGAAGTAGTCGCTCGCAAAACACTCGTTATCCCACTCGAAACCGAGCCATTTTATATCTTCTTTGATGCTGTCGACGTACTCGACGTCTTCTTTCGTCGGGTTGGTATCGTCGAAACGCAGATTGCATCTGCCGTTATATTTAGCCTTTGCTCCGAAGTTTATGCAAAGACTCTTCGCGTGCCCGACGTGCAAATAACCGTTGGGTTCGGGCGGAAATCTCGTAACGACTTCTTTTATCTTGCCTTCGGCAAGGTCGCTTTCGATAATACTTTCGATAAAGTTGGATGCCATCTCTTACCTCCTCATTTGTGACAACCGCACGGAAAAACCACTCGCCCGGACGGACAAACCATTTTTTCGTTGCGTTCGGTAAAACCGAACTTACAGTAATATTCGTCTTTCGTATTAACCACGACTTCTTCGGACGCATTGCTCATCCCGAAAATAAGACTGCGCGTGAAAAAATCGCCGTTTCCTTTTTTTCTTTCTTCGGGTACGATGCCCACTCTTTCAAGCACGGATACTTCCGTACCCACCGTCATTTTGGCTACGCCGATCGCTTTGTCGCCGTCGTACAAAACGTACCCCACTTTGCCGGGAAACTCGTCGCCGAAAATCTCCCTGCTAAGCGTATCGAGCACTTTGCCGTCGTTCGTGGCGGAAAATCTCAACATTCGTTTTACCTCGCAAAACGGATAAAAATCGCATTTATACGTTTTATGGACGACTTGCGTCGCCCATTAACGTTTTTTATCAGTCGTTTTCTTAAAGAAAACTAGCCTTTCAGTTGTGCCGCAAGACGGCTGAAACATTCGTCGAAAATCGCCGCTTCGTCGGGATTTTCCATCGCTCCGGTCTGCATTGCGTTTTCGTAAATCGTCGCCGCGATCAACGCATAGTCGTCGTCCGTAAGCGTTTCGTCCGCAACCGCTCTGTCTACTACGTCGAGAAGGGCAAGGAAGTAATCTTCCTTCTCCTGTTCGGTCATATCCGCGTACTTAACGACCGGTTCGGGTTCTTCTTCGGGTTCTGCCGCAACCGGTTCTTCTTCGACTACCGGCTCAGCAACTTCTTCTTCGACGGGTTCTACTTCTTCGGTTTGTTCCACTCTCGGAGCGGCGATAACTTCGATAACGTCTTCTCCGCCGGTTCTGCCCGCGATGAGTTCTTCCACGCGTCTGTTGATTTCTTCGAGGTTGTCGCTTACGAATTCTCTTTCGTCCTTGTCGCTTACCACGACTTTGGCGTCGAGTATTTCGCAGAAACTTTCAAACGTAAGCCCGAGTCTTCTTATCTTGCGGTTGTACGCAATGTCGAGCAGCAGAACGGTTATGATATAAACGGCAACCGGAATAATTAAAAATTCGAGCGCCATTACCGCCTGCATTACCGTGCCCGCTTCGACTTCGTTAAAGAAACCGACGATGGCGACGAGCGCGCAAACGATTGCTCCGAGAATAATCAGAAATACTTTCGCCGCCGCGCCTTTACCGCTGAATTCTCTGCGTGAAAGCACGTCTTTGGTCGTAATGTAATCCGACGGATACCCCACTCTCTGATCCATAAACGCCGCCCAGCCTTTCTTGACTTCTTCGGGATGGGTTTCGAGTTCTTTATAAACCACGTCGACGTTTTCTTCCGTGACGGGCGGTTGCGCGTTGAGCATCTTCGCTCCCTGCATCAGTTTCTTTCTGTAACGCGTGATTTTGCAGCCTGCGCTCATAGCAAGCGCGATGAAAAACAACAACAGAATGATAATTCCGCCGATAACGCCGAGTTTAATCGAAATATCGATATCGGGCAAAAAACTGCCCAAAGCGTCGGTAAGTTTTTCTACGATTTCTTTCATTGCTCTCGTCTCCTACAAATACTTATCTTAAAATATTATATCAATTATATTTTTTTTTGCAATACTTTGCGCGGATTTTTCTTAGAATAAACTTAAGTATTTTGCTAAAAATTGTAAAAAAACGCTCCGCCGACCCCGACGGAACGCCGGTTTTTCCTTTTGCGCCCGCGTAAGACGCGCGCCGATGCGCCTGCACACGAAAACCGCGGTTTACGTTTCTACCGTTTTGCCCGAATTTATCGCATAAATGATTTTGCGTTTTACCGGCTTTTTCAGTATTTTTTCCACGCCTTCGGCGTATAACGAAAGTTGCTTACCGTAGCGATTTCTCAGTTCTTCTTCGCTGCCGCCGCCGGTCTTGAAATCCACCACGACGTATCCGTCCCCTTCGTCGATAAGAAGGTCGATTACTCCCTGAACAAGCACCTTGCCGCTTTCGTCGTCGTAAGGAACGTACATCATAAACGGCTGTTCCCGTTTTATCGGATACTTTCTCGCTTCCCTGATTACGTCCGACCTTAACGTGCGCAAAATCGCCTTTTCGTCCACGCTCGCCGCCTCTTCTTCGGTAAGCGCGCCCTGCAAAAACAGTTCTTCCACCGTCTTTTTTACGCCGTCTTCGTCGTCGACCGAGTAGTCGATATACTGCATTACGGTATGTACCGCCGTTCCGACGGCTGCCGCTTTCCCCTTTTTCGCAAACGGGTTATACCCGTACCCGTCGTTCTTCTTCAGTATCTCGCTGACGCTGTATTTCATCGGCAGCGCGGTTTCTTTCTCGAACGCGTAACTCTTTTCAAGCAAATTTTTATCGAACGGTTTTTCTTCCGCAACCTTTTTCTCTTCCCCGGCCGCTTCGAATTTCGGCAAGTCTTTAATCGTCGATCGAAGAACTTCGTCGCTCTCCGCCGCGTACGCTATCCACTGCAATATCGTATTGCCTTCGTAAACGCCGAGCGGAACTTTAACTTCCCGACCCGTAACGACCAGCCTGTTCTTCGCTCTCGTGAAAGCGACGTACATCAGCCTTGCGAGTTCCTGCCGCTCTTCTTCCCTGCACTTAAGCCGAACGACGCGCGTAGCGAACGTATCCCCCACCGTGCCTTCTTCTTCGCCGTAAAGTTTAACCGCGAGCCCGAGTTCGGCGTCGAGTTCCGTCTGCCCGACCTTCGGCATCGGTCTGCTTCCCTGATAAGGCAAATACACTATCGGAAATTCCAACCCCTTGCTTGCGTGCATCGTCATTATCGCGACGGCGTTCTCCCTTGCCGGCGGCTTGTTGCCTTTGTACGACGTGTCGTAGTAATCGATAAACTCTTCGCAGGACGAGTTCACCCCTAAGGAAGAAACGAAGGAAATAAACGCGTTCAGTTCTCCGAGCGCAACAGGGTTATGTCCACGTAAATACGCGTCGAAATTCCTGCTCAAAATCTCTTCAAACAGTTCGCTGACCGACATATATGCGCACTTACGCCTTATCTCTTCTATGTATTCGACAAACTCTTCAGCCTTATTTTTTAACTTCGGGATACCCGAATAGCGACAAAACGCTTCCCAAAGCGAACAATTTCTGCTTTCGTTACCGTTAAACGAGCGTATCTCGACGAGTTCGGACGGACTAAACGAGCCTACGGGCGACGACGCGGCGTTGTACATCGACGCGTCGTCGGTCGCGTTCAAAGCAACCCGAACCACGTCCACGAGTACTTCCCTTTCCGGAAACGCCGAGGCGTTTTCTTTCAGCGTATAGAACGGCACGCCGTATTTTTTGAACGCGCTCGTCACGAGTTTCATTTTAGTTCCCGCTCTCAAAAGTACGGCGAAATCGCCGAAGTTTACCTTCCTTTCCGAGCCGTCTTTTTCCGTGATAAAACAGCCGTTGACGGCGGACAGTACGTCGTTTGCTATAAATTCGCTTTCGTTGTCCGAGCCGTCGCTTATCGGCGCGTCCTTAACTCCGTATACCTCTCCGCGTAAGGGGTGGGTGGGCGGGTCCTCCGACGAGTCGATAAAAACGCTCACGGGATCAACCCCTTTTATCGGTCTTTCCAGTCCGCCGTAACCTAAACGAGCGGTGTTTTTATAGTCGATTCCGCAAAAGTCTTTTACCATTATCGCGTCGCATACCCTGTTGGTAAAATCCAGCACTTCCTCGCACGAACGGTAGTTCACGTTAAGATAACGGTTGGACCCTTCCCCAAGCGTATCGTATCTCGATTCCCTTTTCAAAAATATGTCCGGCTCGGCGGAACGGAAATGATATATCGCTTGCTTAACGTCGCCTACCGAAAACAAATTGTCGCTCGTTATGCGCTCGATAAGCGTTTCTTGCAGATAGTTGGTGTCCTGATACTCGTCCACGAAAACGTAATCGTACTTTTCGCTTACTTCTTTACGGGTCTTTTCGTCGTCCAACGCTTTAAGCGCGTAATCCGTTGCGTCGCGCATATCGATAAGATTTCTCTTCTTTTTGTACGCCGCGTACGCTTTTTCCGTTTCTATGCACGACTCGGACAAACTTCTCTTTATCGCGCGTTGCTGCTCGCTTCCGCCCGAACGATACGCCTGAGCGTCGCCGACGACGCCGGTCAGAAAGGACTTGATCCGCGCGTTTACTCTCCCCGACAAATCGGCGAGTTCTTCGCTCGCTTCCCCCTTTTTAACTTTGTTGACGTTTATTTTTCTCGGCACGATAACGTTTTCTACGGGCGAGAAAAATTCCGCTACGGTAACCGCCTCTTTCGCCGCTTCCAGCCTTTTGACGATATCCGTATACAATTCGTCGAAAAAGAAGTTTTCCGATTCGCACTCGTCGATAAACCCGGTTACGTCCTTAATAAGAAGCGCAATCTCGTTCCGGCGGTAATTAAGGTAAAACTTCTCCACCGCGTCCGAATTATCCCCCGCGCAGGCGCGGTAAAACCCGTCCCTGTTCGGTCGGGACGAAGCAAACTTTATTATGTCGATTACCGTTTGTTTGTACGGCTCGTAACTTCTGTTTTTACGGAAAAAATCGGCGGCGCGCAAAAAATCGGCGTCTTCTTTAACGAACGACTCTTCCATAACTTTCGTCGCGCAGTCGAAAAGCGCTTTTTCCATCGCCTTGTCTTCTCCGATACTCGCCGACGGATCGCAACCGACTACGTTAAAATACTGCCGCGCCATACGGTAACAAAATCCGTCTATGGTTTCTATCGACGCAAACGGCAGATTCGCAAGTTGCTCTTTAACCTTTTCTCCGTCCGCTTTCGACGACGCCTCGTACATCTTCTTTACGAGTTTTTCTTTCATCTCCGCCGCGGCGGCGCGGGTAAACGTCATAAGAAGTATTCTCCTTATATCCGTTCCTTCCTTAACCAGCCTCAGCACTTTCTCTACCATAACGGCGGTTTTTCCGCTGCCGGCAGACGCGCTTACGAGCAAATTTCCGCCCGTGGACAGCACCGCTTCCTGCCCTTTACTCCACTTCATCGTCCTTCCCCCCGTTTTCTTTTACGCTTAAATCGAAACTGAGTTTGTCTACGCATACTTTTTCTCTCGGCTCGACGTCGCCGCATATCTTCTTGTACGGACAGTATTCGCACGCGCCGTCCGTCGGTTTGCGCTCCGCATACCCATCGGCTATCTCTTCTATTGCCTTCACGCACAGCCTGCCGACGTAGTCCGTTACTTCCTTAAACTGCCTTTCGGTAAGCAAATTCGTCGCTCTTTTCTCGTCGAAAGTAGCGTGTCCGTCCTTGACGATCAGCGGAATACTTACGTTTGGGCTACCGTATTTGCCGTTAGGGGCAACTTTAATGCGTTTATCAAGTTCTTCAAAGAGCGTTTCGCTATATAAAGCCTGCCCTTTCATCGCATAAGACGACGGTTTCGACGAATATCCGTCGCTTATCGGCAGGTAAAACACCCCGGCAGGTTTGTATCCCTTGCCCGTAAAGTAGCGCAGGTACACGTACAGTTGGATTTTTTCCCCGGTATAAACGGTTTTCAGCGAATCGTCCGCTCTGCCGGTCTTGTAGTCTATTATTATAATTCTGTCGTCCGCAACGTCCACTCTGTCCACGAACCCCACGAAAACGAACTTCTTTCCGTCGATTTCGAATTCCAGACCGTCGCCGCCGTCAAACCGTTTTTCCACGAACTCGGGAGTAAACTCGGAATTAAGCATATTGTCGGTCAACGCTTTCAGACATGCGAAACACTCTTTTTGTATGCTTTCGAGTTCTTTTCTCGAAGTTGCGTTTTCGAAAAACCGTTTGTTTTCTTCCGAATAAAGCACGGTTTTTATGCACTCCGCGGCAAAGACGCCCCTTTCTTCTTCCGTCGCTTCCCGTAAAAACCGTCCTTTGGAGAAATATTTTTCCAAAACGGCGTGGATAATCGTTCCTTTATCGTTGACTTTCAGTCCGCCTTCGATTTTTTCACGCAGTCCGAGTACGTTTTTAAGATAGTTTTTGAACGGACACTTGAAGTACGCTTCCATTTTGCTGACCGACAGTTTGTACCTGCCCGATCCGTCGCGTGCGTACCCCCGTAGCAAATCCACTTTGGGCGCGTTCTCTTCTTCCGGGAAAATCAGCCCTTTTTCTTCGAGCATTTTCCTCACCGACTGCGCGTATTCGGGCGGAACGCCCCCCGAAAGATATTCGAACCGCGCGTTGGCAAACGTTGCGAGAACGTAGGCGAGTTTCTTTTCGTCGGTCAGTTCGTGATACTCGATAAAATCTTTTTCTTTAAGAGAAAGTCTGTACTTGATCTCTCTCACTGCACTGCCCGGACTTGCCGTCGAACCGTCGCCGTATGCGGTCGGATAAGTAACGTATAGTCTGTCGGGTTTCGTCACCAGATCGATTACCGCAAACTGTTCGAAATAGTTGCTCTCTTCCGGCGAAGGAAAAACTTCCAGTCCGTTTTGTTTCATCACGAGCGTGTCGTAACAACCGAGTATCAGTTTATCCCCGGTAGTGACCGGGAAAAATCCGTCGCTCGCGCCGATCACGAACATCGCTTTAACTCCGCCGAACCTGCTTTCCGAAGTATTACCCACGAAAACCGCGTCCATATACTGCGGCAGAACGCTGACCGTCATATTTTCGATAACCGACGAAAGGGTGTCGTTGAACTCGCCGGCAGTCATCTCGGTTTCTCCGCACCACTGCTCGCTTATCTCGGAAACAACACCGAGAAACTTTTCTTTGTCGGAATAAACCCTTTCTTCTATCGAACGACCGACGGAATACTCGCTTTCTTTAAGATTAATATACTCATCCGCCGCAAGCGAAAGGATATACTCGCAAAAATCTCTCGCCTTGCCGTTTTTCGGAACGGTCGAAAGCGTTTGTACGACCCGTTTTCTCACGGACTCCGCCGAAGTAAGCAGTTCTTTTTCCGTTTCGTCGTTGCCGCCGAGAACGAACTCCCTTGAAAAGAGCGAATAATTGACGTTGTATTTAATGCAATAATTTTCAAAATCCTGTATTTCGGAACGACAAAAACCCGAGTACGGGTGCCTGATTACCTGCATTACGCGACCGAACTCGTACAAGTCTTCCACGCAGGCAAGCAGCAAACGGACGAATTTTGCGAAAAAGCCGTTTTTAACTTCGTACTTTTCGTCGATAAAATACGGTATATCGAATCTGTCGAAAGTTTTGCGGATTAAACCGTTATAATCGGGATTGTTTACCACGACGGCGGTTTCTTTATATCGATAGCCGCGTTCGAACACCAAAAATCTTATTTCTCTTGCGACTTTTTTTACTTCTTCGTAAGCGTTCGGTTCGCCGTGTACCCTTACTTTGTTGTCGTTTTTTCCGTTGTAGACGTTGTTTTTCACACCGAACATACTGCCGTGCAAGAATTCTCTCTGCTCGTCGAGCGGCAGGTTTTCTTCGATAAGCCTTACCGGTATCCCTGCGTCGAAACAGTAATCCATCAGTCCTTTAACCTGCGCCGTGGGAAAACAGGCGGCGTTGTCGTTGCCTTTTCCGTCGCAATAAGCGACGCTTACCGACGGACAAAGCAAAATCGCGCGGCGGATAAATTCGAGTTGCGCGTTGCTGTAGACGTTGAATCCGAGAACGTATATATGGCTGTCGCGTGCGATCGGCGCGTCCGCAAGATTGTTGATAAGCCAGTCCACACGGGTTACCGTATCGAAATATCTGCCTTTAATCTCTTCTTCGTACAGTTTGTAAAGCAAACCTATGTCCCGAAGTTTGTCGCCGACGTTGCCTTCTATGTCTTTTACCGTTTCGATAAAACGTTCGCTCGTGATTCCGCTCGTTCTTATAGCGGCGATCGAAGCGAACATTTCTCTGGAAAACGCTACGCTTTTTACGTTGCGGTAAAAGGTGAGTTTGTCCGAGTTTTTGCAAATTATACGGTTAAGCAACAGCACCGTGCCTTCTTTGGACAAACAAATTTTGTTCTTTTTTCCCAACGCTTTTTGCGCAAGACGGGTAAAACTGCATACGTCTACGTTAAACGCGCCGTCCGGGTAAAGGACTTCGCATATTTCCTTTTCCACGCCCAAAGTGTATCTGTCGGGCACGAGAAAAATATGCCTGCCCGTGCCGTCGTTTTGTTCTTTTAACAGTCCGAACAGCCCCTTGTGACCGCCCGCCGTCGTACCGGATTTTATTACGTTGAATTTCATAAGGGTATTTTAACAAATTACCCCCGAAAAATCAACGCTTAACCGACCCGCCCCGGCTTAGGATAGGGTTATTTTTCTATTTCGAGTTCCACTTCGAGTTCGAGTTTTACGTCTTTAAGGCTTATTCCGTCGCTTTTCTTCCCGTATTTGGAATAAAACGACTGTCTTACCTTAAAAATGTCCGCGTCTTTTTCTTTCATTTCGTTAAAAAACTTTTCAATTTCCCCTTTTATTTTCTCCGAACAAATTTTCTTGTCTTCGTCGGTAAGTTCGTACACGAAAGTTTGCTCGGTAGTCGATTCGTTTTTCGCTCTCAGCGATTTAACCGTTCCGCCGACTTTAACTTTCACGATAAACGCTTTTTTCTCCAAATCGAACTCTTTTTTTACATCGTTTTTCAGCACGAAAAATCCTATCGTGCCTTCCGGCACGTCGAAAACGTCGCTGCCTTTTTTGATTTTCGTCATAACGTAGTTAATCGATTTAACCGCTTCTTCTCCGTAAAGTCCCACCGCTTTTCCGTCTTTCATTACGAAAACGTTGTTAAGATTATACGAAAACTCGCTTTTTTCTTCTTTTTGCGTGCCTTCTTCGGACGAAGACGGTACTTTCGGCGGTACGTAAACCTTTTTCATATACGGAAAATACGTGGTTTTTCCTATATCGTGGTGTCCGACGATTACCTGCCGCAGCATTTTATACGGAATATTATTGTACGGTCCGGTTGCCGACACGACTTCCTGCAAATACAAACTTGCGTTGCTGCCGAACGCCGTTTTCGATTCGAACACGTCTTTCGGTCCCCCTTCGCACACGAACATATACGCGTTGTCGCTGACGTAAGTGTTTTCCATCAAAGTAAAAATCGGCTTGTATGCGTCTCCTCCGTTCATCAGTTTCTCCCCAAGCACAACTATGTTGCAGTGCGTTACGGTAAGCGGCATTCCGCATATTTCGGATATTTTCGCTATCGCCGCCGACAGCACCCTGTCCCTTGCTTCCACCACTCTCGTGCCCGAACTGCTTCCTTCGTCGTCTGACGCCGCCATCAGTATCTGAGCGCAAGCGACGATATTTCCTTCGTCGTCGACGTCTATTCCGAGCCCGACCGCCATTGCTCGTTTGCCTATATCGTCGTTCGGAACTTTGCTTCCCAAAAACACGAAGAAAACTATTGCTATAACCGTAAAAATCCATTTAATTTTGCGCCGCATACTCTTCACTCCTTGATTTTTTAGCAGCGTACAACGTCAGCAAAACGAACGGCAAAGCGATTTCTATTCCGAAAACCGCATATTGCAGACCGTTCGAGGCAAACCGTATCGCTTCGACGGGCGTTTTTATCGCCGTAAGCAAAACTATCGTTATCGCCACGCAAAAAGCAAACGTTCCTGCTTTTTTCGTTCCGAAATTACCGCTTATCTCGTTGACGGCGTTAATTTTCAGCGATAACGACAGTATCCCGGCTATCAGCCAGAGCATAACGCTCGGCCAGTCAAGGCTGCCGATCTCGCTTATTACCGTACTGAACGTGGCAAGTCTTGTAAACCCGAAACTTGCGTGTTCGGACGCCGTTCCGTATACGGAAAAAAGCACCGCGTACGCGGCGACAACGCTGACCGTACTTAAAATCGAACAAACGGTAATCGGCGCGATTTTTTTAATCTTCGGTTTGAAAAACAAAAGCGGCGAAAAGTCGAAAGTGAAAATCAGATACTTTCCTATCGTCGAGAGGTACTCTTTTCCTTCTCCGTCGAAAATCGGCGTAAGATACGTCGTTTCCAGTTCCGCTTTACCGAAAACCGCCCCGAATACCACAATAAACGGTATGAGCCAGACGCTGAGTTCAAACATTCTTCCTATCGCTTTCGCTCCTCTCGTGCCGAGATAGAAAATAACGAGCATAACGACAGGCACGACCGCGCTTTCCGCAATGTTATAAAACATAAAACTGCAAACGTAGTTTACCATTTCCTGCGTGAGAACGAGCATTTTTACGAAAACCACGAAAAGCATAGGAAATGCGACGGCGCAGTACGCTTTTTTACCGTATTTTTCTTTAATTCCGTCCATTCCGCCCTGTTTCGATACGAAAAGCACGAGCATAAGTTGAAGAAACTCCACCACGACGACCAGTCCTATCAGTAAGTACGCCGTTGCGGAAACCGCTCCGTACATCAACGCCGGCAGCGACGACATTTTGAAAACGAGCGGTATAAAAAAAATCATTATATAAAGTTGTTTCGTACTTATCTCGTTCATTTCACTCTCCTAAGTCTTGTTTTGTCGAGAAGTCCGTACGACACCGGACGAGTTTTCAGGTCTGTCAGGTTGTGTTTAATCAGAAAATCCCGTAAATCGTCTTTCAGTATCGGCGCGACGGGCGACAAATAAGGCACTCCGAAACTCGACAGATTCGACGTATAAGCGATTATGCACATCGCCGAAATCAGTATTCCGAACAAGCCGAGCAGTCCGCCGAAAACGACGAAACTTATTCTAAGAATTCCCATCGTACCCACTTCGTCCGGTACCGTAAAAATCCCTATACCGCTCATCGCTACCACAAGCACGGTTAAACTCGACAAAAGCCCTGCCTTAACCGCCGTATCTCCAAGCACTATCGCGCCCACAACCCCCAAAACCATTCCGACGTGCCGCGGCATTCGTATGCTCGCTTCGCCGAGTATCTCGAACAAAACGAGCGCAATCAGCATTTCCAGCGTGGGCGAAAACGGTATGTTACCCGTCGAATTTATTACGGTGACGAGAAGTTCGACCGGGAGCAGTTGAAACTGATGCACTTGTACCGACACGAAAAGCGCAGGTAAGAAAACTGCTAGAAACGCCGCAAAAAGGCGAATATATCGCAAAAAAGTCGCTCTCGCAGGGCGTTTGTAATTGTCTTGCGAGTCTTCAAAATCTTCGATGAGCATAAACGGAAGATACAGCACTATCGGCGATCCGTCGCAAATAACCGCCACTTTCCCGTCAAGTATCCTGCTCGCTATCACGTCGGGTTTTTCACTGTTACCCATCTGTTTGAATATCGAATACGGCCTTTCTTCTAGCATTTTCGTCAGATACGACGAGTCCAACGCTCCGTCAATCTCGACTTTTTGCAGCCTTTTTTCTATTTCGTCGGCAATCTTTACCGGCGTAACGTCGTTAAGATACGCAAGCGTAACCGGCGTAACCGTTCTCTTTCCCACTTCTAGTTCACGAAAAACGAGCGCTTTGTCCCTTATTCGTTTGCGCAGCAAAACGCAGTTAAGTTTCATACTCTCCACAAAACCTTCGCGCGGACCTTTAATGACCGAAGCGGTAGGCGGCTCCGCTATCGCGCGTCCGAGAATCTTTTTTATCGGAAGTTCTATGCAAGCGGAGCCGGTGAGAAGAACCGCACTTCCGCCAAGCAACGAAAACACGCACTTCTCTTTTTCGATTTCTTTCATATTTCCCGAATAAGAAACCACCGTCCTAAGTCCTTCGAGATCGTCGGAAAACGGTTCCCTCTTTCTCATAAGCGGTTCGATTAAAAACTCCGCAACTTCCTGCCCGTCGACCAGACCGTCGATATACAAGACTTTTCCATAAAAATACGGCGTCTTCAGGTCGCGCACCGCAAGATCCGGCGGGCAACCGAGTTCCGCTCTGATTTCTTCGGCAAATTCGTTAATATTCGTAATCATACCGATTTTTATTCCCTTTTTTAATCGGTTATAAACTCACACATTTTATAAAAACGGCATACGAATGTATTAGAAAAACCAAAACAGGAGGTACATACAATGAACTTTTTTGACGGTGCCGGCGCCGGCGGATGCGGTTGCGGAAACGGTTGCGGTTGCAACAACATCTTATGGCTCTTACTCATTCTTTGCTGCTGCGGAAACGGGTCTTGCATTTGCGACATACTGCCCTTGCTCCTTATTCTCAACTGCTGCTGCGGCAACAAAGGCTCGCACGATTGTGGCTGTAACGGCTGCAACTAACCTTCTTCACGGGGACGGAATTCTTTCCGTCCCTTAATTATATCGACTAAAAAAATGCGTTTGCGATAAAAATTATCGCAAACGCGTCCGTCGATTTATTTTTTTCTTTTTATCGGGTCGATTTTCTCTTTTCCGTTTTATTCGTCCGGTTTATCTACGTTTCCGTTTATGCGGAATACGGAATAAAGCGGAAAGAAAAAGTATATAAAAAAAAATTGTCTTTCGACAATTTAAGAACTCAATACTTTGCTCAATAAAACCGCCCGAAAAGGCTTGCGCCCTTTCGGTTCGGTTTTTATTTGACTTGATTGAGAGTAATATCCTTAGTTAAGGATTACTTTTTTACTCGATGATTGCGCTAACAACGCCGCTTCCTACGGTTCTTCCGCCTTCACGAATAGCGAAACGGAGTCCTTGTTCGATAGCGATAGGAGTGATAAGTTTGATGTCCATTTTGATGTTATCGCCGGGCATAACCATTTCTACGCCTTCGGGAAGGGTGATCGTTCCGGTAACGTCGGTGGTTCTGAAGTAGAACTGAGGACGATATCCGTTAAAGAACGGGGTATGTCTTCCGCCTTCTTCCTTTTTCAGAACGTATACCTGGCTGCTGAAATGCGTGTGGGGATGAATCGTTCCGGGTTTAGCAAGAACTTGTCCTCTTTCGATTTCTTTTCTGTCGATACCTCTCAAAAGTGCGCCGATGTTGTCGCCTGCTTGAGCAAAGTCAAGAAGTTTTCTGAACATTTCTACGCCGGTAACGGTGGTTTCCTTCGGTTTGTCCATAAGGCCAACGATTTCAACCTTATCTTGTACTTTAACCATACCACGTTCTACTCTACCCGTAGCAACCGTTCCACGGCCGGTGATGGTAAATACGTCTTCAACAGGCATAAGGAAGGGTTTGTCGGTGTCTCTTTCCGGAGCGGGGATGTATTTGTCAACTGCGTCGAGAAGTTCTCTGATGCAATCGCAATCCGGGCTGTCGGCGTGTCCCGCAGCAGCAGCCTGCATAGCCTTAAGAGCAGATCCTCTGATTACCGGGATTTCATCGCCGGGGAAGTCATAACTGGAGAGCAGTTCTCTAATTTCCATTTCAACGAGGTCGAGAAGTTCGGGATCGTCTACTTGGTCAACTTTGTTCATAAATACTACGATGTAAGGAACGCCAACCTGACGAGCGAGCAGGATGTGTTCACGGGTCTGCGGCATCGGTCCGTCGGTAGAAGCAACAACCAGGATAGCACCGTCCATCTGAGCGGCACCGGTTATCATGTTCTTAACGTAGTCGGCGTGTCCGGGGCAGTCAACGTGAGCATAGTGACGGGTAGCCGTCTGATATTCAACGTGAGCGGTATTGATCGTTATACCTCTTGCTTTTTCTTCCGGCGCCTTATCGATTTCGTCGTAACGCATAACTTCTGCGTTGCCCGCTGCAGCGGCGACCATCGTGATAGCGGCAGTCAAAGTCGTCTTACCATGGTCAACGTGTCCGATGGTTCCGATATTAACGTGCGGCTTAGTTCTTTCAAATTTAGCTTTTGCCATTTTTGTTTCCTCCTAATTTTTGGATTTGTTTGTTTTATTTTTTAATTTTTGAGTCTTGTTAATTAGTCTTTTGCACCACGTTCTGCTACGAACTTATCTGCAATAGACTTTGGAACTGCATCGTAATGCGAGAATTGCATACTGAAGTT
>CAJLYQ010000015.1 GCA_905210905.1 uncultured Christensenella sp. | reverse complement strand
GGCAATAAGGGACTCGAACCCCTGACTTCTTCCATGTGACGGAAGCACTCTACCAACTGAGTTAATTGCCCTCGTTCGTTTACCTAATTATAATACCGCATTTTTCTTTTTATGTGAACTGTTTTTGCGAAGAATTTTTATAAAAATTTTATTTCGACGGCTCTCTCGCTTTTTTCCGTAATCGGTTTATCTTTTTTAATCGGTCAGGGCGGTTGTCTTTTACGTTGTGTTAAATTTTATAAAGTTTGAGAAAAAGCGTTGATTATCCGTTCGTAAAGTGGTAAAATTTTATAAAAAGTGGTTTTGCTAGGTTTGTGATACGGCAAAAACATTAAAAATACGAAAAATCGTTGTTTGTCCGGCGTTTGTTTTGGCAAAAAAACGAAAAAATGGAGAAAAAATTGTTATGAAAGACGGGTTTATCACAGTTGCTTGCGGTTCGCCTAAGTTAAAGGTCGCGGACGTAGCCTACAATGCCGAGCAGATTATTTTTTCCGTGCGCGAAGCGGCGCAGCGTGGCGCGAAAATTATCGTTTTCCCGGAGTTGTCCCTTACCGCTTACACGGCAGGGGATTTGTTCTATCACGGAGTTCTCGTTTCTGCCGCGGAAAACGCGCTTAAACGTATTCTTGCCGAAACGGCGGCGGTGGACGCGGTGATTTTCGTAGGATTGCCGTTTAACTTTCTCGATAAAAACTACAACGTTGCGGCGGCGATTTTCAAAGGCAAAATTCTTGCCCTGATACCGAAAACCTATCTTCCGAACTACAACGAGTTTTACGAAAAACGGCAGTTTACGCCGGCTTTTGCCGAAACCGTCGAAGTGGATTTTTGCGGTCAAAAAACGCTTTTCGGCGCGAAAATACTAATAACCGTTCCTTCCGTGCCCGATTTGCGCATTGCCGCCGAAATATGCGAAGATTTGTGGGTAATGAATCCGCCGTCGGTATCCCACGCCTTGGCGGGTGCGACGGTAATAGTCAATCTTTCTGCTAGCAACGAACTCGTCGGCAAAGCGGAATACCGCCGCTCGCTCGTTTCTATGCAGTCGGCGAAACTGTTTTGCGCGTACCTTTACGCCGACGCGGGAGCGGGGGAAAGCACGACCGATATGGTGTTTGCCGGACACGATATAATTGCGGAAAACGGGCGAATTCTTGCCGAAAGCAACCTGTTCGATTACGGCTTGATTTTCACGGAAATCGACGTTTCTTCCCTTGCGGCGGAACGCACGAAATACGCTCAATACACGCACCCCGATCTTACCTATAAAACGGTTTCCGCAGATATGTCTGCGACGGAAACCGCTCTCACCCGTTCTTATCCCACTCTTCCGTTCGTACCCGGCGGAGCGGAACTCGAAAAACGTACCGAACTCATTCTTTCCCTTCAGGCGCACGCCCTTGCGAAACGTATCGAGCACACCCGTTCTTCAAGCGCGGTAATCGGTATAAGCGGCGGCTTGGACAGCGCACTCGCCCTTCTCGTGGCGGTACGGGCAAAGAACCTTTTAAGCGAAGAACAAAAATCTCAATTCACGGTTTACGGTATCACAATGCCGTGTTTCGGTACTACCGAACGCACGCTTAAGAATGCAAAACTTCTTACTCGCAGCATAGGCGCGAAGTGCGTCAAGATATCCGTCCGCACGTCTGTCAGTCGGCATTTAAGCGATATAAAACATCCTATGGACAAGTACGACGTAACGTACGAAAACGCACAGGCAAGAGAGAGAACACAGGTGCTTATGGACTACGCCAACAGTCGCAACGGACTCGTCGTAGGCACGGGGGATTTGTCCGAACTCGCATTAGGTTGGGCGACCTATAACGGCGACCATATGTCGATGTACGGCGTCAACTGTTCCGTTCCGAAAACTTTGGTAAAGCACCTTGTTTCTTACGAGGCGAAACGCTACGGAAAAGGGGTAGAACGCGCGTTAAACGACATACTCGCCACGCCGATAAGTCCCGAACTTTTGCCGTCGGACGGTAAAAAAATCGTGCAGATCACCGAAGACAAAGTCGGTCCGTACGAACTTCACGATTTCTTCCTTTATTACTTCGTCCGTTACGCTTTTTCGCCGTCGAAAATTTATCGCATAGCGAAATATACGTTTAACGGAAAATACGACGACGAAACGATAAAAAAGTGGCTTACGACGTTTGTAAAACGGTTTTTCGCGCAGCAATTCAAGCGTTCGTGCATACCCGACGGGGTAAAGGTCGGGTCGGTTTCTTTATCGCCGCGCGGCGATTTGCGTATGCCGTCGGACGCGGTTTGTTCGGAATGGCTGAGCGATTTGTCGGATTTATCGTAAAAGCGACTATTGCGGTTGACTTATCGGTTGGTTTAATATATAATATTTGTTTGTAAATAAACGCTCGCGGTGAAAAAATCGCTGCGACTAAAAATAAGGAGTTTTACGAAAAATGGCGAAACAAATTCTCACACAGAAGAAGTTTGACGAACTTACGGCGGAGTTGCAAAATCGCAAAACCGCAAAACGTGACGAGATTTCCAAAGCGATTAAGACTGCTAAGGAATTCGGCGACTTGAGCGAAAACGCCGAATATTCCGCGGCTAAGTCCGAACAGGAAGCCAACGAAATCGAGATTGCAAGACTGGAAGACATACTCAGCGACGTCGAGATTATAAACGAACAGGACATCAACGCGAAACACGCCGGTATCGGAACGACGGTTAAAGTATATGACGTTAAGTTCGACGAAGAAGTGGAATTCGTAATCGTATCTTCTTTGGAAAGCAACGTGCTTGACAACAAGATAAGCGATCAAAGCCCTATCGGCAGAGCGCTCGCCGGACATAAAGTCGGAGAGAGAGTAATCGCAAAAACGCCGTCCGGAGAAATGGCGTTCGATATCCTTTCGATTTCCAGAACGGGAGAGTAAATTGAGCGGAAAGTTAACCGCGGCAATTCTCGAAAACGGGAATAAAATCAGTTTTCACACGCCGTCGCACGCAGGCGTTTTGCCCGACGATATTACGAAGACCGACGTGACGGAATTGCCGTACACCGACAACTTGCTTTCGTCCGTTAGTTACATAGCAGAACTCGAACGAAAAACGGCTTCCGTCTACAAGGCGGAGGCTTGTTTTATTTCAACGCAAGGCGCAACGCACAATATTTTTCAGGCGGTGTATTCCGTAAGCAAACTCGGCGCGTTCCTTATCGTAGGCAACGCACACGTATCCGTGTATAACGCCTTGTCCGTATGCCGGGCGAAAGCGTACCACGCAGACGCTTTTTGCGATCCGAGCGAGATTCCGAGCGACGTAAAAATCGTTATTTTCACTTCGCCGGATTATTTCGGCAACGTTCTTCCCGTGAAAGAATACTGCGATTTGCTTAGAAAAAACGGTTACGTTTCGATAGTGGATTCCGCACACGGCTCGCATTTTGAATTTTCTTCGAAACTGCCTGAATCGGCTTCCGAATGTGCGGATTTGGTAATCTTAAGTCTGCATAAAACCTTGCCCGTGCTGACCGGCGGAAGTGTGCTTTGTTGCAGAAACGAGTATGCGGAAAAAGCGCTTCTTGCCCGAAAAATATTTCATACGACGTCGCCGTCGTTTATGACGATGTGTTCGATCGAGCGAGCGATAGACTTGTTCGAAAAGGACGGAGAAAGGCTGTACGACGAAGTTTTGGAAGAAGTAGGAAAGTTCGTTTCGGCGGTGAAATCGCCGTTTTCGGTTAAGAAAACGCAGGATCCGACGAGGGTCGTTCTTACTTCTCCGTTTGACGGCGGAGCGGTGGAAGAAGCGTTGCGGAACGAAGGGTTCGTTGCGGAAACGACTTTCGGACGCGACGTGGTATTTATCGTTAATCCGTACAATTATCGTCATCTTGCCGCCCTTGGCGATGCGGTGAACGGCATAGGGCGTTTGCCTTTATACGCCGAGTGCGACGTGCCGTATAAGCCCCACCCGAGGCCCGCCCCGATTGAGTTCGGGTGCGACGCGGAGAGAATTTTGCTTACCGAGGCAAAGGGAAGGAAAGCGTTCGTTTGCGCCGGGTTATATCCGCCGGGTACGCCGCTTATTTATCCGGGTGACGAGATAACGGAGCGGGATATTGCGTTTTTGGCGAAAGCGGAGAGAGAAAAGCGCGTTTTCGGGGTTGAAAACGGGTTGATTTATGTGATAAAATAGTTAAAAGAGAGAACGACTATGGGAAAAGGTAAGTTTATTACGTTCGAGGGGTGCGAAGGCGTAGGCAAAAGCACGCAACTCAGACTAATAAAAGAATATTTTGAAAAAACCGGTCAGGACGCCGTGTTTACCCGTGAACCGGGCGGCACGCCCCTTGCCGAGAAGATAAGAGAACTCATTTTGCACGAAGAGATGAGCGCGGAGTGCGAGGCGAGTTTGTTTGCGGCGGCGAGAAGCGAGCATATCGACAATTTTATTTTGCCTGCGCTTAACGCCGGAAAGACGGTGATTTGCGACCGTTACGTAGACAGTTCGATTGCGTATCAGGGTTATGCGCGCGGACTGGGCAGGGAGAGGGTTACCGCGATAAACGGTTACGCTTTTCGTAAATGTATGCCCGACGCGGTGGTGTTTCTCGATATGAATCCGCTTACTTCCTGGCGCAGGCAAAGCGGAAACGTCGTGGAAAACGACAGGTTGGAGGCGGAAAAGGACGAGTTTCACCTTGCGGTGTATCGTGGGTTTAAGGAACTTGCGGCGACGGAAAGTCGTTATATTCGCATCGAACCCGACGAGGACAAACTCGTTACGAGCGGAAAAATAATCGACGCGCTGCGCGCGCGGGGGATAATAGAGTAGTGAATTTCGACCTTGTAAGAAAAAACGTAGCGTATAAGCGGTTTGCCTGCGACGTAGAAAGGGGTGCGGTTTCGCACGCCTATATCGTGTGCGGCGAAGACGACGAGTTGCGCGATTCGTTTTTCCTGCTTGCGGAGATGAAACTGCTTTGTCCGACGGCTTGCGGAGAGTGCGCGGTTTGTACGCAGGTGCTGAACAGAGAGTACGTGGAAGTGCTTAAACTCGACGGACGGGACAAGCCGACGGTTAAGGACGTGAACGAGTTGTTGGAACAGGTTTACGTCAAGTGCATAATCGGAGATAAAAAAATCGCGGTTATCGACAACGCGGAGTTGTTGTCGCCGGCGGCGCAGAACAAACTTTTGAAAACGTACGAAGAACCGCCGGAAAATCTCGTTATTTTTCTCGGAGTTTCGCACGAAAGCGGACTTTTGGCGACGCTCAGGTCGCGCGGAAAGAAACTTTATCTTGAAGACGTTTCCGCAGCGGACATTGCGGAAGAACTCATACAAAACGGCGAAGACGCGTTGACGGCGGAAACTGCGGCGGCGTTTTCGATGGGGAATTATTCCAAAGCGGAAAAGTTTTGCCGGGAAGAGGGATTTCGGGATTTGTACGAAAAAACGTTTGCGTTGATGACGGAAATGAAACGTTCGTCAAGCGTTCCGGAATACGTTTACGGCGGTTTGTTTGAAAAAGACGTCGTGAAAATAACTCTCGATTTTATGGAAATAATACTGTGCGACGTTATGAAAAAAGTAACGGGCAGCACTGCGCCGTTGTATACCGTTAACCGCGAATACGATTTGGCTCGGGCGGCGGAAGGGTATACCGCACAAAGCGCGGCGGCGGCGATAATAGCCGTAAACGAAGCGCGAAAAAGGCTTTCGGCGAATATGAACGCATATTCCGTCGGCGGTTGGCTGTTAATGGAAATTTTGGAGGCAAAGTATAAATGGCAAAAGAAGTAATAGGCGTAAAGTTCAGAACGTCGGGGAAAACGTACTATTTTTCGCCCAAAGACGTTAAATTCGAAAAAGGCGACGGGGTTATTACCGAAACCGCGCGCGGTATGGAATACGGCACGGTCGTTAATGCTAACCACGAAGTGCCCGACCATATGGTGGTTGCGCCGCTTAAAGAAATCGTCAGAAAGGCGACGGCGGAAGATACCAAACGTCACGACGAAAACGTGGCGAAACGGGACAATCTGATTAAAGTCGGACAGGAAAAAATCGCCGAGAAAAAACTCGAAATGAAACTCGTCGACGCAGAGTACACGTTTGACAGACAAAAAATCATTTATTACTTCACCGCCGCAGGAAGAGTGGATTTCAGAGAACTTGTTAAAGAACTTGCGTCCGTTTTTCACGTAAGAATAGAACTCAGGCAAATATACGAACGCGACGATATAAAAATGCGCGGCGCGCTCGCCGCTTGCGGAAGACCGTGCTGCTGCACGCTGTACCTTAGAGATTTTGAAAAAGTATCGATAAAAATGGCAAAAATTCAGGGGCTTAGCCTGAACCCTACGAAAATAAGCGGTTGCTGCGGCAAACTTATGTGTTGCTTGAAATTCGAAAACGCTTATTATCAGGAAACGTTCAGCCAAATGCCGAAGGTAAATTCTACCGCAATGACCCCCGACGGCGAAGGAACGGTCGTGTCAAACAACCTTCTTAAACGCGAATGTAATATCAGAGTAACGCTAAAAGACGGTAGCCAGGACGTAAGAACGTACAAACTCGAAGACGTGAACGCAAAAGTAAAACAAAACGAGGCGGAAATAAGCGAAACGCAAGAATAAAATAAACCGACCAAACGTTACACGGGCGTTTGACGCAGTCACTGCGGTTTGTGAGAATAAACGCTCGGCCCGTGTAAGTCGGACTTACACGGAAGCGGAATGACACATTCCGCTTTCATTTTTAGTTCGCAGGGGCGTTGCCCCTCGCTCACTCCCCATCGTCGATAAACGTAGCGGACCCGTTTACGGACAGCGTGGTAAAACTCAAATGCACGTACGTTTCAAACGCCGCCACGGTACCGACGAAGAGTTCGCTCGGCAGCGTGAAATGCAATATGATTAATATTACGAGAGCGGAAAGCCCGATAGGAAAGGGGATAAGCGTGTGTTATCTTCCGAAAGACGCCGAAGGGCAGTTTAGTTTCGGCGAAGGGTCGATAATAAAGAGCGTGCGACACCCCGTTTTGATAGCGGAAAACGAACTCGTGTTTACGCTTAAAGATTTTGAACCGAAAAAATAATGATTAAAACTCGTCGGAAACCCCGACGAGTTTTGTTTTAGCCCCAAAATACCCCTTGTCAAGTTGCGCGAATTCGATATATAATTAAAGTAGTTTCATTTCAAAGGAGGTTAATTATGAAAAAGAAACTGACAATCATTCTGGCAGTGTGCCTGTTCGTCGTTATTTTTGCAACGACGTTCGTTGCTTGTAAAGACAAAACGAAAGGCACCGATTACAGCGAACTTTATTCTTATATGTTCGACAAAACAAGCGGCGAAGACGCCGACGGGTTCAAGTATTCCGCTCTTGACGTTTCGGCATTGAACGCGCTTTACAAAGACGAAGCCGTTTCCGTTTCGGCGAAAGACAACGGGATTTATTTTATCAGGAAAAAGGACACCGTTGACGTATATTCGTTGGTAGCGGGCAAGGTAATTCTTAACGATATGGACGAAAACATCGATTACAGCGGCATATTCGGCGACGAACCCAAATTCATTATCGACGAGAAAAATAACGCGCTTTACGATTGTTTCGGTGGAAAAATATGCGAATACGGCGCCGACGTGAGCGTTATCGACGGAAATCGCAACACGTTTTATCTTTACTCCGGCGGAGAGAAAATAAAAGAAACGCGTTATGAAAAGTACGTTGTCACGATAGAAAAAGATAAACAAAAGAGTGAAAAAACGTTTACCGTGCAAAACGACAACGGTATTATCAAGGCGGCGAATTCCGTTACCGAAAAAGACGGGAAGAAAGACCCGACCGTCGGAGGAAAACTCGAAAAAGAGAGAGAAAACCTTTCGGAAATATTCGGAACAGGGTACGAAAATTACTTTTACAGCGAATACTATACCGGAGATTATAGCGTTATCGTAATATCCGATAAAGACGGAAAAACTATAGCGAAGACGCTTGTTCCTGGGCAATACGACGCTAGTCTTGCGCACGAAGGGAAAATATTGTATACTTATTCTTACAAAGTACCCGAAACAGCAACGGATTATACGTATTATGACGAAACGAGCAAGTTGCTTTATAAAGTCGAACATTACGTTGCCGATATTTTGACGGGTTCCCTTACGAAAATCGACTTTAATTATTCGATAGAAAACATCCATATGGCGGAAAAACTCGAAGAGAAAGACGGCGTTGTCTATCGAAACGTACTCGGAGTAATCGCAGAAGTAAGAGAATATCAAAACGGTAAAAAATCCGAGCAAAAGAAAGTAGTCGAACTTGACGGAAATTTCGGAGTGAAAGCCGACCTTACCGCTACGCTCGGCGCGTACGATTTAAGTAAAATCATAAAAATTGCGGCTGATAAATACATAATCAACGCAAACGACGAGCAAAGCGCGGCGATAGTAGACGCAAACTTGGAGAATGAAATAACGCTCGGCGCGGAAGTTTGTTTCGTAGACCTTGTGTCGCAAAGAATAATCGTTAAGTACGACGGGAAATACGGCATACTTGATTACGACGGTAAAGTAGTGGTAAAACCCGAATATAGCGAAATCGGGAATATAAACGGCGGCAGAGCCACGGTGAAAGACAGAGAAAGCAAGGATATGATTATCAATCTTTCCAACGGCAGCGTTGCGGTGGAACTCGGCGATAAATACGACGAAGACGGTAACCTCGTAAGCAAAACGAGAGAATTCGTTAACGGAACGTACGAAACGAGAACCGTGAGATACTTGGGAGTTTCCGGAGATTTATCCAAAGCATACGTTGAAGTGAAAGTCAAAAATCGCTCGGACGACGCCGAAATCGCTACGTTTAACACGACTTACGCCAACTATTCGACCGTGTTAAATTACAGAAGCGTAAAAACAAACGAAAAAGAATATTACGTCGTGTCGGCAGAAGAATATGAGTTTAACACGACCGAAACATCTATGGAAGCCGAGAGTCTCGGAACTAAAATATTTGCAATAGTTCGTACGGGACACACGAGCGTAGTCAGACCTTAATAAGTCCGAATCGAATATCTTACTTAATAAACGAACGAAACGCCGTTAAGCAACGAAAGTCGCTTAGCGGCGTTTTTTAGAACGAAAGGTATTCGTTTGCCGAATTAACCCCGAACGAAGTAAACGCCTAAATCGATTTTATGGGGCGGGCGGGCAATCCGCGTCGCCCCACCCGCCCGACGAGTGAAATTTCCGGCGTGTTCGATAAAAAAGTTTGTATACGAAAAAAAGGCCGTTAAGAAAGTTCTTCTTAACAGCCGAAAGATTTATTTATCGGTATAGGTTATTGTCCGTCGTCGATTTTGAGCATAACCGCGCCTTGTTTTGCTTTGCAGAGCGGACATTCCGTCCAGGCTTTTGCGGCGGTTGATTCGTATCCGCAGGAAGAGCATTTCCCTTTCGTAGGGTCTTTCCTTGCGTACATCGTTCCGTTTTTCATTTGGCAGTGTAGTTGTTCGAACAACATTCTGTGGCAGTTTTCCACCTGAATGATATTGTCGAACAGTTCCGCTATTTCGGCGAACCCTTCTTTTCTTGCGGTTTCGGCGAATTCGGGATAGATTTTTTCTGCCTCGTTTTTCTCGTCTTCGGCGGCGAGTTTCAAATTTTCGAGAAGGTTCCATTTTTCCTTAAACGGATAGCCTGCGCAAATTTCCACGTTTTGTATAGGTTTATCCGACGCTTTCTGCATAAAAGTATAAAACATTCTCGCGTGGTTGAACTCGTTGTAGACCACTTTGTCGATTAACTCGCTCAATGCGGTAAAACCCTCGTTTCTTGCGCCGTATTCGATAAATTCGTACCTTACTCGGGCTTGACATTCGCCAGCGTATGCACGGGCGAGATTTTCAAAAGTTTTGCTTTTTGCTAATTCCATATATAAACACCTCCGTTGTTTGGTTTCATTATTGCCCGTTTTGTTTTTGTTATTCTTTGTCGGGGGAAAGTTTTTACGAATTACAAGATTTTTCGAAAGGAACGGTTTATCGGGTTATTTTGAGAAAACGGCGAAAACGGATTGAAATATTGCGCGCGTATGTTACAATAATAAACAAAGCGGCGAGAGAACTTTGCTCGTCGGCGGTTTAAGGAGAGAAAGAAATGCTTAGCGACATACAAATTGCGCAAAATGCGAAAATGAGAAATATTTATGAGGTCGCCGCCGAACTCGGTATCGACGAAAATCTCGTTGTGCCGTACGGCAAAAACAAGGCGAAAATCGAGTTGTCCGCGTTGAAAAACGTGAAAAAAAGCGGGAAACTCATACTTGTTACCGCGATAACGCCTACGCCTGCCGGGGAAGGTAAAACGACCACGACGATAGGACTTGCGGACGGGTTGCGCAGGCTCGGAAAAAAGGTTTGCGTTGCGTTACGCGAGCCGTCGCTCGGTCCCGTTTTCGGAGTTAAAGGCGGCGCGGCAGGGGGCGGCTATGCTCAAGTCGTTCCTATGGAAGACATCAATCTGCATTTTACCGGAGATTTTCACGCAATCGGCGCGGCAAACAACCTTCTTGCGGCTATGCTCGACAACCATATTCAGCAAGGTAATTCCCTTAACGTGGACGTAAAAAGTATTTCTTGGAAACGTTGCGTCGATATGAACGATCGTCAACTCCGTTTCATCGTGGACGGTTTGGGAGGTAAAAAGAACGGCGTGCCGAGAGAAGACGGGTTCGAGATCACTGTCGCTAGCGAAGTTATGGCGGCGCTTTGTTTGTCCGAGTCGATCGGCGATCTTAAAGCAAGGCTTTCTGCGATAACCGTTGCGGAAAGCACGGACGGAAAACCGATCACCGCAGGCGATCTTAAGGCGGCAGGCAGTATGTGCGCGTTGCTTAAAGACGCAATTATGCCTAATCTCGTGCAAACTTTGGAAGGAACTCCGGCGCTCGTGCACGGCGGACCGTTTGCCAACATCGCGCACGGTTGCAACTCCGTTATCGCAACCAAACTCGCGCTCGGCTACGCCGATTACGCGGTTACCGAGGCCGGGTTCGGCGCGGATCTCGGAGCGGAAAAATTCTTCGATATAAAGTGCCGCAAAGCAGGTTTAACCCCCGACGCGGCTGTCGTCGTCGCTACGATACGCGCGCTGAAAATGCACGGCGGCAAGAAAAAAAATCAATTAAATTGCGAAGACGAAGAAGCGGTCAGACTCGGCTTGCCCAACCTTTTACGGCACGTAAACAACGTCGTCAACGTATACAAAGTGCCTTGCGTAGTCGCTATTAACCGTTTCCCCACGGACACCGACAAGGAAATTGAAGCGGTTAAATCCGCTTGCGAAGAACAGGGCATTAAGGCGGTTTTGTCCGACGTTTGGGCAAAAGGCGGAGCGGGCGGAGAAGAACTCGCCGCCGAGATCGTGCGCTTAACCGAAAAAAACGAACGAAGTTTTTCCTTTGCATATTCCGACGAAGACGGAATAAAACAAAAAATCGAAAAAGTCGTGCAAAAAGTTTACGGCGGAGCAGGCGTAACCTATACCGCCGAAGCGGAAAACGCAATTAAAAAAATAACCGAAAGGGGATTATGGAAAAATCCCGTTTGCATTGCGAAAACGCAGTACAGTTTTTCCGACGATCCGACTAAACTTTGCGCGCCGCAAGATTTTATCGTAACCGTGCGCGGAGTCAAAGCGTGTACAGGGGCAGGGTTCAACGTCGTATACACCGGCGATATTCTCACGATGCCCGGACTGCCCGCCCACCCTGCCGCAGAGCAAATCGACGTGGACGAGAACGGGAAAATAATCGGATTGTTTTAGCACATACCTGACGGCTATCAAGACGAAGGCAAAACGCTTAAGATAAGGAGAAACAAATGCAGACGACAATTGATGTTAAAGGGTATTACGATTACGTATTTTTAAGAAAAAAGGTCAACGAAATATCATCGATAATAGCCGAAATACTGCCAAAGAATAAAGCGCAACGAAAAGAATATTTGCTAAGTTACGATTTTATTCTCAAATGCACGAAAACTTATGAACATTTTTCATTTGACGACATCACCGTACTTACGTTTTTGCTTGCGACGTATAGGGAAAGCGACAGTTTGACTTCTTGGGAATTGTTTCAAAAAGACAAGGCGTTTACCGCATTTTATATTGTGGCTTTGCATTATTATCGTAAACGCGATGCGGAGGTTATGTACGATGTTTTACATGAATACGTAGGCAAAGGGGCGAAGAAGTTTTCATTTGAAAAGTATCCGATGATATGGGATTTGGTAAGCCGATATGCGATTATAACTAAAAATTACTCCGTATTGCTTGCGAGTGCGGCAGCCGGGAGAAAGGCAATGCCGAACAATGCAGCAATGGGGGTGTCTTATGTTGAAGGCGTCTGTTTGTGGGCGAATGATATTTTTTATAAAACGGAACGTTCAGATCCGAAACCTTTTCCGATATCGATAAATATAAAAGACGATAAAGAATTTCAAAAAGACACTTTGCTTATCGCCTTGTCTTATTGTGTAAAAGCTATACTTAATAATTCATATTATGCTAAATACTATTTTCAGTTTGCGGAATTGTTATTCTATATAAGGGTGTTTTTTACCGAAAAAAATAGGATTGCGAGCAACGACGAAGAGTATAACGAAAGACATTTTAATAAAACGGTATCTTTGTTAAAAAACGTTAAAGCCTGTAACGCAACCTGTGAGTGGGAAGGGGTCGTCGGAGAAAGTGCGGCGGATATAAGAATGTACATACTTCGTTTTGTTAACGTAGCGATTGATTTTGCTAGTACCGAAGAAGAAAAAGTGCGGTATAAACGTTTTTTCGAGATGGCAGAGAATTATTTTAACAAAAGGTCCGTATTGGTAAATGTAAAAAAGAACAAAATCATAAACTCGAAAAATTACGACGATTGCAAAAATATCGTAAAGTGTCGAGAACGAGGCGAATATGTCCTTATCAGTTATTCGAGAGCAGATTACAAATCGGTTTTCTGTGACATATTAGAATATCAAGAAGCAGGAATCGGCGTTGTTTTCGACGATAAGTTGGATGAAACTAGCACGGCGACCGAGGCAAAATGGCATGAGACGTATCGCAAACTTATGCAAAAAGCGAAAGCACTTATTTGCTATGTGAGCGAAAATTATATACAGAGAGACGCTGTAATGCGAGAACTCGAAATGGCGTCGGAAATCGGAATAACGGTTATTCCTGTCGATTTAACGGGAACGAAACAAATATCAGCGATTATTTCATCGGTTATTCGCTCGGGTAATGTGTTGCCGTCAAGAAATATAAAACTGTTAACCACGGTTTTTGACGATGACCAACTTATGTATTGTAAAGGAAGAAACGTTGACGCGGTAACGCATATAGCGAAGATAAAAAAGGTTTTGGCGGCAAAGTGTAGCGACGTGTTCAGTATAATTACAGTCGAGACGTGTTCCGAGTCGAACGTTTGCAACGGCGTGCCGTATAGACCGCAAGAAGATTTTTTCGTATGCGATGAAAAGAATGGAATATATGTTGTTGCGGACGGGATAACTCGTCAGGAAGGTTATTTAGAAGGGAGTAGCGCGGCGGCAAAGTATACTGAAACTTTTTGCGAAAAATTTCATGGCACTATCGTAGAGAACATGGAAGAGAACGTCGCTGACCTATACATAATGCTTAGTCGTTCTTTCGGCGAAGCGATTAATTTGACGAAAAAAACGCTTGAACAAGAAGAAGAGTATAGAAAAATGGAGCAAGAGGCGAAAATGCTTGCCAAAGAAAAGGGCGTGTATTATGAACCACCCGGATGCGTGTTTGCCGTAGGTGTAGTTAACGACGGGATATTGTATTACGGACACGTCGGTGACTGTGCGGCAATGTTGTGTAGGAAAGGGCAGGTTGTTGCGCTTACCGAACCGCAAACAGAGTATGCGTTCAAAATCGCTAAAGTCGAAAAAAACAGAAGCCTTCTTTATAATGAATATGTCAATAATCCCAATAACGTGCACGGATACGGCGTTGTAAACGGAGATATCGGGGCGAATGCGTTTTTTAAGGTTTCTTCGATAGAATTGCTTGACGGGGATTGCGTTTTTCTCGCTTCCGACGGAATAAGCGATTTTTTAAGGATAAATTACGCAGAGATACAAGATTGCAAAACCTTAAACGACGTAATGAGAAAGCAAAAAAATGCAAAAAAAAGCGACAACTTTTTTGACGACAGAACCATTATAAGAATAAACGTCGGGAATGTTGAGCGCGTATAGAATTTTAATGTTTTGATTTTTCGTTCAACGACAAAAAGCAAGCAAAGGATTGCATTGTTAAAATTGAATTTCGGAGCGTTATATGCGAGAAAAAACAAATCGAATTTTAATATGCAACGAATTGACTTCGACGCAATTGTCTGCTTTGTCGTTTGGTTCTTGCAAAAATGTGTATTTTGTATTATGATTATTGCAATGAAAGGATATGAAGCAGAGGTTTTGCCGAAAGAAGCAAACCTTTTTGCAACGACGCGGAGCCGTGAATTAATTAACGTGCTTAAAATAACCAAAAGAAAGGAGAATGGGGAAATGACGGAAAACATGGTTACGTCTATAAGCCTTGCATATATCGTATTGTTGGTAGGCGGGCTGGTTTGGAAATACTGCTCGCTAGACAGAATAGGTAAATTAAACTATGTTAAAAGTTTTAAGAAAGGGAAGTTCGCATCGTTGTATTTTGCCGCCATTCCGTTATACTGGATAGGTGTTAGTTATAACGGTGTCAAAGGCGTGTATGCTTTTCTCGAAGCAATAAAAAGCACGGTAGAACTTGTTGTTCTGAAATACGGGTATAGCAACGTGTCCAAATTGCTAGAGGATAATACGTATTATCGTGCGGTAATGTATTTATGCTATGTTCTCGTTACTCTCAACGCGATAGCATTCGTTCTCGCGATAACGGGAGAGCGCATATATAACTCCGTTAAAAAGTTTTCTATTATAAAAAGCAGAGTGCCGATATATATAGTAGTCGGGTGGAACGAGAAGAATAAGATGATAATAAAATCGCTTAAAGGACGCAAGAACGCGGTTATTCTTACGGAAAACTTGACATCAGAAGCGTTGGATTTTGCATACGAACAAAAAATCGCAATAGCGAAAGAACCGGAAGACGGTAGCCTAAGTGCATTTTTAGAAAAAAATTATGCGAAATTTACGGACAGAGCGGTCAACGTTATCGTAAATACCGGCGATGACGCGAAAAATCTTATTTACGTAGAGCAAATAAGCAATTTAATATTAGAGGGGAATTTATTTGAGTATTCCGTAGACGACATTAAAGGGCTTAACTGTTACGTCTTTGGTGAGCCGGAAAACGAATCGGCGTTTCTTCACTACGTCAAAAAAACAAACGGTTGCGTTCGTTTTATCGACAAGTATAAACTTATTGCGATGGATTTTATGGAAAAATATCCGCTTACCGAGTTTATGTCAAAAAAAGAGTTGGATTATGAAAACGTATCTATAAAAGAAAAAGCCGAATTGAACGTCGTAATGGTCGGGTTCGGAAAAACTAATCGTCGTATTTTTCTTACGTCGGTGGCGAACAATCAATTTCTAGTAAAGAAAGGAAACGAGTACAAAGAAAAAATCGTCAATTATTATATTTACGATAAAAACGAGGCGAATGAAAACAAATCGCTCAATCACGACTATTTCCGTTATTGTAATTTGTACGATGAGTTACTGTTGAGACAAGACGAATTTTTGCCGATTCCGCCTAAACCGGCAAACGAGACCTTTATTAAAAAAGATGTTAATAGCGGAGAATTCTATAAATCCGTACGCGAAAATTTATCGAACGGCGGAGACAACGCATTTAATTATCTGATAATCGCTTACGGCAGCGATATGGAAAATCTTGATTTCGCAGAAAAATTGTCGGAGAAATTAAGAGAATGGGGACTTTCGGATCAAACGAAACTCTTTGTTAAAATTCGCGATGGCGTTTTCTCGAAAAATATCGTCGATAAAGAATATGCGCCTAATAGCGGTTACATGTCGTTCGGCAACGAAGCGGAAACCGTGTATAACATAGACAAAATAATCCACGAACGAAACGAAACGATGGCAAAAGACAGGCATATTTGTTATGCACTCGAATACTGCGATCCTGCGAACGAAAAAGAAGCGATAAAGAAAGCCAACAACGAATGGTACAGCGTTATGCAACAAACGCAAAGAGAAGCAAACGTCTATGCTTGTCTAAGTATCAAACCTAAATTGCAACTTTTGGGGTATGATTTAACAAAAGACGGAAATGACGATTCGGACGAGTTTATGAGAGAATATACTCGTTTTGACCCGATAAAATATACCGATAAAGAAATTAAAGGGAAAAGAGTTATTTTATATGATGACTGTGATTTTAAGGAAAACACGGTGAGGAATGCGTATGCGAGACAGGAACATCAAAGGTGGAACGCATACGAAATATGTTCCGGGGTCATTCCGGCATCTATTGCCGAAATTAAAACAAAGAGCAAAGAGCAACTTATAAAAGTCAGAAAACATAGAAATATAACGACCTACGACGGGTTGCTCGAATATAGAAAAATTATGGCGAAACAAACCGGTAAAACCGAGAACGATTGCGATGTAATTAAGTATGATTATCAACTTATGGACGATATAGTTTGGTTGGTTAAACGTCACGGATATAACATAACGAAAAGGAAATAGGAGAGTTCATTTAAGTTGTTGTTTACAACGAAAAACGACGGAAATTCCCGTCGTTTTATTTTTTACGGAGAAACGGCGTTTTTTGAAAAAGATTATTTTACTTTTTCGTCGTATTTTTCCACGAAACGGCATAACACGGAAAATGTTTTTGCAAGGCAATCTTTATTTACGTCTTCCGCTACGTCGAGTCTTGTATGGTAATACCTGGGAAGGTTAAAGTTCATCGCGGTCACGCATACGCTTTTGAAACCGCCTGCGGTATACGCCGCCGCGTCCGTCGCGCCCAAAGCGACGCTTCCTTTTTTGCACTTAACGCCTTCTTCTTCGCATGCTTCGAGCCACGTTTCCGTAGCGACTTCGTCGCATTTCATCATACCGTTCATATCCTTGTAGTTGACGAGCATATGTTCTTCTTCTCGTATGGTATCGATACAAAGAATAGTCGTAGGACAATCGTCGTAGTCGTGTTTATGCGCCTTAACCCACGCTTTCGCTCCGCGTAAGCCCGCTTCTTCGCCGCCTGCGCAGATACAGCCTACCTCGGTGTGTTCGAACTTAACGCCGTTTTCTTCGAGAGATTTCAAGAAAGCGATTCCCATTGCGCAACCGGTAAGATTGTCCGTCGCGCCGTCGGATACGATTTTCGGGTTAAACAAAAAGTACATCAGAATCCAGAACGGAACGAATATTCCGCCTACGGCGAAAGCAATCGTAATCGCTTTGTCGGCGCAAGGGGTAAACAACGCGCCTTTTGCGCAAGCGGCAACTGCAACCGCCGTAAAGTAAAGTATGCCGATTATCGAAATCAGAAAATGAGCAATGAACGCCTTTCCGCCGAGATAGTAGTTAAGCGTCCATTCGTACGCCGCGTCCGCGTGTCCGCTGATAAGAATGCGCTGTTTCACTTCGCCTTCGGGCTTTTTGACGGCGGTCATATTAAGCGAAGTCCGCTTCGGGAAAAACTCGTCCACGATCTGGCGGTAGCACACGAATTCGAGTATCATTATCGCCATTCCGACAAGGATAAAAATAACCGATAACATCGGCATAAAAAACGCCGCCGCGAACGCGCCCAGAATAAGCGTGACCGTTATGTAAATCCAACCCATAAAAGCGAGCGTATGCACGTCGTAAGATTCCGTTTTTACGCTCGTCGCGTAAGGTTTTACCGTTTCCGCCATATATTTTACGGAGTCTTTTTCTCCTTCGCTTCCGCAATCTCTTTTGGAAAACGTTTTCGTTACGTGAGAGATAAAGTCAAACATAAAATCCGCGCTTTCGCGGCTACGCTTGCGTGATTCGTCGAGTTTCATATCGTTCCTTCCTTTTTTGTTTGTATATAACCGAGTATATCATTAAAAACCGCACTTTTCAAGACGCGCCGATTATTTGATTGATATATCGATAATTAAATCAAACGCCTCGTTAAAGCCGGTTACCGTTTCAGCCGCAAAGCCGCGTTAAGCACGTCTTTTGCCGCAAGTTGCAATTCGGCACGGGTAATTCCGCCTTTTGCGAGCGAACTTTCTATGGAATCGCCGATTTTTCCGCTTACCGCGGTGATCGCTCCCGGCATCAGAACGTCTACTCTCGAACGGACTCTGTAAGCGTTGTCGGTTACGTTTTCAAACTCCGGGCTTGCGCTTCGGCGCATCCACCAGTCGGTCAGAACGCAACCGTCGAACCCCCATTCTTTTCGGAGAACGGTTTCGGCAAGGTCGTAGTTGTAGTGGCTCCATACGCCGTTGATTTTGTTGTACGAAGTCATTACGAGCAAAGGAGAAGATTCTTTTACGCAGATTTCAAAGCCTTTCAGGTAAATCTCTCTGAGCGCTCTTTCGCTTACGCGCGAATCGTTATGCGTACGGTTGGTTTCCTGATTGTTGCAAGCCAAATGCTTAGGACACGCGCTAAGTCCGCCGGACTGAATACCGCGAACGTACGCCGCGGCGATTTTTCCCGAAAGAAACGGGTCTTCGGAAAAATACTCGAAGTTTCTTCCGCAAAGGGGATTTCTGTGCACGTTCATTCCCGGCGCAAGAAGTGCGTCCGAGCCGAGAACTTTCATTTCCTCGGCAATCGCGGAAGTAAGCCGTTGGACGAGTTCGTCGTTCCAGGTGGAAGCAAGGCAAGTTCCGCACGGCATTAACGTCGCGTACCGCGCAAGACGAATTCCGGCGGGACCGTCCGTGGTAATAATCGGAGGAACGCCTTTTTTACGCAAGGATTCGGTTACTCCGCCGAACGCCCCTGCGTTGCCTTCCGTGCCGAGCGGAGAGTTCATTTTCACATCGCCTACCGTTATGCGGGCGAGTTCTTCGTCCGTCAGTTGCGCGACGAAGTCGTCGAGTGTAATTTTGCCGCAAACCACGTCCGAAAAAACGTACCCCTTGTCGCCGGTGAAAGGTATTTCTTCGGGCAAACCGTGCAAAATGCGCTCCCTTAAATCGAAAGCAACGTGCGGCGCGGCTTCGTACGATATCCGCTTTTCGCCGCACGAAGAGACGGCCTTCATTCTGTAAAAAGGATTTTTAACGGGCATAACCTGTTCGAGCCGTTGCAAAACTTTGGTTTTTTCGATAAAGAACGCTCCGAATTCGTCGCAGTCGCGCACGTTTTTGCCTATAAAGAAACGGTATTCGCCGCTTTCGAGAACGTAACAGAACGGATTGCCGGAAGAACCGTTGTCGTCGTACGAAGCGAACGATTCGTAAGGAATTTCACAGGCGTGTTCCACGCTTTCGCCCGGGGCGAGAACGTTAGTTTTTTTGTAGAAAACGAGTTGTTTGTCGGCTTTTCCGAGTTTACCGTCGGGTTGCGAAACGTATATTTGCACCACTTCCTTGCCGGGGAAAGAACCGACGTTTTTAACGGTAAAAGAAGCGGTTACGGACGAATCGCCGTAAGAAAAAGTCGTGTTCGTAATCGCAAAATCGGTGTAGGACAGTCCGTAGCCGAACGGGAAAAGCACCTTGTCACGAGCGAACGTTTCGAAATATCGGTATCCTACGAAAATATCTTCGCAGTAAGAATTGAACTTTTTGTTGCCGAAGTTGTCGTAAGACGGATAATCGGAAAGAGAGCGCGCTACGGTGTCGGTAAGTCTGCCGCACGGATTAACCAGTCCGAAAACCACGTCGCAAAGTGCGTTTCCGCTCTCAGAACCGCCGAGAAAAGCAAGAAGTACGGCGGAAAAACGGTATTCGTACAAAAAAGAAGTATCGATTATACTGCCGACGTCGAGTATAAGAACGTTTTTCGAAAACCGCTCGGTTACCGTTTTTAACAGTTTACGCTCTTTGTCGGTAAGATAATAACTTCCTTTTTTCGGCTTGTTTTCACGGTCTTCGCCGGCGGCTCGTCCTATCGTGACTATCGCTACGTCGCTTTGCGCGGCGGACGCGGAAAGAACGCTTTCCGGAACGACCGCTTCGTCGTACGAATACGGCCAGAACCCCCATACCCCTTCGTCGGTGGGGTTTTTGTCGCGCCAACGCGAGTAGAACTCGTCCGGAGCGGGATCTATCGTTCTGCCGGAAGAACGCAGAGCGTCGTAAAAAGAAACGCGATACGGCGAGTGTACTTCGCCGCCCGAACCGTAACCTACGAAGAAATAGTCGTAGTTGCACCTGCCGAACAAGGCAATTCGAGAACCCGAACTCAGCGGAAGAGTTCCGTCGTTGGCAAGAAGAACGATGCCTTCCGCGGCTGCCTGACGGCAGATGTCGGAATTTTTAGATGGTAGTTTTTCGTCGCCGCTTATGTTGACGGACGCACCTTGCACGAGTAGTCGGGTGAAAGTCTTTACGAGTTTTTGTTTAAGTTTTACGATAGTTTTTTTCATAGTTGCTCCGTTGTTTATTTAAGTCGGGGTTTAACCGAAGATGTTCATAAGGAAAACGTATATTTGAAGAATAAGTCGGAAGAGTTCTTTGTATACGGTAAGGTAGTAGGCGATGAAAGCGACGTAAGAACAGCAAAAAGATAAGCCGTAACAAATACCGTAACAAGCGTCTTCGACGGGATTTCTCTTTTCGATACGAGGTTGATAGAATAAAATAAAAGGTATCATCGCCGCCATTATGTAAGATTTTCCGAATCCGAGAGCGTTAAGCGCAGGGGCTAAGCCGAGCAGATAATCGCTTACCGAAAGCACTGCGATAAGGGAGGCGGTGAGTATGTTTTTGACGAGAAAATAGCGTTTTCCGCACACGAAAGCGGCGGCGTTCGCTTTGTATTTTTTGATGACGGCGTTGTTAAAAACGTACATTCCGGCTATGTAAAGAATACAGAAAAGCGTCGGCATAAGGGATTTCGGGTACAGAAAAGCGTTGACGTACACCGGAACGTCGATAAAAGGCGCGACGAAGTTCGAAAAAATCAGGTAGAACGCCGGTATAACCGCAAGCAACCGCCAGAACACGACGTTGGCTTTGCGTTTAAGACAAAATCTCGGAGTGCAGAACAAAAACAGCGCGACGGACGCAATCGCCGCCATTCCCATAAACACGTTGCCGGGGAGATAGTTCCTTACCATATTGAGAAGGGGAACAAACTGTTTTATGTTGAGCGTGTACGCTACGAGAAAAACGGCGTAGAAATAGCCGAGCCCCAAAAGGAAAAACATCAGCGTGGTTTGCGGCATATTTCTTTTTCTTATGGAAATGTCGATTTTTACGAAGAAAAGAAGAGAAACGGCAACGGGGAGTGCGCCTTTAAGTACCGCCGTGAAAGACGTAAGATTTGTTAAAGACGATACGAAATTGACAAGTTTATGCGAATAAACGTAGTTTACGAACGCAACGGACGAAGAAAGTAAGAGTAATATAAGTCCAAGAATTTTTATTATTCGTTCGTTAAAAATCGGCGTATAACCGCATTTTAAGGGCAAGTCCGCGCCTTTTACCGTGGGCAGAGTTTCTTTTACGATAAATTTGTCCGCCATCTTGTCGAGTACGTTTATTTTCAAAAGGAAGTACAGTATAAAAAGCAAAACGACGGGCGAGAGAAGAACCAGGAAAAACCAGGCGGTAAAGGAATTTGCGTAGTGAGAAAACCCGTCGTACTGATCGAAAATGAGTTTGTCAAACGAGTAGTCTATACCGAGAGAAACTTTGATGGTTTCGTTAAAGGCGTTTATCGCGTCGTCGAGTTTGGACTGCGCGAAAGCGATTTCTTCGGCGGTGTACTCTTCGTCCGTTTCGTACAGCGACAGGTTAAGACCTTTTTCGGGAGAAATCAGCGCGTAGTAATCAAAATCCGAATCGGCGTCTTCGATCGTAAGCGAGAGCGACTTTTTCATCATCTGAGAAAAAATTACGCTCGTCGAGCCGTTTTCTTCGCTTGCCGTAAACGAACTGTCCACGCTTATCGTCGCTCGTTCGTCGAAACCGACGGTAAACTTCGTCGAACCGCAGGTCGTTTCGGTGACGAGCGAACTTCTGTTTGACGTGAATTTCAGGAGAAGTTCCCACAACAAATCGGATAACGGTCCGCCGTTATAAATAGGTATATCCGAGTCTTCGTCAAAAAAAGATTCGCCGCCTTCGTCCGACACGATTTCGCCGTTTGGGTCACCGAAAAGCGTTTTTTTGTCATCGTTTTCATCGTTTGTCGCAAGATCCGACGTCGGTAGCGGAGCGTCTTCGTCGGCAAACGAAAACTCCTCGTCGATTTTTTTGAAAACGGCGTCTACGAAAGCGTTGTATTCGTCGGAGTAGAAATATATGGGGTCGGTTTTTGCCAGGTGGTAAAAAACTCCGCTTACCGTAGTGAGCGCGGTAAAAATAACGAGAAAAACCAAAGCGACGATATTAAAAGGTTTCAGTTTTTTCTTTTTTTCGTCGCCGACCGCTATGTCGCCGTAGTAGGCGGCAGTGGAATCGGAGAGCGTGCGTTCGTCGATATCGTAAAGGGCGCACATTTTCGCCACGAGTTTGCGAGAACAAGAGTAATAACCGTATTCGTAGCGTTTAAGGAGAATCGGGGGCAAGCGTAGTTTTTTCGCCGCCTCTTTTACGGAAAGTCCTTTTTCCACTCTTTTTTCGTGAATAAGCACGTTAAACGGCGTCATACGCTGTCGCTCCGAAACGAGATTTTGTCCATTATATCACAAACCGCCTGACTTCCGCAAGCAACGGCAAGCAACGTGGGACGTTGGCAACGCCGAGCGTTGCATCCCTTTACGCAATAAGTGTATTACTTGTATAAGTCTATCGCACGACACAGGTTTATTACGTTGTCAACCCCTCATCCGTCGGTTTCACCGACACCTTCTCCCCAAGGGGAAGGCTTTTTGTCGCGAGTAAATTTTGCATAACGTCTGGTCGGCTAATTCTCCGAATATCAAATGACTTGCCAAAAGTAAGGATATAATTTATAATAAATTAAAAACTAATTATTAAGGACAAAAGAACGATGAAAATACCTTACTTATCGCTCGAAAAAATGCACGGAGAACTAAAAGACAGTCTTACCGGGGCGTTTGAAAGAGTTTTCGGAGCGAACGATTATATTTTAGGAAAAGAAGTAGACGGGTTTGAAAAAGAGTTTGCCGCCTACAACGGCGCAAAACACGCAATCGGCTGCGGCAACGGACTTGACGCGATTTATCTTATACTCAAAGCGTTGGAGATAGGGAGAGGCGACGAAGTTATCGTTCCGTCCAACACCTATATCGCCACCGCGCTGGCGGTTTCTTACGTCGGAGCGACTCCGGTTTTCGTAGAACCCGAAGACGGCACGTTTAATATCGATCCGTCGAGAATACAAAGCGCGATTACCGAAAAAACCAAAGCGGTGATAGCGGTAAACCTTTACGGGAGAATGGCTGCGCTCGACGAGATCAAAGATATATGCGTACGCAATAATCTCAGACTCGTTGAAGACTCGGCGCAGGCTCACGGAGCGGAATACAAAGGGCATAAGTCGGGTTATTACAGCGACGCGGCTGCGTTCAGTTTTTATCCCGGAAAAAATCTCGGAGCGCTCGGCGACGGCGGAGCGGTGGTGACAAACGACGACGAACTCGCCGATAAAATCCGTTGTTTACGCAACTACGGATCCAAGATCAAGTATCGTCACGTCGTAAAAGGCACGAATTCCAGACTAGACGAAATGCAAGCGGCTTTTTTGTCGGCGAAACTTCCTTATCTTGACAAATGGAACGCAAGAAGAAACGAAATCGCCGAAAAAATCATCGATTCGGTAAACAATCCGCTGATAATTCTTCCGATAAAGAGCGACGAAACGTACAAAAACGTATGGCATATTTTTGCGGTTATGTGCGAAAAACGCGACGAACTCGAGAAGTTCCTTAACGGGAAAGGAATAGGCACGAACAAGCATTATCCCACTCCTATGCACCTGCAGGGAGCGTATGCGGATCTCGGAATCGAGAAAGGGCAACTTCCCCTTGCCGAGAAAATTTCGGCTTGCGAACTCAGTTTGCCCGTTTATTACGGAATGACGGAAGAACAGGTCGATTACTTAATCGCCGCGCTTAACGAATTCGGAAGAGAATAAAAGGAAAATAAAGTATGATACATCGGCTTTCGGACGTGCAAAGCGTCGACATAGGCGAAAATACTAATATCTGGCAGTTCGTCGTGGTTCTTCCCGGCGCGAAAATAGGCGACGGTTGCAATATCTGCGCCAACGTCTTTATCGAAAACGACGTAGTCGTAGGCAACGGAGTTACCGTTAAGTGCGGAGTTCAACTCTGGGACGGAATTACCCTTGAAGACGGCGTTTTTATCGGACCGAACGTAACTTTTTGCAACGACAAGTATCCTAAGTCCGGCAACAAGGAATTTATTCTTATGAGAACTACGGTAAAAAAAGGCGCGTCGATAGGCGCAAACGCCACGATTTTGCCGGGAGTTACGATAGGAGAGAACGCTCTTGTCGGAGCCGGAGCGATAGTTACTAAGGACGTACCCGACGGCGCGATCGTAAAAGGCAAGTATTGATACGACTTTTTTATGGAAAAAATCGCATTTTATTTTAGAAAAAACGTTCTCGCAAAAGGTGATTTCGCATTGTATTACCGTTTTGCGTCGTATTTTGCGGAGCATTTCGATTGCTCCGTATATTGCGTAAACAACTCTTTTCCGGAATTGCAGAAAGGGTATCTTGACAAAGGCATAAAGTTTTGCGACATCGACGAAAACACGAAAAAAGAACTCGAAGGCGCGACGTTTGTGACGGCGTTCAATCAGGTTTTCTTTATGCTCGACGAGATCAAAGACGTAAAAAACGCCAAAGTCGCGCTTTTGTTTTTGCATCCGCAAATAGTAAACTGGTTGCTTAATCAGGTAAGTCCTAAAAAGTTCCGCCTTGACGAATTTATGAAACTTTTATGCGAAAACAACGCGTACGGGTTTATGGACAAAAGCAACTATATCGCCGCAAAGAAGTTTTCCGACGAGAAGTTCGAAGAACGTTATTTCCCGGTATCGGTGGCGGAACTTGAAGAAAGAAAGTTTTTGCCGTACGTCGACGACGGCTCGTACAATTTCGCCTGGATGGGAAGAATGGACAGGGATAAAATCTTTTCCGTGTCGAATTTTTTGGACAATCTGTCCGAAGTGAACGCCGACAAACCGATTAACTTCCATATGGTCGGCGACGGCAACGCCAAAAGAGAAGCGAAAGCGGAAAATTACTTCCCGAAAATCAGACTTTTTTACACTTCTTACCTATACGGCGAAGAGTGCCACGATTATTTACGGAACAACGCGGACGTGGTCATCGCAATGGGAATTTCCGCGCTCGACGTCGCCGCGCTCGGCATACCTACGATTATTCCCATCGTTTCGCCGAAAAAGTTTCGCGCGGACAAATATGTTTGGTTTTACGACGTAAAGGGTTATTCGCTCGGTTGGAACGAAGAAGATTTCAAAGAACTCGGCTGTCCGTCGTACACGTCGGAACAGGTTTTCGACGAAATATACGGACAAGGCGGGAAAGAAACTCTCGGCAAGAAATGCTACGAGTTCGTCAAAGAAAACTTTTCCGTGGAAAAGAACGCGCAAAGCGTGTTCGACCTTATCCGTTCGTCCGAACTGACGGTGGAAAAACTGCTTTCCTGCAAGTCCGTCAAGTCGCAGTTAAGACAGTATAAACTGTTTAAGATACTGAAAAAAGACGCCGAATACGCCGATTTCGTCACGATAAGAGAAAAAATCAAAAAATTCAGAGCGAAGAGTTTCGGCGGCAAGGTTAAGACCGTGCTTAAACGGCTCGGACGAGCGGGCGGAAGGAGAAACAAATGAGCAAATTCGTTTTTTATTTGGAAACGTCTTCCGCGGCGGTAGGGAAACAAACGTTTTTCGTGGATATGGCGGCGTATCTTGCCGATAACACCGACAACGAAGCGTATTACGTCAACAATTCGTTTTTGGAAGATTACGAACGGCACAAGAACGGCAAATTGATTTACGCCGACGTAAACGAATTTAATTTCGACGAATTCGACGGAGCGGTTTTCGTCACTCCGGCGAACAGGCTTTTCCCGTTGCTCGCAAAGATAAAAGGGCATAAAAAATCGAAAATCTGCCTGTACGTTTACGACGAAAGATCGGTTAAGTGGATGTTTTCTCACTTCGGCGGACGTGCGGAAGCGGCGGAACTGAGAGAATTGCTGAAAAGTTCGGACGCGTGTTCGTTTGTTGACGCGGAGAGTTATAAAGAACTCAAAGGGTTCAAAAAGACGATTTTGCCGCAAATTACCGACTTTTCGGAAAGCGAATTCAAAACCAAACGGATAATAAGCGACAGCGTTATAAACGTAGCGTATTACGGCACGCTTACGCCGAGAAGAGCAAAGTGTTTTGCCGATTTGCTCACGAATCTGAAAAGGGCAAAACCGAATAAATTCGTCAATTTTCATATAGTCGGATCTTCCGAGTTTTTCTATAAAATCGACGTGACGGGCGCACCCGAAGCAAACTGCAGATTTATCGTTACGGGCAAACTGACCGACGAGAAAAGTTGCGAATATATCAGGGAAAACGCGGATATCGTGTTTGCCAACGACGAAAACGCGCTCAGAGCGGCTTTGTTCGGCGTTCCCGTCGCTATCCCGGTAGAAAGAACGGGGGAAGAAAGCGTCGACAAGTACGTTTTGTTCGGCGACGTGAAAGGCTACACTCTCGGTATAGACGAAGATACGATTGCGGCGACGGACGTAAAAAACTATACTTTGAAAAACCTGTTAAATCTCGTTTACGGCGGCGGGAAAGAAGAACTTGCCGAGACGTGCTATAACCGTTGCGTGAAAAAATACAGTCCTAAGAGCGTATGCGAGAATTTTCTCAGGTACGTTTCGAATTCTTCGCTCACACCGGAAAAGTGTCTTGAAGTAAAGGTCGTAGCGGACACTTTGCACAGATACGAGAGTTTTTCCCGCAAAAACCAAACGAACGATTTTAACGCGTTCATTAAGTATGAAAACACAGGCAGATTGCCGAAAAAAGACGGACGGAAGTCTGTTCGCACGGCGTTATCGGCGGCAAAAAAACGAATCAGCGAAGATCTCGACAAAAAGAAAAAGTATCGGATATATACCGCCGTACAAAACGGATACGAAAAGAAAAAACGCCGCATTATACTCAAAGCGCAAGCAAGCGGCAAACTCAAAGTCGCGTTCGTGGTATTGTTCGACAGCGTTTTCCCGACGAGAACGATATTCGAAAAAATGCTCGAAAGAAAAGAGTTCGACCCGTATATTATCGTCGTCCCCAACGTTTATAACTCGTTTAAGTACCAACTCGATTTATACGACAAGGGAATGAAATCCCTTACCGAGCAGTACGGCGACAGGGTTATCGGCGCGTACGATAAAGAAAACGACGAATACAAAGAATTCGGCGACGAGTTCGGCGTTATGTTTTTCTGCAATCCGTATAAACATCTCGTTCATCCGTTCCATCACGTCGAATATTTTCTCGACAAAGACGTTTTGCCCGTGTATTCGAGTTACGGCTTCGCCGCGCTGAAGTTCTGGGACGAAGTAATAGCGACGCCGTTTTATCACTATATGTGGAAATGCACGCTGGAAACCGAGAGCAATCTCGAACACCTTAAACAAACGGAGATAATCAAGGGCAGAAACGGCGTGGTTACCGGCTATCTTAAGATGGACAAACTTGCGGAAACCGTGCCGCATAAACACGACCGCAAGCGCATTATGATTTGTCCGCATCACACGGTTTGGGGCTGGAAAAACCTGAATATAGGCAATTTCCTTACCTATGCGGAGTATTTCCAAAAACTTCCGAAAATGTTCCCGGAAGTAGATTTTATTTTCCGTCCGCACCCGTTGCTTTTGCCTAATCTGAAAGCGCATAAAGTCTGGACGCAGGAACGAATAGACGAATATATGGAAAAACTGCAATCCAACGCCAACCTTATTTACGATACGAGCGGCGATTATATGCAGGTTTTTGCCGACAGCGACGCTATGATACACGACTGCGGTTCGTTTATCGGAGAGTATCTTTATACGATGAAACCGTGTTGCTATATGCTTAAATCCGAAGAAGCGGTAAACACGACGCTCGTTCCGCTCGGACAACAGTGTATGGCGCAACATTACCACGCTTTTTGCGAAGACGACATAACGAAGTTTATAAGCGACGTGGTTATCGGCGGAACGGACCCGATGAAAGAACGACGCGAAGCGTTTGCGAAAAACGAACTTATGGTAAACTATCCGCACGCGGCGGAAGCGTTTATCGATATACTGAAAGAAGAACTGAAACTGAAATAAACGCTTGGTTATAAGGAGAAAAAATGTTTATTACGATGCTCGGTACGGGAAACGCGGCGGTGACGGAGTGTTATAACACCTGTTTCGTCATAGACAACGGCGGAAGAAAATTGCTTGTAGACGCAGGCGGCGGAAACGGCATACTCACGCAGTTAAAACGCGCCGGAATAAATCTAAGCGACGTTCGCGATATTATCGTTACGCATAAGCACATAGATCATATTTTAGGGGTGGTATGGCTCGTCCGTATGATTTGTCAGAATATGAACAAGGGCAAGTTTGACGGAACGGTCAATATATACGGACACGACGAAGTCGTGCGCATTTTGTCCGACCTGTGCGTCGGTCTTTTGCAGGAATCGCAGTCAAAACTTATCGGCGAGAGAGTGTTCTTTCTCGAAGTCAAAGACGGAGAAACGCACTCGATTATCGGCAAAGACGTTACGTTTTTCGATATCCGCTCCACAAAGGCGAAACAGTTCGGTTTTACTATGTCGCTCGGCGAGAATAAAAAACTCACCTGCTGCGGCGACGAACCGTACGTCGAAAGCGAATATCCCTATGCGGTAAACAGCGATTTTCTTATGCACGAAGCGTTCTGTCTTTATTCTCAGGCGCATATTTTCGATCCTTATGCAAAACACCATTCCACGGTAAAAGACGCCTGCTCGGTTGCGGAAAAACTCGGCGTGAAAAACCTTATTCTTTACCACACCGAAGATAAAAATCTGAAAAACCGCAAAGCCCTTTACGAAGAAGAAGGTAAAAAATATTTTTCCGGGAACTTGTTCGTACCCGACGATCTCGAAAAAATAGAACTGCAATAAAAACGCGCGTTCGGGCAATTCTATTATTTATTTAGGGCGCCGAAAACTATATTTACACAAAAGAAAACGACGGAGAAAACAAATGGAAATAACGGTAGCGGAATTTTTGAAAACGGACGGGAAAGAGCGGCTCGTGGTCGATATGCGTTCGGAGTTTGAGAGAAATTACGGATTTATTCCGTTGTCCGTTTATATGAGCGAAGAAGAGATCTTGGGCGGCGAGTTCGACGAATGGAAAGAGATAGTGATTTGTTGCGCGCACGGCGAAAAGAGTTTGTTCGTTGCGGAAGAGTTGCGCAAGAAAGGTTACGACGCGTACAGTCTTAAGGGCGGTTACGCCGAATGGCTCAGGGCGCAGATAGCGAAGAAAGTGGACGAAGACTACTGCAAAAGGGTAGAACACAGTATTCAGAAAAAATTCAAGCGCGACACGCTGAGCAAGTTTATTAAGGCGATTAAGGAATACGATCTCGTCAAGGAAGGCGACAGGATAGCGGTTTGCATATCCGGCGGCAAGGATTCTATGCTGATGGCGAAACTTTTTCAGGAACTTAAACGGCACAGCGACGTTGAGTTCGACGTTAAGTATATCGTTATGGATCCGGGGTATAACTCGATAAACAGGCAGATAATCGAAGAAAACGCGCGCAGGCTTAACGTGCCGATTACGGTGTACGAATCCGACATTTTCGACGCGGTGTACAACATTGAAAAGTCGCCGTGTTACGTTTGCGCGAGAATGAGAAGGGGGTACTTGTACCGTTTTGCGAAAGAATCCGGTTGTAACAAAATCGCGCTCGGTCACCACTATGACGACGTGATAGAAACCATACTTATGGCTATGCTTTACGGCGCGCAGATACAAACGATGATGCCGAAACTTCATTCGAGCAATTTCGAAGGAATGGAACTTATCCGTCCGATGTATTTCATACGGGAAGACGATATAAAAGCGTGGCGCGATTATAACGATTTGCATTTTATTCAGTGCGCCTGCAAGTTTACCGATACCTGCACGACCTGCGAACCCGACGGAAGAACGAAAAGCAAACGGCAGGAAGTAAAACAACTTATAAAAACCCTTAAACAAAACAACTCCGAAGTGGAAAAATGTATTTTCCGCAGCGTCGAAAACGTCAATCTCGATAAAATAATCGCTTACAAAAAAGACGGCGAAACAATCTCTTTTCTCGACAATTACTAAGGCAACGGCAACGTGGGACGGCAACGTGGGACGTTGCATCCCTTTACGCATTAGGTGTATTACATTTATAGGTATATCGCACGACAAAAGTTTATTTCTTTGTCTACGTGTCAGCGTTTTCGCTGACCGCGAGTAAATTTCCGCATAACGTTTGGTCGGAATATGTCGGCGAACGGCTAGGGTGCGTTGATTTTTTGTGAAAACGGAGCGTAGGCGTACTGACGTACGGTAGACGACGTTTTCGCAAAAGTCGCCAAAAAACTAAAATCTCGTCCATTTTTTTGCTACAAATTTTCTATAGAAAAATTACGGGCGTGTACCGTAATTTTTGCCCTTATAGGGAGTCAGTGGGGGAATCTCCACCACGAACCATCACTTTAAGCAAAATGTGTCATTTTGCTTCCTTGGAAGTCCGACTCGTACGTGATTAGATTCTGTCCGCACAAAGCGTAGCGACTGCCGCAAAATCCCGCACGACGTGTGGTCGGTTATATTTAAGACTTGACAAAGTTTAATTTAATATTATACTGGTTGTAATAATGAAAAAGACATCTATCGCAATTTTACTCATAGTTTTATCCGTCGCGCTTTGCGTCGGTGCGGTCGCGTGCAACAGGAGCGGCAGTACGGACGATGGCGTCGTAGTGAGTTTTGTTACGGGGTTTGAAAATTCGGATTCTCCGCTTATTATCGAACCCGTCGTTACCACGCACGCAAAACCGGGAGTTATGCCGAAAGACCCGTTGAGAGCCGGATACCGCTTTTTGGGGTGGTTTTACGATAGAGAATACCAACGTCCTTTTTCCACGAAAGACGATATTACCGAAGACATTACTTTGTACGCAAAGTGGGAAAAACGCCGCGCGAATTCGGGTTCGGACGAACCGAGCGGAGAAGTGGACGCGCCCAACGGCGTGCGTTATCGCCTTAACGAAGACGAAACGTACACGGTAGTCGGGTACAACGGCAAAGCGGAAGAACTCGTTCTCGCCGTTTCTTACGGCGGTAAAAAAATTACGACGATTGCGTTCGGCGCGTTCGACGGCAATACCACGCTTAAATCGATAACCGTTTCCGATTCGGTTGTCGTTATCGAAGACGGAGCGTTTTTTAACTGCAAATCCCTTGAAAAGATAAACGTAAGCGCGGATAACGAAACCTTTACTTCGGCAGGCGGTGCGGTTTACGCTTCGGGCGGAACGAAACTCGTTGCGGTAGGACAGGCAAGGACGGCAAAGTTCGAAGTAAGTTCTCCGGTAGCGGACGTATCGGGTTATGCTTTTGCAGGCGGAGAATACGAAGTAGAACTTAAAAGTGGCGCGATCAAAGCGTTAAGCGAATATTCGTTTGCATACTACGCGGGAAAAGTCACGATCGGGAAAAACGTCAAAGAGATAAGAAGAAGAGCGTTTTACGAAAGCACGGCGGAAGTAAATTTTGCCGAAAACGCTACGATCGACAAACTCGCAATGGGCGAATTCGACGGGTACAAGGGTAAGAAACTTGTTATTCCGTCTACGGTGAGAAGCATAAGCGGAAGTCCGTTTTTCGGTTCTACCGCGGAGATAGACTTTACCGCAACGGGCATAATCGAACTCGGAGAAAGCGCGTTTGCCGGGTACGAAGGAAAAACTTTGGTTATTCCGTATTTCGTAAAGAAAATCGACCGCAACGCTTTTTATCGTTGTACGTCCGAGATTACCTTTGACGAACGCACTTCGTATGCGTACGTGGACGAGTACGTTTTTAACGATTTCAGGGGGAAAGCGACCTTACCGTCGACGGTAAAGAGCGTAAGGAAGTACGCGTTTTATTCGATGAGATACGGCAAAGTCGAGTTCGCGCTGCCCAAGGCAGACGTTACGATAGCGGACGACGCGTTTTTGCTTTGCAAGACGGAGAACGTAACTTATGGCAAGTAAAATCTTACGGAGAATTTGCTTAATAACGATAATAATCGCCGCATTAGCGGCGTTTTTCGGCTGTACGAAGACCCCGCC
>CAJLYQ010000014.1 GCA_905210905.1 uncultured Christensenella sp. | reverse complement strand
CGCCGGGGTGCAGCATGGGGTCTGCCAGCGTCAGGGGATTGTCATGCTCAAACAGGAAGAACAGCACTGCGCCGCTCACGGTCAGGATCGCGGAAATCACCAGCACGAGTTTGGAATGCAGCGTCAGGCGGGAAAAGCGTCCCTGGCTCTTCTGCACATCGAACATTACGGAAAAGCCGATGCCGCCCAGCGTGATCAGCGCCATGACGATCAGCATCACGATGGGATCGTTGCGGTAAGTCTCAAATCCGCCCGCCAGGTCAAAGCCCGCGTTGCAGAAGGCGGAAATGGCGTGAAAGATCGAATACCATACGCCCCGCGCCACGCCGTGCTTGGGAATCAGCCGGGTCATCAGCAGCACTGCGCCAATGCCCTCGATGGACAGCGTCAGCCCCATGATGCGCATCACCAGCCGCACTATGCCCTGCAGGCCGTCCTCATTTAAGCTGTTGGAGATGAGCAGGCGCTCGCTGAGCGTGATGCGCTTGCGCAGCACGATCAGCAGCATCGTGCCGAAGGTCATGAATCCCAAACCGCCCAGCTGGATGAGCAGGATCAAGATGACCTGTCCCAGCAGCGTCAAATCGCGCCCCGGATCGAGCACGGAAAGTCCGGTCACGCACACGGCAGAGGTTGCGGTAAACAGTGCGTCAATATAGCTCAGCCGCCCGTGCGTACTCGCCGCGGGCAGATGCAGCAGCAGCGATCCTACCAGAATCACCAGAAAGAAGCCCGCCATCAGCACGCGCGAAGGGGCAAAGATTTCCTTTTTTATTTTCAGCACCGTCAGCGTGGACGGGTGCAATGCCGACCGCAGCCACGAGGGCAGCGTCAGTTTCTTTTTTCTCTTCATTCGTCAACCTTCCAAAGGGAGCACCCGCAGGTTGATCCCGCTTATTTGCGCAGGAACGCCGCCACGCGGCGTCCAGATGTACCGTCATTGTACGCCACAGCCCCCTTTTCGTCAATCCCGCCGGAAAGTATTTCGATCCTTTTCTCCTTTTCCATTGAAAAGACGTGTCCGCTGCATCGTTTTTTCCACCATGCTCGTCTTATTATATAGTAACACTTGGATTTGCAAACCACTCTCCTTTGTGTTACACTAAGGATGCTTAAAAAACCCGATCTTTTTCGGAAAGGATTGTTGAAATGAAGCGCAAAGCCTCGAATTTGATCATACTTCTTGTGCTGATCGCAGGCATCGTGGGCGTGATACTCTACGCCCGCGGCAAGCAGCTTACGCCCAGCTACGGCCCGTCGGAATCCTCCGGCACCAAGATGGACAGTTCCGATCTGCCCAGCGGCTCCGCAGGGCTGGTTCTATCGGAACTGATGGTGGAAAACGACAAGGCTGTCCGCGACGAGGACGGCGATTACCCCCGCTGGGTGGAGCTTTACAACTCCACTGCGGGTGATCTGTCTCTTTCCGGCTATTCGCTGTCCGACCGTGATAACGACGCAACGAAATATCCGCTGCCGTCGATCACGCTTTCGGCGGGCGAATACCGCGTGGTATTCCTCTCGGGCAAGAACCGCGCCGCGACCGACGGCAACCTGCACGCGAGCTTCAAGCTCAGCAGCGATGAGACGCTCTATCTCTTCTCCGGCGCAAACCCGGTAGACTCGGTTTCCGGCTCCTCGACGCAGGCCAACGTTTCCAAGATCAAGAGCAGCACGGAATGGACGGAAACCCCCCTCTATTCTCCCGGATATGAAAACACGCAGGCCGGTCACGACGCCTACATCGCGCAGTTTGACAAGCGCGGCGAGAGCGTTTTGAAGATCAACGAGGTGCAGTCCTCCAACGCCACGACGCTGACCGATAATCTGGGTCTTACCCCCGATTGGATCGAGATCGTCAACACCGGCTCTTCCCCCATTGATCTTGCGGGCTACGGCCTTTCGGACAGCGTGGACAAGCCGCTGCGGTGGATCTTCCCCTCGGGCACCATCGGCGCTGGCGAGCGCATTCTCGTCTACTGCGACGGCAGCAACGACGTTTCCGCCGAACCCTTTCACACGAACTTTAAGATCTCTTCGGGCGGGGAGACGATTTCGCTCTATTCGCCGGAGGGCTATCTTTACGACCGCGTGGAGGTGCCGGAGCTTCAGGTGGACACCTCTTATGCGCGCATTCCCGACGGAACGGGCGAGTTCGCCGTGCAGCAAGCGCCCACCCCCAACATGGAAAACACGGTGGAGAGCCAGACCGAGCTCTCCAACCGTTTTTTTGAAGAGAACAACAACGGCATCTACATCTCCGAAGTCATGAGTTCCAACAAAAAGGCGTTGGAAGTGGGCGAAGCTTCTCCGGACTGGGTGGAAATCACCAACCGCAGCGGCAGCGCAGTGAATCTTTCCGGCTACCGCCTGTCCGACAAGCCCACCGCCACGGCGCGCTACTTTTTTCCCGACCTCACACTGGAGAGCGGGCAGAGCACGCTGGTCTACCTCGTGGGCGCGGGCGTGAGCCTTGGCGAATCCTATGACGCAAAAGAGTTCTTCTCTCTCGTAAGAGCGGGCAATATGCCTATCACGAGCGGACTTAACGTAGAGATTTACAAGGAATATTTCGAACCTTTCTTTGCGCAAGGCGAAGACATTTTGTACGTAAGTTTTTCCGAGGAATTAAGCGGTACTTTTAAGTATCATGACATTGCGATTGAAGAACTTCGTGAGAAATATCCAGACGCAAAATATCGTCGTTTCGACACTCGCGGAATAAGCCTTGTCGCAGGACTTCCCTGCTATTATGCCGTTAAAATGCACAACGAAGGAAAGTCAAACGACGCAATCGTAGAATTCCTTTCCGAATTTGCGCCGAGAGTTTGTGCGTCGTTCTCCCCTAACGACCTATTTTATCTTAAAAAAGGCGGTAGACTTTCCGCCGTTCAGGCTACGCTCGGTAGCCTTCTCCAAGTTAAACCGATCGTCAGAATTAACTCCGAAGGTAAACTTTACACTGCCGGAAAAGTAAACGGTAGAAAAAAAGCGATCAACGCTATCGTTGACGACGTCGTTGCGAGAGTTCGCGACGTAGACAAATATCCCATCGTCGTACTTAACGGCGATTGCAGAGCGGACGCGGATATTTTAATCTCTAAAATCAAAGAAAGAATTCCCGACGCAAACGTTTGGGACTATTACATCGGACCCGTTATCGGAACTCACTGCGGTCCGGATACGATTGCCTGCGTTTACGTTGCCGATTCAAGAAATTATTAAAAAGAATATTTATCTCAAAAATACCGCGCTTTGTAGCGCGGTATTTTTAATTGTCGTTATCTTCTTTTTTCGTTTTTTTCTTAATTCCGTAAAACTTATCGTCAAGTTCTATCGCTCGTTTTAAGATGGAAAAACCGTATTTATCTCTTAGTTTATCCATTCTTTTATTGATTTCGCTTTGTTTTTCCTCTTCTTCTTCGGCAAACATATCCCGATAGACCGAGTTCTCGTCTTTCAGGTTGTATACGCCGACGATTATCGTTCGGATAGGATTTTCTTCGGATACCCGAAAACGTTTGATAATTCCGTTATATGCGGTTTGCGCAATAACGTTGGCGTCGGCGGTAGGAGTTTCCAGTCTGGTTTGCTTTGACTCGTTGCGAAACGACGCGTCTTTAACATTTATACTCACTCCGTACGCAATCAGATTGTATTTTCGAAGACGGAATGCGACGAGCTCGCTTAACGAATAAATCAACGCTCTTGCGGATCGGTTTGAAGTAACGTCTTCTTCTCCGGTAGTGCCGTTGGAAATGCTTTCGGGAATATACTCGTCGTTATATGCGCTGACCTTTTCTCCGTCCGTACCGTTTGCGTATTCGTGAAGTTTAACTCCGCTTTTTCCGCATATTTCGCTAAGTTTTTCAACGGGAGTATTAGCAAGATCCCCTATCGTATAAATTTTATTCTCAAAAAGGACTTTTTTTACCGAATCTCCGACGTAAATCATATCGGAAACGGGCAACGACCACGCTTTAACTTTATAATTATTTTCGTCGATTACCGTTACGGCGTCGGGTTTTTTCATATCGCTGCCGAGTTTGGCAAACGTTTTAGTAAAAGAAACGCCTACGGAAACCGTGATTCCGAGTTCTTTTTTTACGGTTTCGCGAATATCGTTTGCGATTTCTTCGGGAGTTCCGTATAATTTGGTGCTGCCAGTTACGTCAAGCCAACATTCATCCATTCCGAAACTTTCGACTAAAGGCGTATATCGCTTATAAATTTCGTAAAGTTTTTCCGAATATTTTTTATATTCCGCATAATCCGGCGGCATACAGATCAGATCTTTGCATAATTTTTTCGCTTCTCCTATCGTCGTCGCCGTCTTTATTCCGAGTTTTTTCGCTTCGTTGCTTTTCGCCAAAACTATCCCGTGTCTTCTGTCGGGATCGCCGCAAATTATCACCGGTTTACCTTTTAATTGCGGATTATTCTTAATTGTTACGGACGCAAAAAAATTATTTGCGTCGACGTGAAGAATTGCGCTCATTTCAACAAATCGACCACTTTCTTCTCAAGCGCGGCTTTATCTCCGTCGTTTATTATGTAAATCGTTTTATCGCCGTAATCGTTGTTCGTGCTTTGCATTTCTATAAGTTTTTCGGCAAACTTTTCATCGATTCCGTCCCTTAGGACGATACGAGCGTTACGCAGAGTAACGTCCGAAACGACCACCCAAATTTTATCGAAAATCGGCGCATAATCGGTCTGATTCAGCACGGGAACTTCCACGAAAACCCGACCTTCTTCTTCGTTTATTCGCGAAAGCATTTCGGCTTTAATTTTTTCGTGCGAATAGCGGTTTAACGCTTTTCTTTTTTCTTCGTGTAAAGCGATTTGTTCTTTTATAAGTTGTTTGTTGACTTTTCCGTCGATTACTGCATTCGGGAAAATCGCTTTAAGTCCGTCTAAGTATTGTTCGTTAAGCAATAGTTCAGCGTTAATTTCGTCGCAAGAGATACATTTTTCGCCGTGTTGAAGCAAAATTTTGCATACTTCGCTTTTCCCTGCTCCTATTCCGCCGGTTATTGCGATTATTTCTTTATTTCGAGGCATACCAGTTACTCCCGCAGGAAACGTTTACGGTAAGCGGAACTCTCAAATTCGCCGCGCTTTCCATATTATTTTTAAGAATTTCTTTTACTGCGTCTTCTTCTTCTTTCGGTGTGTCTACGATGAGTTCGTCGTGTACCTGAAGAATTAGTTTTGCCTTTAGTCCTTGATTTTTCAGTGCGTCGTGTACTTTAAGCATCGAAATTTTAATTATGTCGCTTGCCGTACCCTGCAAAGGCATATTCATCGCCGCTCTTTCTCCGAAAGCGCGAATAGAAAATTTCGGACTTGTAAGTTCGGGGAAATAACGTATTCTACCGAACAAAGTCGTTAAATATCCTTGTTTTTTGGCTAAACTTACGTTTGAGTCCATATATTCTTTAACTTTCGGATAGGTTATAAAATACTGTTCGATAAAGTTTTTTGCCTGATAACGCGTTACTCCAGCATTTTTCGATAAGCCGAAACCGCTGATTCCGTAAATAATACCGAAATTAACCGCTTTGGCGGAAGTTCTCATTTCGGGCGTAACGTCTTCAAGCGGAACGTTGAATATTTTGCTCGCAGTCAAGGCGTGTATGTCGCAACCGTTTTGATATGATTCGATAAGTTTCGGTTCTTCGGAAAAATGCGCGAGAAGTCGAAGTTCGATTTGCGAATAATCGGCGGTGACTAAAACGTTGTCTTCGCTCGGAATGAACATTTTACGGATCTCTCTCCCTTCGCTTTTTCTTATCGGAATGTTCTGTAAATTCGGTTCGGTAGAAGAAAGTCTGCCGGTTGCGGTAATGCATTGATTAAAACAGGTATGAACTTTTCCCGTCAAAGGATTCATTACTTGTTTCATTCCTTCAACGTAAGTCGATTTAAGTTTGGCAAGTTCTCTGTATCTTAAAATTGCCGTTACGATAGGATGATCCAGTTCTTCCAACGTGTCGGCGTCTACCGAATAACCCGTTTTTGTTTTTTTCGAATGTGGCAAACCGAGCGTATCGAACAAGACGAAACCTAACTGTTTATTAGAATTAACGTTAAAAGTTTGTCCTGCCAAAGAATAAATTTCTTGCAATAATTCGTTAATTTCTTTGGCGTATTTTACGTTTAGTTCTTCGAGCATAGTTCCGTTTACCGAAAAACCCGTTTGCTCCATATCGAATAAAACTTCGATTAAAGGTAATTCGATTTCGTAGTATAATTTCGTGAGATTTTTTTCCGTAATTTTTTCTTTAAGAATCGGATAAATATCGCACAAAGCACCGTATACGTTTTCGGTAGAGTAGCAATACTCTTCCGTAAGCATTTCGGCATTTTTAATGACTTTAGTGTTGTTTATTAAATATGCCATCAGAAGTAAATCGTCGTACGGTTTTTCGATTTTAACTCCGTATGCCGATAAAAAACGCATATTTTTTTTTGCATCGAAAAAGAATTTTTGATTTTTCCCGGCGACCAACGGTTTTACGACGTCGATTACGGTTTCGTAAGAAATACCGGTATCGATTAAATTTTCGGTTGTTTTTATCGAATAAATTTTATTTTCAATACCGATAATTGCGTTGCTTTCGGTAAAATCAAAGAAAATTTTGTCGTTTTCGCTGATGTTTTTTATTTCATCCGTTAACGTATTTTCGTCCGATATTTCGATTATTTCTGCGGTCGAATTTTTTATTTTATTTTCGTATTCTTTGTTTTCGCCGTAACTGACGTCATAGGTTTTTTCTTTTGTTTCGTTTTTTTTGCTTTCCGTGCTCTTAACGTCGGTTTCTTTATAATCGGGAGCAAATTTTTCGATAAGTTTCTTAAATTGTAGATATTTCATCATATCTATAGCGTCGTCGCTTATACGATTAAGATAAACTATATCGTCCAGACTACATTCGACGTCGGCAAAAACGTCTATGGTCGCAAGGCGTTTGCTAAGCATTACCATATCTTTATTGTTTTGTAATTTTTCTTTCAATTTGCCTTTGATTACGTCGATGTGTTCGTAAATTCCGTCTACGCATTTATATTCGGAAAGCAAATCTTTTGCCGTCTTATCGCCTACTCCGCTGCAACCGGGGATATTATCGCTCGAATCACCGGCAAGCGCTTTGTATTCGATGATTTGCTGCGGCGTAAAGCCTTCTTCGGCAAGAAGTTCGGGCGTATATTTTTTTACTTCGGTAATTCCTTTTTTCGTGTTAAAAACAGTCGTCGTATCGCTTACCAGTTGCAGACAATCTCTGTCCCCGGTAACGATAATCGTGGGATAATTGAAGCGTTTTGACAGCGTTCCGAGAATATCGTCCGCTTCGTAACCTTCCTTATAAAGAATTTTTATTCCGAGTTTAACTAATAACTGTTGCAAAACCGGTACCTGCATCGCAAGTTCTTCCGGCATAGGCTTTCTCGTCGCTTTATATCCGTCGTACATTCCGTGGCGGAAAGTTTTTGCCCGACAATCGAAAACGGCGCAAATATGCGTCGGTTTTTCTTCGGTTATTAGTTTGTTAAGCATCGTCATATAACCGTAAATCGCGTTGGTATACAGTCCGTCGCTGTTAATTAACGGCGGTAAAGCGTGAAAAGCACGGTTAATCAGACTGTTTGAGTCAAGTAAAAGAATTTTAACGTCGTTAGTCATCGAGTTTCATATCTCCGAATTCTATCCAATTTTTCTTGCGCATAAACTCGCTTACGAAGAAACATATTACGGCAGGCAAAACGAACAGACAAAGCGTTACGCCTACTCCTATTTTCCACGGCGCAACTCTGTTGTTTATACTCGTGGAAATCGTGCTGATAACGCCTACCAGACCGCTTGTTCCCATTCCGCCCCCGGTTTCGTCGCAAAGTAAACCGAATGCAACCGCAACGGGACCGACGACCGCACTTGCAATTATTTCGGGTATCATAATGCGCGGTTTTTTCATAATGTTGGGAATTTGTAACATACTCGTTCCCAGCCCTTGCAAAATAAGTCCGCCGATTTTGTTTTCACGGAAACTCGCAACGGCAAAACCGACCATATGCGTCGAACAACCTGCTACCGCCGCACCGCCTGCAACGAGTAACGCATAAGGTATCGTTCCGTCGGAAAGACGCATTGCTCCGACGATGGAAACCCATATAGCCGCGCTAGACGTAGGCATTGTAAGAAGTATTCCCATTGCGACGGAAACGAGTATCGCCATAAGATACTTTGCTACTTCGTTGAGAAGAATAATCTTTTCGATAAGCACGCCGATGTAATAAACGAGTTTTACGAACGGCCACGAAACGAAAATCGCCGCCATAGATATAATCATTACTCCAAGCGGAATAAGTATAATGTCAAGTTTAGTTTTCCCTGCGTACAAAGAAGAAATTTCTATACAAATCAAGGAAACTACGTAAGCGCCTATCGGGTTTCCGCATGCGCCGAATTTAATTCCGAAATCTCCTTTCAGAATTGCAAAATCTCCCGAATTAGATACGGCAAACGCTCCGATAAACCCTGCAACAGCCGCCGAGAACATTACTAGCGGCGATTTAACTTTTAATTTAGCCGCGATGCCGACGCCTATTCCCGCACCCATAAGCATTTTTGCCGCTTTGGATACGTTTATAATCCACACCCCGGCAACGTTTCCGCCGCCGATTTTGTTTATCCATTCTCCGATCGTTCCGAGAATCGTTCCGGCAATCAGCGTGCAGAACAACCCCAAAGACATTCCGCTGAACGCGTCGATGAACCATCTGTTGCAAAGTTTTTTAGCGGTGTTAAGCGCTTTTGTTTTATCCATTTTTGATCTCCGTTATGTAAGGTATAAGCAGTTGATATAAAGCGAGTTTTTTCGCTAAAGCCGTGAATTTCCCGAATCCGTTTAATAACAAATCCGTATCCGTAGATACCGACTTTTTAATAATTTGATTAATAAATTCTTCTTGCGTATAAATCGAAAATTTTTCCACTCCGTAAAACGCGGCAATATCTTCAAAAAACGAAAAGAAAGAATCTATGTTGGGTATGGCGGTTTCTTCGCTCGTTTTCGGTTTTAATTTTTCGGATAATTCCGTAATAAACGTTTCTTCTTTGATACGGAAAAGATTGCAAATCTTCTCCTTCGTGCTGTCGTTTAACGAGTAAAAAATTCTATCAAAGATATCCGCGTCCCCGTTAACGTAGTAGCGGAAGCCTTTATACCCTTTAATAAATCTGAGTGCGTCGTAATACCCGAGTTTGATTTTGTAATTTATTGCCCTGCTGTTTATGTTAATGGTGTTTCCGAGATCTTCGGACGGACAAATGTAATGAACGACTACGTCGCTGCGTTTTATTTCTTTATGCGGCATACGGCTCATCGTTCGTATAGCATAAATCTCGTCGTAGTTTTTTTGTTCGGGCAAAGCGTTAAGCGGTAAATTATCGTAAACTCCGCCGTCGATATAGTATTTACCGTTCATTCTTCCGAGCCTGAACGCAGGAAAATATGCGCTTGCCAGAATAAAATTGTGCAATTCGCCGACGGGAATGTCTTCTTTGAAAAGTTCGAGCGGTTCTCTGTTGCTTAAACAGTACGTTACTATTCCGAAATCCATCGGCGAAGAACGAAGTTTATCTTCGTCAATGATTTTATGTAGGTATTCGCTTACTTTATCCGTGGGAACGCCGAGATTAGATACGACTTTCAATACCTGTTTGCCCCAGTAAGAAACAGTTTTTTTGCTGAACTCGCGATTAAACAGTTTACCGACCTCTATGTTATCGAAGTGGGTTATGTCTTCTGCCGTGACGCTCGTCCAAACGTCGTACATTTTTTCGTAACCGCAATCTTGCGCAATAAGAGCACCGTTAATCGCGCCGATGCTCGTGCCTGCAACGCCGTCGAATTTGTAACCGTAGTCATATAATGCCTTGACGGCGCCGCAATGGAATGCTCCTTTTGCGCCGCCGCCTTCTAATACAAGTCCTTTCATTGTTACTTAACGATAATTCTGCACGCAAGTCTGTGCACGGTACCGGGATTTATCTTGTAAGGAGTTTTCAAACAAGCCATCGCCGGAGTATCGCCGCCTACACCCCTTTGTTTACCGTCAATGGTTACGGTGTAGTGATCGTCTTTTATGAGTTCGTGTTCGTGATCCGCTTTTTCGAGTTTTTCCATCGAATAAGGCAAAACTCCGAATTCGAAAGGCTTATCTTTTGCCAAAACTACAAGCCCGTTTATTTCGTCGCCCAGACTAAGATACCTTGCTCCGGTATGGTTTCCGTTTTCTTGCGGAGAAAGATATTCGTGGTTAAAGTCTTCCGCAACGCCTTCGTATTTGCGCAGTATCGCTGCGGAATTTCTGTCGCAGTAGTTTTCGAACGGTCCGTTTGCGTAAAACGCCATATTTTTGACCGCTTCCCTCATTCCGAAGGTAAATCCGTAACGAACGAGTTCGCAACGCGGTTTAACCATAAGTTCCATATCGATTCCGTCGTTAAAGAACGTATATTTCGTAGAAACTTTGCCGTATTTGAACTTCCAGTCCATTATTACGGAAACTACACCGTCTTTATTCTCCATACGAACGTTTTTCTTAGGCGCGATTTTCTTTTGCGCGTTATGGAATTTATATACGCCCATAATTTTCTTGACTATAGGAATATCAACTTGTTCGTAACGATCGTTGTCTATGGTCGCACGTACGAAGTTGGGCATTACGGGACTACGGAGTATTTCTACGTTTCCTTTCTTAATGCTCGTTATTCCGCCGGTAACTTTGTCGACTATGTATTGAACGTTGTCGTTGTATATACGATATTCCCAATAGTTCGCTTCGTCGCAGGACATCGTTCCGGTAGGTTCGGTTAAATCAAGCGTGCCTTCTTTAACGATGAATTGTTCGTACGCGACGACTCTGTCGTCGTTCGGCGCTTTGAGTTCGCAAAGAACGGTTTGTTCGCCGTCCGTTTCGGGCGCGTCGATTTCGATTTTGCACTGCTCTCCTGCAGGTACGGATCCAAGAACGATTTTCTTCGTCAAAGTTTCCTCGCCGTCGGTAAGGAAAGTAAGCGTAAGTTCGTATTTGTCGATGTCGGTAAACATAAAACCGTTTTTAACGGTTATAGTCCCGTTTTCATAAGAAAAATCAACCATCTGATACTGTTTGCGAACTTCGTATAAAGCAGGGTTCGGGGTTCTGTCCGCTTTTACTATTCCGTTAAAGGAGAACACGCCTGCGTTCGGCACGTCGCCGAAGTCGCCGCCGTAGCGATATTCTACGGTTCCGTCTTCCGCTACGTGTTTAATCGCCTGATCGGCAAAGTCCCAGATAAATCCGCCTGCAAGTCTGTCGTATTGCTTAAATTTCGCCCAATAGTCCGCAAAATTGCCCAAACTGTTACCCATACAGTGAGCGTATTCACATTCTATATACGGTAAATCTCTGTATTTTGCGGGAGAATAAGATACTCCGAGCGGTCTGAAAACGGTAAAGAAACAGTGCGATACTCTCTTGTTTTGTCCGAGTGCGTCCATTTTTTCGACGTGAGCGTACATTTCGCTGAAAACGTCGCTAATTTTGCCGGTAATATCTTCTTCGTAATGGATAAAACGGGTTTTGTCTATCGCAAGCGCCGCTTTTTTCATTTCAACGAACGATTTACCGAAACCTGCTTCGTTGCCCAGCGACCAACTTATTATACACGGATGGTTTTTATAGGTGTTAACCATATTTTCCATTCTGTATACGCATTGTTTCGTCCATAATTTGCTGTTTCCGGGTATAAACATACTGAGTCCGTGCGTTTCAAGATTGTTTTCGCACATAACGAGTATACCGAGTTTATCGCAATAATCGTAGAAAATCCTGCTGTTCGGATAGTGCGAAGTACGGATTGCCGTAATGTTGTTTTCCTTGCAAAGCAACAAATCTTTGTAGATAAGTTCGGCAGGTACGGCGTGACCGTATTCAGGATGGAATTCGTGACGATTTACACCGCGGAATTTAAGCGGTTTTCCGTTAAGCAAAATAAACGGACCTTTTCCGTCGATCATAGGTACGATTTTTACTTCTCTGAACCCGAAGTTAATACTTCTCTTGTCTTCGAATTCTCCGTTCTTGACGAGCGTAAAATCTATTCTGTAAAGATAAGGATTTTCGTGCGACCAAGCGGTCACTTCGTCGAATTTTTCTTCAAAAACAACCTTTTCGCCGGTAACGGTTCTTTCTGTTTTCCTTACGAGCGCGTTAGTCGCGTCGAATACTTCGGTAATTAAAGTAAGTTTGTCCGAAGGGTTAATTCCGCCGATTTTTGCGTCTATAATCAAATTCGCCGCGTCGTATTTATCGCCGGAGAATTCGCTTCTTGCGTAAACGTCCGCTATTTCTGTGACGGGTTTGTTAATAAGATAAACGTCGCGGAAAATACCGCTTAGACGCCACATATCCTGATCTTCGAGATAACTTCCGGTACAGTATCTGTAGACGATTACAGAAAGCGTATTTTTTCCTTCTTTTACGAAATTCGTAACGTCGTATTCCTGAAAATCGAACGTATCTTCGCTGTAGCCGACGAATTCGCCGTTCAGATAAACTTCCGCACAGGAATTTACTCCGCCGAAATGAATAAAATATTTGTCTTTAAGCGTATTAAGATTGAACTCGCATACGTACAGTCCGGCACTGGTTTTTTTTCCGTAAACTTTGGGTACTCTGAGAAGATTTTTCGATTCGATAGCGTACGGATATACGATGTTGGTATATATCGGCGTATCTACGCCCTGTATCTGCCATTCGGCAGGGACTTTCATCGTTCCGAAATCACTGTCGTTAAAATCTTTCGAACCGAAATTTTCGGGAATATCGAAAACCGTGGGACAGAATTTGAACTTCCAGTCTCCGCTTAATTTTATGATTTTATATATATTTTCAGCCGACAAAGGAAATCCGCTTGCGTATCTTGTCAAACTGTTAACGTTAAAAATGCGTTTGTTTTGCCAAAAAGACTTCATACATACCTCCCTAATATTTACATTTAATATAATAACACATATAAAAAACAATGACAAGACAAAAATCGGTTTTTTACGCATAATTTTAACAATCGAAAATAATCTTTTTATGTAATGCTGAGGTTAATTTTAACGTTCGTAAGCGGCGTAGGTTTGTTTCTTTTCGGAATTTACACCATAGATAAATGTTTCGATAAGAATTATTCTCTTTCCCCCAAAACGGAAAAATTGTTCGGAAAGCCCTTCTTTTCGTTTGTTTGCGGCGTTTTTTCTGCGGCGATTACTCAGAGTTCTTCGGCTATAAACAGCGTGCTTACCGCTCTGCGCGATAAAGAAAAAATAACCGAAAAAACAACGTTTTTTGCCATAGCGGGGAGCAATATCGGCACAACTGCTACCGCATACCTTGCTTTGATGCAAAACGTGTCCGTCGGAGCGATTTTCTCCTCTCTTGTTTTCTTTTCCGTTTTGTTCCTGATGCTGACAAAAAAAGAAAAAAATAAAAAATACGCGCTCGCCGTAAGCGGTTTTTCGGTGATTTTTATAAGTTTTTCCATCATAAAAAACGCCGTACCGGAACTTGTGAAGAATATCAGACCGGACTTTCTCTTTTCTCCTAATCCGTTCGTCCCGTTTTTCGTTTGCCTTATCCTTACCGCGCTTTGTCAAAGTTCTTCTTTGGTAAGCGTACTGATTATATCGTTTGCTAAAATAAACGCGCTTACGTTACCGAACGCATTATTTATGATTATGGCTGCGAATATCGGAACGTGTTCTACGATATTTTTGGTATCTCTCGGAAAAACGAAGAAAAGCGTACGCGTAGCAACCTTTAACTTTATTTTTAACCTTATTCCCGCAATATTTTTTATCGTCGCTTATTACTCGCGTCTGCTTGACTTTTTCTTAGGATTAAATGTTGCTATGGATACAAAAATTGCTCTTTTCCATACTTTATTTAACGTTGTTGCCTGTTTTCTCGTTTGTCCGTTTATCGGTTGGTTTATTGACGAAAACGTCGTAGAAAAAGAAAAGAGATATTACTTTTTGCCAAAGAAAAAGCCCGCCGTAAAAAAGCGGGCTTAAAAATATTATGAGTTTTTTTCGATTATTCTTTAACGATAAGATCTTCTCTTGCAGGACCTACGCCGATATATTTAACGGGTACGCCGACGGTTTTTTCGATAAATTCGATATACTGTTTCGTTTCGGCAGGAAGTTCTTCGTAGTTTCTGATTTTGCTCGTGTCTTTTTTCCAACCTTTAAGCGTCGTATAAACGGGTTCTACTTTATACAAATCTCTTGCGTTCGGCATATAATCTATAACTTTTCCGTTAAGTTTATACGCATAACAAACTTTGATTTCGTCGTAAGTATCGAGTTTATCGATTTTGCAAATTGCGATGGAAGTAAAACCGTTAACTATTGCAGCGTATTTTACTACTACGAGATCGGGCCAACCGAGTCTTCTCGCTCTGCCGGTTCTTGCGCCGAATTCGTCGTCGATATGACCGCCTTGTCCTCTGAATCCGTCCGCTTCCGCTCCGAAAAGTTCGGTCGGGAACGGTCCGTCGCCTACGGCGGAAGTAAAGGCTTTCATTACGCCTACGATTTCGTTAATTTTACTTACCGGGAAACCACCGCTTACCGCAGCGTACGCGGCAACGGGGTTGGACGAAGTAACGAAAGGATAAATACCGAGATCGATATCTTTCATTACGCCGAGTTGACCCTCGAAGAGTAAATGTTCGTTGTTGTTTATGGCGTTGTTTACGAAAGAAACGGGTTCTACGATCATATGACCGAGTTTTTCCGCCCAAAATGCGCATTTTTCGAATACTTCTTCTTCGGAAAACGTTTTACCGCCGAGTGCGGCAAGTTCCGCGTTAATTCTCGGCATTATCTTCGCAATACGTCCTTTACAATACTCTAAGTCGAGAAGATCTTCAAAACGAAGGGACGTTCTTCTCATTCTGTCGGCGTAAGCGTATCCGATACCGCGTTTAGTCGTTCCGATAGAAATACCCGTCTTCTCGCCGAGTCCGTCGAGTTCGACGTGATAAGGCATAAGGATAGTCGCTCTGGACGAAATATAAACGTTGCTTATATCTACGTTGTTATCCGTAAACTGTTTAAGTTCGTTGATAAATTCGTCGGGGTTAATAACCATACCCGTGTTGGCGAGAACTTTGCATCCTTTTTTGAAAATTCCGCACGGAATTAGGTGCATTTTGAACGCTCCGTCTTCGTTTACAACCGTATGACCTGCGTTATCTCCGCCCTGAAAACGTACTACCATATCCATTTTCTGGGCAAGATAGTCTACGATTTTGCCTTTACCTTCGTCGCCGAATTGTGCTCCGACAAGTATTGTAACACTCATTTGTATAACCTCCGTTATATTTAATTTTTTTTGTATAGTAATTCCAACCGGCGCATCGCTTCTACCGTATTTTCATACGTATTGAATGCGGTAAGACGGAAATATCCTTCTCCGCATTCGCCGAAACCGCTGCCCGGTGTTCCTGCAACACCGCACCCGGAAAGTAAATAATCGAAATATTCCCAACTCGTCATTCCGTCGGGAACTTTGTACCAAACGTACGGAGAATTAACTCCGCCCGTAAAACTTATTCCGAGACGTTTTAACGTTTCTATGATGATTAAAGCGTTTCTTTGATAATATTTTATAGTTTGTCTTACTTCTTTCAGCCCGTTTTCCGAGAAAACCGCCTCCGCTGCGCGCTGAACGACGTAACTTACTCCGTTAAACTTCGTAGTTTGTCGTCTTAACCACATTTTATTAAGGCTGAAACCGTCGAAAACCAAATTTTTCGGCACAACCGTATAACCGCATCTCGTGCCGGTGAACCCTGCGGTTTTTGATAATGAGCAAAATTCTATGGCGCAGTTTTTCGCTCCGTCCACTTGATATATAGAACGAGCGACGTCGGTCGTAACGAAACTTTCGTATGCGGCGTCAAAAAGAATTATCGCTTGCTTTTTCAAGGCGAAATCTACCCATATTTTAAGTTGATCTACGGTATACGCCGATCCCGTGGGATTGTTTGGCGAGCAAAGATAAAATATATCTCCTTCCGTGTTTTCGTCCGGCATAGGTAAAAAGCCGTTTTCTTCCGATCCTTTAATATAAACTATCTTTCTTCCTAGCATAACGTTGCTGTCAACGTAAACCGGATAAACCGGGTCGGGTACGACGATTACGTTTTCGTTCGAAAACAAGTCGGTGATATTCGCTATGTCGCTTTTTGCGCCGTCCGAAATAAATATCTCGTCCGCGTCAAGTTCGACGTTCATTTCATTTTTATAATAGTTTTTTATTTTTTCTTTCAAAAACGGATAGCCTTGTTCGGGTCCGTATCCGTGGAAACCTTCGAGAGTTCCCATTTCGCAAGCGGCTTTTTTCATTCCTTCGACAACGTCGCGAGCAAGCGGCTTCGTTACGTCGCCTATGCTCATTTTAATGACTTTAACGTCGGGATTGTTAGCGGAAAAAGCGGCAATCCTTTTTGCCGTTTCGCTGAAAAGATACGTTTCTTTAATATTTCCGTAGTTTTTGTTTACTTTAACCATCGTTCAGTATTTCCGTTCTCCCTTCGTAATTAAATTTTGCGTCGCCCGTCACGAGTACTTCGCCTTTGCTGTTATGAGTCAAAGACAAATTCCCGCCCTTAAGAACGACCGTGGCGTTATCTTTAAGATAACCGAACTTATACGCCGTTTCGAATACCGCCGTCGCACCCGTACCGCAAGCCAGCGTTTCTCCGCTGCCCCTTTCGTAAACTCTCACGACCGCTTTGTTGTCGGACGGAAAAAATTTAACGAACTCAACGTTCGTTTTCGCAGGGAAAACGTCTGTTTTGTTGCTTAATCTTTCCGCATACTCGTCAAAGTACTCGTCGAAAGAAGTGCAAAATACGACAAAATGCGGATTGCCCGTGTTCACCTTGTAACCTTGTATCGACGTATCTAGCCGTACTATCGTCGGTTCAAAGTCGGATTTAGGCTTACGCATATTTGCGGTAACGGTTCCGTCGGAGTTTATTTTGACGAATCTCATTCCGCCGTCGGTTTCTATTTTAAGGTACTTTTCGCGTGTAAGTTTGTTGTTATAAGCAAACTTCGCCAAACATCTGAGCGCGTTGCCGCACATCTCCGCCCGGCTTCCGTCGGAATTGTATATTGTCATTCCGAAATCCGCAGATTGCGACTTTGTTATCATAACTATTCCGTCGCCCCCGATACCAAAATGTCTGTCGCATAACGCTACGATTTGTTTCGGACCGAGTTCAACGGTTTTTTCCGTACAATCTATGAAAATATAGTCGTTACCTAAGCCGTTCATTTTCGTAAAATGCATAAATCACCTCACGAAAATGTATGCTTAAAATAAGACGTTAATTCATTTTATAGACGATTCTTCCGCAATGCGGACATTCCGCACAATCAAACGGGTTGTTCATATATTTACCCACTTCGACTTCGATTCCGATACCGCAACCCATACAGTTTCCGTCGATGTAAGGAACGAACGCCGGCATTTTCTTCTTCGCGCGAAGTTCCTTGTATTTAGTAAGATATTTTTCATCGACTTCGGGTTCGATTTCTTTCAGTTTTTTCGCAAACGGAATCGCCGAAACGGCAAGTTCTTTTCTTTTCTTTTCCAACTCGACTTTTGACAAGTTAAAATCGGCTACGAGTTTCGTAATTTGGTTGTTGATTTTTTGATTGTTATCGCTTATTTCGGCAATTTTGCTGATCGTTTTTTGGATATCCTTAATCAAATTACGAACTTCTTCTTCGTATTTCGTGAAGTTCTTTTCGTATTTATCGAAGTCTTTTAAGTCGGAAAAATCCGAAAAATCGGTTTCGAATTCCTTGCCCTGAGCGTCTTCGTCGAGAAGTTTTTGCTCCAAGGAGTTAAGAAGAGCGTAACTTTTTTCTAATTCGGACGCCAACGTATCGAGCATATCGCGCTTGTTTTTAATTTCCGATTTTCTGCTCATCACTCTTTTTGCTTGCTCGGATTGTGCGAAGTCTTTCTCTATCTTGTAGACGTTCATATCGATTTTTTGATATTCTAATATTTTTTGTACGGACATTTCCATCCTCCTCGTCAGTTATACGGATTAAGCAAGGTCGTTGCTTTGTATATTTTTTCTTTTCCGATCACTTTTTCGAGCAAATCCGACATTAAATCGGAGAAACCTTGCTCGCTATCGTAGTGACCAACTTGTATTATAGCATATCCTGCGTCTTTTGCCAAACGTGCAACGCTATATTTTACGTCGCCCGTAACAAAAACGTCCGCTCCCGAACGAACCGCCGTCAGTAAATCGTCCTCGTGCGAACCTCCTCCGCCGTTAACGACCGCCACTCTCCTTATAATTTTATTCGGATCGCCTATATACGTGGCGTTTTTATCGTTGTACGTTTTCTTTACCGTTTGATAAAACTCTTCGAGCGTAACTTCTTTTTCGAGTTCTCCCATTCTCGGATCGCACGGCTCGCCGGTTTTTCTTACGTTAAGTAAACCTAATTGTTTCGCGGCGTAATCGTTTAATCCGTCGTCCGCAAAATCAACGTTCGTATGCGCCGAATAAATCGCAATATCGTTCTTGATTGCTTTCGTCATTGCCTTAGTAAGCGGCAATGCGTAATCGAATTTTTTCACAGCGTGAAAAATCGAAGGGTGATGTTCTATTATTAAATTGCAATTTTTTGCAATTGCTTCGTCGACAACGGCTTCGTTTGTATCCAAAGTTACCAAAACGCCGTGTAATTCGTTTTCAACGTCGCCTAATTTTAATCCGCAATTATCAAAATCCCCTTGAAGAGAACGCGGAGCAAATTCTTCTATTGCCTTTATGACGTCTTTGATTTTTCCCATAACGAAAGAGCCTCCAGTTCTTCTTTGATCTCTTCGGACGCGTTGTCGCTCGACGCAAAACCTTTTGCGATATTTCTTAGATATGCCAGCCTTTTTTCGTTACGTTTTTCGTAATCGGGGCGCGGCGGATAATTTTTTCCTAAATAGAATTCTTCGCCGACATAGTCGCACGTACCCTTTTTGCAAACTATTATCGGATAAAACTTATTTTTGTCTTCGATAACGAAGTCTTTTTCCGCACAAAAACCGTTTTCCGCCATAAAACGGCGTAATACGTGAGAATCTTGATGCGGTGAAAGAACGTATTTTTTTGCTTGATGCGGTTGCGATAAAATGTGCGTAATTTCTATTCCGCCCATTCCTGCGATAATCGCGGTATCAACCGGATAAGGTATTACGCTGAAACCGTCCCCTTCAAAAAAATCTATCCTGTCCGATATGCCGCACTGTTCGGCATATTCGACTGCTTTACGCAAACTAAAACCGCTTATGTCTACGCCTACTCCCTTTTCGCACCTGCCGGAAAGAACCGCCACGCAAATCAGTTTCCCGTGGTCGCATCCTATATCCGCAATTATTCCGCCGTTAGTTTCACAAACGTCGAGTATGGCGTTTAAGCGCTCGCTGAGTCGTATCATTAGTTACCGAGAAAATCCTGGAATTTTTTCATCTTGTTGGGGTGACGAAGTTTACGGAGTGCTTTCGCTTCGATCTGACGGATTCTTTCTCTGGTTACGTTAAATTCTCTGCCGACTTCTTCGAGCGTACGCGGACGATTATCCCTTAAACCGTAACGAAGAATAAGGACCGCCGCTTCTCTGGGCGCAAGACCCGTAAGAATTTCTTCGATAAGCGCTTTGCGCTCTTTCATTTCGGCAATGTCGATCTGGCTTGCCGTGCTTTTATCTTCGATAAAATCCCCTAAATGGCTGTCGTCTTCTTCGCCGATAGGAGTTTCGAGAGAAACGGGATCGTGCGCTATTTTTTGAATTTCAACGACTTTCGATTCGGGAATACCCATCGCTTCTGCTATTTCCGACTGTGTGGGTTCTCTTCCCAGTTTTTGGAGCAACGTTCTGCTCACTTTCGTGAGTTTGTTAATCGTTTCCACCATATGCACGGGAATACGAATGGTTCTTGCCTGGTCGGCGAGTGAACGAGTGATTGCCTGACGAATCCACCAGGTAGCGTAAGTAGAGAACTTAAATCCCTTCGTGTAGTCGAATTTTTCCACGGCTTTCATCAGACCTAAATTCCCTTCTTGTATAAGATCGAGAAACTGCATACCGCGTCCGACGTATCTCTTTGCAATACTTACGACAAGACGAAGGTTGGCATTGATGAGTTGTTTCTTTGCTTCTTCGTCACCCTGGCTCATCTTTTCGGCAAGTTCGAGTTCTTCCTGCGCGCTCAAAAGCGGAACTCTTCCGATGTCTTTAAGGTACATCTTAACCGAGTCGTCGATATTGACTTCGCTCATTATTTTTTGGAGCATCTGGTCGTTTATCTTGCTCTGCTCTTCTACGTTAATGACCTTAATCCCTTTTTTTGCAAGGAAATCGTAAACTTCGTCGAGTTCTTTCGCGTCGAGTTGCAACCTGTCCATACGGTTAAGAAGTTCGTCTTCGGGGATCGCCTTCTTTTCCTTATAGGCTTCGAGTATTTTTTCCAGTTCTTGTTTTTTGCGTTCGTCGTATTCCGGCATACAGCACCTCTCTTTAATTACTTTTTCATCTGCGTAAGGGCAACTAATTTCGTTTTTAATTGCCGTTTCTTTTCTTCGTCTTTTTCAGTATTCAATTCCGTTATCGTTTTCTTTATTTCCTTATCTACGTACCGTTTATGCAGTTTTTTAACACATTCTTCGTAAAAAATTTGTTGTTTATCGGCTTTAACCGCTTCCAGAGCACCGATAATCGAATCCGCGTCTTCCTTGTCCGTAACGTCGTACAACCTTGCCGCAACGGGCATAGTCGAATCTTTTGCGCACGATAAAACGTACTCGAACGCAGCGGCGTGTCCCGGATAATCGAAATATTCTTTTATCGCGTCGCCGAACATTGCGTACTCTTTGCCGAAAATCATACTTGCAAGCACGTATTTTTCCGCAATATCAAGCGCGTTCGTTTCTTTAACTTGCGGCTCTTCTTTTTTTTCTCGTTCGTTGAGCGCTTCCTGCGGACTTTCCGCCTGCAACGCGGATACGATTCTGTCTTGCGACAAACCGCTGATTTTGCTGACTTTTTCCGTATAAACCGCTTTTTCGACTTCGTCGAGTCCGAACAAAACGCCTACCGCTTCTTTTACGTATTTGACCCTTTCGTCGTAACTGTTAAACGCGTATTTTTCTTCTATTTTTTTGAGTTTGAAATCAACTAACGGCAACGCTTCGTCGACGAGTTTCAAATATCCGTCTTTGCCGTATTTTTTTACGTAATCGTCGGGGTCGAGATTGTCTTTCAGACAAACTACTTTTACTTCCAACCCTTCGTCTTTAAGGAGCGACAACCCTTTCAGAGTGGCGGCTTGACCTGCGGAATCGCCGTCGTAAGAAACGTAAACTATGTCCGCAAAACGTTTAATCTCCTTGCATTGTTCGGGAGTAAGAGCCGTTCCCATAGACGCGACTACGTTGCGTATTCCCGCCTGAAAAAGACTTATCACGTCCATATGCCCTTCGACGAGTATCATCGCCCTGTTCCCGGACGGGACGTATTGTTTGTACATATTTATTCCGAACAAATTTTTACGTTTGTTAAACGCAAGCGTTGCGGACGTGTTTTTATATTTTGCGTGATCCGGTTTTTTTTCAAGACTTCTTCCGGTAAAGCCGACTACCTTACCCGATGCGGAAATAATGGGAATCATAAGCCTTTTCCCAAAAAAATCGTACGGTCTGCCGTCGTCGGTAACGCCGACTACTCCGGCCTCCCTCATCGTTTCGACGGAATAGCCTTTTCCTTTAAGGTAAGATACGAGCGAATTAAAATCGGGAGAATATCCGATACCGAATTTTCTTATCGTTTCTTGAGTAAGTTGCCGTCCGGCAAGATATTGCAGCGCGATTTCGCCCGCTTCGGTTCGTAAAACGTTATGGTAAAAAAGTGCGGCTTCTCTGTTTACCGCATAAATTTTTTCAAGTTTTTCTTTTTGTTGTTTGTATTTGGCGTCTACGGCGCGTTCCGGCACTTCCAATCCGGCGATTTTAGCAAGTTTTTCAATCGCTTCGCCGAAAGTGAGTTTGTCCATCTCCATTACGAAGTTGATGACGTCGCCTCTTTTTCCGCAACCGTAGCAAGTATAATATTGATGAAAAGTTTTTACTTGAAAAGAAGGAGTTTTTTCGTGATGAAACGGACAACACGCCCAGTAATCCCTACCTTTTCTTTGTAGCGGGACGTAACTCGAAATAACGTCAACTATGTCGAGTTTATCCTTTAATTGCTGCACAAATCCGGCGTTACTTGTCTCCATCTCTCCTACCGCTGATATTATTCGACAAACTTCGACAAGTATCCTAGATGATTTTTATCCTAAAAAGTGCCTTATTTCTTAAATTTTGCCCTTAAACTTAAATAAATCGCGCTTAAATCGAATATGTATTTCGTTTTCGATTCTTCGCTTAACGTGGAGTATACGTCTTTATCGATCATTTTTCCTAGCGGGTTCGGATAAAAATCGTCGCTAGCCACGACTTCCGCCACGGTACTGTTTAATCTCGATAAATCCTGTCTTGTGAGTTTTTGCGAGTTGAGATAGAATACTTCGTTGTCCAAAGGCTGAAACCTGCTTTGGTTAAGTCGCATTTTCGCTTCTTTAATGTATTTTTTCCATTCGTTGTTTTTTCTATTCATATGTGCCTCCGTGTTTTTATTCCATTTTATCTTTTTTTCGAGTTTTTTCTCCCTTCGCGACAAGTTAAGACCATTTTCGACAAAATAAGACAAAATAATCCCTTTTCCGTTAAATCGATTGACAAAGATAAAAAAATAATATAAAATACATTCGAAATTCCTTAGCAAGGGGGTGAAACTCAATGGCAACCGTATACGTAAAAGAAAACGAATCCGTAGATAGCGCTTTTCGTCGTTGGAAAAGAAAATGCTCGAACGACGGCATTATCGGAGATCTCAAACGTCATGAAGTTTACGAAAAACCCAGCGTAAGGAGAAAAAAGAAAGCCGAAAACGCTAAAAAAAGAAAGTACTGAGAATTAAAAAAAATATCGGAACGAAATCCGATATTTTTTTTTCTGTTCATTTTTTCAACGACCGGTTAACCCATTTTTTCGGAAAGTTTTTCTCCTCCGAGCAAATGAATATGCAAATGCTTTACGCTTTGGCACCCGTCGTTTCCTTTATTCGATATAAGTCTGAATCCGCCGCATAAACCCATTTCTTCTTGTTTTTCGGCGATTACGGCAAAAATTCTCGATAGTAATTCGGGATTTTTTTGCGCAATCTCGGTTATATCGTCAAAATGTTGTTTAGGAATTACGAGATAATGAAGTTTTGCCTGCGGCGCAATATCTTTGATGATAACTAAATCTTCGTTTTCGAATATTTTTGCTCCGTCGCCGTTGGCTATCTTACAAAATAAACAGTCGGACATATTTTTACTCCTCCTTTAATCCGTCTTTTTCGATTTTATTCGGCGTAACCGTCACGATTTCGCCTTGTTTTTTCGTATAAACTATTACGTAGTTACGAGAATAACCGACGTTGTACCCTTCTTTTTCTTCTTCGATAAGCACTTCCTGCTCTTTTCCGACGTTCTTTTCAAGAAATGCGTAATGCAAATCTCTTTTTACGTCGGCAAGAATTTTTTTCCGTCTGATCATCTCCGTTTTATCTATGGGCGGAAAACTTGCCGCTCTTGTGCCACTCCTTGCCGAAAACGGAAAAACGTGAATATCCGAAAACTTCGCTTCTTTCACGAATTTAACCGTGTTTTCAAATCCTTCTTCGGTTTCCGTGGGAAAACCTACGATAACGTCCGTAGTAATTCCTGCGTTTTCGTCGTATTTCCTTATTAAATTTATTTTTTCGAGATACTCTTCGGCAGTATAACGACGATTCATTTTTTTTAATACGTCGTTGTCGCCGCTCTGCAACGACAAATGAAAATGCGGACAAAACTTTTTCATCGAAAACATACTGTCCAGTAATTCTTCGGTTATTTTTTCAGCATAAATCGACCCTAAACGTATTCTTACGTCTACGTCTTTTATCGCAGAGAAAAGTTCGTTCAATCCCCTGCCCGTTCCTTTGCCGAAATCCATCAGATCGATTCCGGTAAGAACGATTTCTTTGGTTTTCGGAGCAAGCGCGCGAACTTCCTTAACGACGTCTTCGATCGTTCTCGAACGACTGCGTCCGCGCAGATAAGGTATAATGCAATAAGAACAAAAATGATTGCAACCGTCTTGTATCTTTACGTATGCGCGCGTTCTGTGCGGAGTCGTTAAAGACCCTTCTTCGTATTTAATCGGAGTATCGGCGTTGTTTTCTGTAAGGTTTTCGTCAAAAATTCGTTCCGTAACGGCAAATTTATCCGCAGTGCCAGATATATAAAGCACGCCGTCTTTTTTGAAACTGTCCGGGGCTTTTTGCGACGCGCACCCCAAAACGAATATTTTCGCATTCTGGTTGAGCGCAAGACATCTCGACACAGCCTGACGGGATTTTCTTTCCGCTTCGCCGGTTACGGCACAGGTATTGAGAATGTATGCGTCGGCAAAAACCAAACCTTCGCTTACTTCGTGTCCTTCGAAAGAAAGTTTTTCGCTGATAACGTCACATTCGTATTGATTTACTTTGCAACCGAGATTAAAAACCGCTACTTTCATTTCTTAGCACCGTCCGCTTTCTCGTTTACAAGCACGCACGACGCCACTACGGCGGTGCAAACTCTCATAATCCGTTTGCCGAGAGTGTACGTCTTTATTCCGTTTTCTCTCACTTTTTTTATTTCTTCTTCGGAAAAACCGCCTTCCGGCCCGATAATAACGTTAATTCCCTTGTCGAAATCTATTTTCGAGTCAGCAACTTTGTTTTCGCTCTCGTATTCGTAAAAAAGATAAGTATTACCGTTTTTCGTTTCTTCGACGACTTTATCGAAATCTATTTGCTCCCGAACGATTGCTTTAATCGCTCTTCCGCATTGTTTACTGCTTTCCGTTACGATTTTATCTAGTCTTTCTCCGTTGACTTTTTTTACGTTGCAATGCTGTGAAACGAACGGTATAACGGTCTTCACGCCGAGTTCTACGGCTTTTTGAACTACAACATCCAGATCTTTATTGTTCCCTATGTATAAATTCAGCGTAAAATCCGATTCGACGGGATTAAGCGTTTTTTCTTCGATTTTCGCCGTAAGAAAATCTTTTCCGATTTCGGTAATCGTGCATAAATAATCGAACCCGTCGTTGTCTGAAACTACGAGTTTGTAACCGACTTTATGGCGAGTTACTTTCACGGCGTGATAAAACTCGTCGCCCGTAAGGACGACGGTATCGCCGTTGATTTTTTCATCGCAAAAGAAACGTTTTAAGTCCATAAATCAATAAATAAAACGCAAACCGTTCCATTCGCCCATCTTTTTTGCGTCGACAAGCGTCAGTCCCGCTTTGATAAACGCGTCGATCACTTCTTGTTTTCTTTCGTGGATTATGCCCGAACAAATTAGCGTGCCACCTTTACGAATATGCTTCGTCAGGTCGGAAGAAAGTCTTATCAATATATCTGCGGTAAGGTTTGCAAGAATAATATCTGCGGTTTTTTCTTCTTTTGTAAGCAAATCGGCTAATTCGATATTGACTTTATCGTCTACTCCGTTAAGCGCGGCATTTTCGGTAGCGGCTTTTACAGCAACGCTGTCGATATCGCACATATAACAACTTTTCGCGCCGCTGAGCATCGCCGCAACGCCGAGAATTCCGCTTCCCGTTCCTACGTCTATCACGTCTTTGTCTTTTACTTCGACGTCGCTCAAAAGCATAAGGCACATTTTTGTGGATTCGTGCTCGCCCGTTCCGAACGCCATACCCGGATCGATAAGGATTTTAACAAAACCCTCCTTCGGTTCGTAGTTAATCCATTTAGGAACGATTACGTATCTGCCGATTTCTATGGGCGCATAGTATTTTTTCCAACTTTCGTACCAACTTTCGTCGTCGACTTCACCGACGGTGATTTCTCCTGCCGGATAACGGTTCGATTCTATTATCTCTCTCAGTTCGGCAAGTTTGGTTTTAAGTTCTTCTTCGGTGCAAAAACCGCTTACTTTCGCAATTTCGCTGTTTTTAAGCAAAGATTCGTCTATGTAATCCCAAAGCATATTGCTTTTCAGTGCGTCCAAAACGTCGTTTTTATCGATGATTTTAACGCCGCCCAAACACCCGATAGCAAAGAAAGCATCGGCAATTAAATCCGTGCTTTCAGAGTTAGTATTTACCGTAATTTCATACCATTTCATTACTGCATTTCCCGCAATTTTTTATTGAATCTGTCTACTTGGTCGTACTTCGCCTTTGCAAGAAGTTCTTCCGCTTCGCGAAGTGCGGCTTTTTGTTTAAGGTTAAGCGATTTCGGAACGTCGACAATAACGTGAATGTACATATCGCCGTAAGTGTCTTTGCGCAAATTCTTTACGCCTTTGCCGCGCACTCTTATTACCGTTCCGTTCTGCGTTCCTTCGGGTATATCCACCGTTGTCGTACCGTCAAGCGTAGGAACGGATATTCTTGCTCCGAGCGCCGCTTGCGTCATCGTAATAGGAAGTTCGTAACTGATATTTACCCCTTCTCTGATGAACACGGGATGGGACGCAACTTTGAAAATAAGGAAAAGATTTCCGTTTGCGCCTTTTCCGCCTACGGGAGCGCAACCTTCGCCGGCAATCGTCATCGTGTTGCCGTTGTCTACCCCTGCCGGGATATTGACTTTAAGTCTGCGTTGTTTGCGAATAACGCCTTTTCCTAAGCAATCGGGGCATTTTTCGAGAATAATTTTACCTTCGCCGTGACATTTCGGACAAACGGTTCTCGTTTGCATTACGCCGAAAGGCGTACGTTGTTGCATCGTAACCGTACCCGTACCGTTGCACTGCGTACAGGTCTGCACTCCGGTGGGCGACTTCGATCCGGTGCCGTTACACGTCGAGCATCTTTCCATACGGTTAAAGATAATTTCTTTTTCTTTAACGCCGAAACACGCTTCCTTAAAGGTAAGGTTAACCGCACATTCTATATCGTCGCCGTTCGCTTCCCTTCTAGCCTGAGCGTTCGAACGTCCGCCGCCGGTAAAACCGCTGAAAATATTACTGAAAATATCTTCAAAACCGCCGCCGAAAGGACTTCCTTCTCCGAACGGGTTTCCACCGCCGCTGAACGTGGGACCTTCTTCGCTGCCGTACTGATCGTATGCCGCTTTCTTTTGCGGATCGCTTAACACGTCGTATGCGTGCGTTATTTCTTTGAATTTCGCTTCGGCGTCTTTCTTCGTTTTTTCATCGGCGGTCGCATACACGTCCGGATGATATTTTTTCGCCAAACGGCGATATGCGGACTTAATTTCGTCCGCACTCGCTGTTTTTGAAACGCCTAAAACGTCATAATAGTTTTTAGTTTCAGCCATTATTTAATATCATCGGGGTTGATGTTGATGGTGTCGTCTGCCGCTCCGCCGTTAGCCCCGCCTTGTCCTCCGTTGTTTGCTTGCGCTTGTTGATACAATTTGGTGAAGATAGGATTCGTTGCTTTGCTCAAAGTTTCGGTTACGTTCTTAACTTCGTCAACGGTCGTTGCTTTGTTAAGCGCTTCTTTCGCTTCTTTGCTGGCATTTTCAAGCGTTACTTTGTCTTCGTCGCTGAGTTTATCGCCCGATTCGGTAAGAGTCTTGTCGATAGCGAGAATAAGTTGTTCCGCGTTGTTCTTAAGTTCGATAAGTTCTTTACGCTGTTTGTCTTCTTCCGCATATTTTTCGGCTTCTTTAACCGCTTTGTCGATATCGTCTTCGGTAAGGTTGGTCGAAGCGGTAATCGTGATGTTGTTGGATTTGCCCGTTCCTTTGTCTACCGCGGTAACGCTTACTATACCGTTTGCGTCGATATCGAAAGTAACTTCGATCTGCGGTACTCCGCGCATTGCCGGCGGAATTCCGGTAAGTTCGAATCTGCCGAGCGTCTTATTATCGGCAGCCATCGCTCTTTCACCTTGCAGTACGTGAATATCAACGCTGGTCTGATTGTCGCTTGCAGTGCTGAATATTTGCGATTTCTTGGTAGGAATGGTGGTGTTTCTGTCGATAAGTTTGGTAAACACACCGCCCATAGTTTCGATACCCAAAGACAACGGAGTTACGTCGAGAAGAAGTACGTCTTTAACGTCGCCTGCAAGAACGCCGCCCTGAATAGCCGCGCCGAGAGCAACGCATTCGTCCGGGTTGATTCCTTTATAAGGTTCTTTACCTGTCATCTTCTTAACCGCTTCGCATACCGCGGGGATACGCGTCGAACCGCCGACCAAAACAACTTTGTCGATTTGTGCAGCGGTAATTCCTGCGTCTTTAAGAGCCTGCTGCGTAGGAGCAATGGTTTTGTTTACGAGGAAAGCGGTCATATCGTCGAATTTCGCTCTGGTAAGATCCATATCTATATGCAAAGGTCCGTTAGGTCCGACGGTGATAAACGGAAGGTTGATATTCGCTTTCGTTACGCCGCTAAGTTCGATTTTCGCTCTTTCGGCCGCTTCTTTGATACGTTGCATCGCCATTTTATCGGTAGAAAGATCGATACCTTCGTTCTTTTTGAATTCGGATACGATCCATTTCATAATCTCGTTATCGAAATCGTCGCCGCCGAGTCTGGTGTCGCCGTTCGTTGCGAGAACTTCGAATACGCCGTCGCCGAGTTCGAGAATACTTACGTCGAACGTGCCGCCGCCAAGGTCGTAAATAAGGATTTTCTGGTTCTTTCCGTCTTTATCAAGACCGTAACTGAGCGCAGCCGCGGTAGGTTCGTTTATTATTCTCAAAACTTCCAGTCCGGCAATCTTGCCTGCGTCTTTAGTTGCCTGTCTTTGGCTGTCGGAGAAGTAAGCAGGTACGGTGATAACCGCCTGAGTTACTTTTTGTCCGAGATACGCTTCCGCGTCCGCTTTAAGTTTGGAAAGTATCATAGCGGAAATTTCCTGAGGAGTATAACTCTTTCCGTCAATGTTTACTTTGTAGGAAGTGCCCATCTCTCTCTTGATCGAAGAAATGGTTTTTTCGGGGTTAACAACCGCCTGTCTTTTAGCGACTTGTCCTACAAGTCTTTGTCCGTCTTTTGCAAATCCGACTACGGACGGGGTGGTTCTTCCGCCTTCCGCGTTCGGTATAACAACCGCTTCGCCGCCTTCCATAACGGCTACGCACGAGTTAGTGGTTCCTAAGTCAATACCAATTATTTTAGACATAATACATAATCTCCTTTTATCTGATTTCTATTTATCTGGCTACTTTTACCATACTAGGTCTGAGTACCTTATCTTTTCTTTTATAACCCTTTTGGTAAACTTCGACTACGATATCGGTTTTGCCTTCTTCTTCGCATTGCGCTATCGCGTGATGAAGTTTCGGGTCGAATTCCTTGCCAAGCGCGTCGATTTCTTCCACGTCGAATTTATTAAGGAGCGCAACTGTTTGTTTGTATATAAGTTCCATTCCGCTTTTCGCCGCTTCGTCTTCGATCGCCGCAAGTCCGCGTTCAAAGTTATCAAGTATCGGGAACAATGCGATTACAACGTCGTTTATTCCGTCGTTTCGAGCAACTCTGACGCTCTCGTTGTTACGTTTGCGATAATTATCGAACTCCGCCTGAAGCCTTTGCGCAATATCTTTATATTCGTTAATCTTTTTTTGCGTTTCGTCTTCGCTCGGTTTGTTTTCGATAACGACGGGTTCTTCCACGGCTATTTCTTCGTCGCTCGTTTCCACCGCCTCTGTATTATCTTCCGTAACGACTTTTTCTTCTTTATCTGTCATCATTACCTCCGTCTTTTTTTCCGTCAATGCCGTTAAGCGTTTTCTTAATATAATCGAGCACGCTCAAAACCTTGCCGTAATTCATTCTCTCCGGTCCGATCACTCCCGCGCAACCGAGTTCTTTGCCGTTGTAACTGTATTTAGCCGTCACTATGGCGCATTTGTCGATTCCGCCTTTCTCGTCCTTGCCTATCTTAACGTTAAACTCGAGTTCTGCTCCGTCTTCGATAAAATCGGCAAGTTGGCTCTTCGTATCGACGACTTCAAGGAAGTTCTTCGTAGACACGAGATCCTGATCGGGCGATTCGAGAAATTTACTTTGCCCTTCGACGTAAACGTTTGCGTCGTCTTTTTCGGCGTAAGAAACGAGTATCGAAAGTATATTGTCTAAAAGTTCGCGAAAGTCTTTTAACTCGTCTTCCACGAGATTTTCTTTTTCGGTTATTTCGCTTACGCTTTTCCCGGAGAAAATCTTGTTTATAAGGGCGTTTGCATCTTTAACGTACGCCGCGTCGAGATGTTGCGTAAGATTTATTACGTTATCTCTTATTATTCCGCTATCCGTAATAATAACCACGAGCGCGGTATGTTCGTCGAGTTCAACGAGTTTTACCGCTTTGATCACTACGTCGTTAATGTTCTTCAAAACTATTACCGACGTGTAATTCGTTACGTCGCTTATTACTTTGGCAGTGTTCTTGACAAGATCTTCTATCGCGCCGAAACGCTTATCAAACGTTGATTCGATAAGAGCAATTTCTCTTTTGGTAAGCGCTTGCTTTTTGATAAACTTATCAACGTACAACGCATACGCTTTTTTCGACGGAACTCTTCCGCTCGAAACGTGCGGTTGAATAAGATACCCCATCTCTTCGAGCGCCGAAAGTTCGTTACGGATAGTCGCGCTGCTTATATCGTCAAAATGCTTCGCTTTAATTTCCCCGCTGGAAATAGGCGAAGCACTGGCAATGTATTCGTCAACCACCGCTTTCAATATTTTCTGCTTTCTCTCAGACAGTTTATCCGTAGACATTTTACCTCTGGCAATTCGCTTGCCTTGTTGTTAGCAGTCCTTATCTTTGATTGCTAACTCTATTATATCACTATTCTATCCGCTGTCAACTGATTTTATACTTTTTTTAGAATTTTTTTAGAAAAAAATCGTCCCGATAGGGACGAAGTTATTTACTTAACAAAAGAAGTTACAAACCTAAACTTTCGTAATAAAAACGGCAAGCGACTCTTTCGGACGCAATTTTACTTTTGCCCGATCCCGTTGCGACGAGTTTATCTTCGACGTAAATCTTTGCGGTAAACGTCGGTTGTTTGACGTTGTCGTTTTTTTCGGTATCGATTATACATTTAAGATGTTTCTTCGCACAATATTCGAGAATTTTCGACTTATAATCGATACAAGGTTTATTAAAATACTTAGTAAGATTTCTTTCGATAAAACGTTCCGCTTCGTCTATTTTATCTCCGCAATCCACGACTATCGCGCCGATTATCGCTTCGAAAAGGTCACATTTTACGTTTTCCGAATGGATTACGTCTTGCGTCGCCTGCCCTGCGCCTGCCGACATATATTTTATAAGGTCGAGTTCGTCAATAACCGCGGCAAGGGTTTCCGCGCTCACGAGCGCAGCCCTTCTTTTGGTCAGTTCGCCTTCTTTTGCGGATGGGAAAATATGAAAAAGTCGCAGTCCGGTAATGAGTCCGAGTACGGCGTCGCCCAAAAACTCCAACCTTTGATAATCCTCCGCCGACTTATGCTCGTTGGTGTACGAAGAGTGCGTAAACGCAGTCCTTAACAGCGATTTATCGATGAAATTATAGCCGATTATTTTTTCCGCTTCGGACAAATTAACGAGTTGCGAGTTCATTTTCTATTTTTTCGATTACTTTGCTGTCGTAAAGCGACTTAACCTGCAAAACGGAATTTTTAATCGCTTTCGCTTTCGAACTTCCGTGCGATTTAACGACGATTTTTTTCAAACCGAGCAAAACCGCGCCGCCGTTGTCGTTATAATCCATTTTATGCTTTACTCCCTTAAAAACGGGTTTAAGCAACCAATATCCGAGTTTTGCTCTGAGTCCACCGGCGTAAATTCCCTTCTTGATTAACTCAAACATAGTAAGCGCCGTCCCTTCGCACGATTTAAGGCAAATATTGCCCGAATAACCGTCGCAAATCACGACGTCCACCTCGCCTGACAATACGTCGCGACCTTCGATATTGCCGATAAAATCGATTTTTTCGCAGCCTTTCAGCATCGGAAACGCTTCTTTATTGAGCGTGTTTCCTTTCTTTTCTTCGGTTCCGTTACTTAAAAGTCCGACTTTCGGGTTTTCTATGCCGAGCACGCTCTTAGAATATGCGCTTGCCATTATGGCGAATTGTAAAAGATTAACCGCTTTAGGCTCGACGTTCGCTCCGCAGTCCATAAGTAAAACGTTTTTATCCGCAACCGTCGGCAAAACCGGACAAAGAGCAGGTCTGTTTACTCCGCGGATCCTTTTCAAAAGAAGAACCGCTCCGGTAAGCACTGCGCCGGTACTTCCCGCCGACACGAACCCCTTTGCGTCGTCGTTTTCGTTAAGGTAATTCAATGCGGACACAAGCGAAGAATTCGTTTTCTTTCTTACCGCCTCGGTAGGAACTTCGTCGTTGGTAATTACTTCGGGCGCGTCGATTACGATAATTCTTTTGCCGTTATAACCGTTTTCGGAAAGAATTTTTTCTACTTCTTCTTTTTTGCCGAAAAGAACGAGTTCAAACCCTTCCTTTTCTTCTACCGCGCTAATCGCGCCTTTAACGATTTCGCTCGGCGCATAGTCTCCGCCGTATGCGTCTAAAACGATTTTTATCATTTTTTACCTCTTTTTTTATACAAGAAATAGAGGCGCACCGTCCTCTATTTCGTTTTTAATAATGTGTAGATACCGCAAACGTTAAATTACTTGTTGTCGTTGTCTGCGATTACGACGGGTTTGCCGTCATAATATCCGCATTTAGGGCAAACTTCATGCGATTTTTTCAATTCGTGGCACTGAGCGCACTCAACCAGGTTAAGCGGCTTAAGTTTCCAGTTTGCAAAACGCGTATTTCCTCTTTGTTTAGATACTTTGGACTTCGGTACAGCCATTTTCCGCACCTCCTCTGTTTATTGATTTTGTTATCTTTGAAATTATATAGAAAAAAAT
>CAJLYQ010000013.1 GCA_905210905.1 uncultured Christensenella sp. | reverse complement strand
AATGAGATGCAACGCTCGGCGTTGCCGTAAAGGGATGCAACGTCCCACGTTGCCGGTGCTTGCGGAAAAAAGAAAAAGGTGATAGAATAATAACAAATACGTTTTTCGGAGATTAGTATGGTAGGAAAAGAGACTTTCGATATATGGTATGAAAAGGTTAATCAAGCGGAGAGAGCGGAACTTGACGCTATAAAAGACGATCCGGAAGAGATTAAGGACAGGTTTGCCGCGCCGCTTGCGTTCGGAACGGCAGGAATGCGCGGTGTAGTGGGCGTAGGCACTTACAGAATGAACTCGTACACCGTTGCTCGCGCGACGGCAGGGCTTGCGGAATTTGTGGTTTCTCTCGGGCAAAAAGCGATGGACAGGGGCGTTGTGATAAGTTACGACACGCGTAGGTTCAGTCTTGAGTTTGCAAAGGAAGTCGCTTGCGTGCTGAGCGCGTACAAGATAAAGAGTTTTATTTTTGAAAACGTTCATCCGGTGCCGATGTGTTCGTACGCTATTCGTCATTTGGGCGCGGTAGCGGGGGTTATGATTACCGCAAGTCACAATCCTAAGGAATACAACGGATACAAGGTATACGGCGAAGACGGAGCGCAGATGAGCCCGGAAGACACGGCGGTCGTGGTAGGGTTTATCGATAAAATCACCGATTATTTTTCCGTCAGAAAAGACGAAGTTAAGTTCGGCGAGAGCATAAAAGGGCTTGACAACGTGCGCTTAAACGAGTTTGTCACCGTTATCGGCAAGAGCGTGGACGAAAGTTATTATTCCGAGATAGAAAAACTCTCTCTTTCGCCCGAAGTAGTCAAAGAATACGGCAAGAGAATGAAACTCGTATACACGCCCATACACGGATCGGGGTATATCCCGGTCACGACTATTCTTTCTCGTATCGGGATTAACGTTACTTGCGTTAAAGAACAGACCGAACCGGACACGGAATTCTCCACAGTGCCTATCCCCAACCCGGAAAACCCGGCGGCTTTGGAGATGGGAATTGCGCTCGGCAACGAGATAGGCGCGGACGTAGTGATCGGCACCGACCCCGACTGCGACAGAATGGGGCTTGCGGTAAGGGATTTTTCGGGCAAGTTCCGTTTGCTTAACGGCAATCAGATAGGCGCGTTGCTGCTCGACTACATCATCACTCGCCTTAAAGAAACGAATACAATGCCGTCGAATCCTGCGGTGGTAAAAACCATAGTCACGACTACGCTTGCCGACAGAATAGCGAAAAACGGCGGAGTAACCGTTTTTAACGTGCTTACCGGGTTCAAATTTATCGGCGAAAAGATAAAAGAATGGGAAAGAAACGGCGAATACACGTTTATTTTCGGCTACGAAGAGAGTTACGGATACCTTAGGGGAACGCACGCAAGGGATAAAGACGCAGTAGTCGCGTCTATGCTGACAGCCGAGATGGTGTGCTATTACACCGCGCAGGGGAAAGGACTTTACGGCCGCCTCGTAGAACTTTTCGAAAAGTACGGATACTACAAAGAGGCGGTTACTTCCATAGCGTACAAGGGCGTGGAAGCGATGAAAGATATGTCGCTTACGATGGCGAAACTTCGCCAAAAGACGGTTACCGAAATAGCAGGGGAAAAGGTTTTGTTCACTTCGGATTTCCTTGCCGGTAAAGACGTTTATCCGAACGGAAAAACCGAAAAAATCGAGTTGCCGAAGAGCGACGTAATCAAATACAACCTGTTTGACGGACAGTTCGTGTGCATTCGCCCGTCGGGAACCGAACCCAAACTCAAAGTTTACGTTTTGTGCTATTCCGATTCGGAAGAAACCGCAACGGAAAAAGCGAACGCGCTTCTAGAAGGAATCAAAGCCGAACTGTAATGAAGTTAAAACACGTTAAACTCGTAAAGTATGCGATAGCAATAGGCGCGCTCGTCGTGCTTATTGCTATTTTTGCGCTTTTACGGCTTAACGAGAACATTTCCGAGTACTTTTTCGCGCGCGGCGTATCCCGATATTTCGTGTACGTCGCAGGACACGTAAGCGACTTGTTTCCGTTTTCCGTGTTCGGCGTGCTTGCGATAGCGGCGATAATCGCTTTGGCGGCGATTTTCGTCACGATAATAGTGTTTTTGAAGAAAAAACGGCGCACGGACGCATTGCGGATTTTCGAAAAAACCGTCGTTGCGGCGTTAAGCGTCGCGCTTATCTACATAATCACCGCAGGCGGCTGTTACAATCGTAAACCTATGCCGATCGACTCGTACGACGGCGAACAACTTACGGTGGAACAAACGGCGGAAACGATAAACGCTTACCTTGCCGATTTTAACGCCGTCGCCGCAACCCTTAGTTACGACGAAAAGGGCAAGTCCGTAAGCCCTTATACGTTCGGACAACTCGCCGACGTGCTTATCGATGAGTATAAACGGCTTGACGACGATTATTTTTCTTCGTATACGCCGAGAATAAAAAAGGCGATTACGAGCAAACTTATGAGTTATCAGGGTACGTGCGGAATAACTTTCCAACCGCTCGGCGAAGCGGTGATAAACTACGAAACGCCCGATTGTTATCTCGTGCTTACCGCCGCGCACGAACTCGCCCACGCAAAGGGAGTAATGCGGGAACGCGACGCGAACCTTCTGTCGTACTACCTGCTTATTACTAGCGAAATACCGTACCTAAGGTACTGCGGATATATGTACTCGCTCGGATTCTTAACGAGTACGCTTAACTTCCTCGACGGCGAGGTTTATAACGAAACGATGAAATCATACCCCGTCGCCGCAAGGAAAGACAAACAACTAGAAACCGACTTTTGGGCTACCAAAGAAGGCATTGTGGATAAGGTAAGTACGTTTTTTAACGATATTTATCTTAAACTGTCCGGCGTGAGCGAAGGCACGGGAAATTACGGAGATCCGTCGTCGATTAAGCAAGAAGAAATAATAGTGGACGACGGGCCGGTCGTCGTGAAAAGGGTTTATTACTCGGACACGGCAAGGGTACTTATACAAAACGGATTAAATCTTATAGAAAAGGAGAACGATAAATGAACGGCGAAACGGCAAAGAAACGCACGAGCGCAAAGAGAGTAATAGGCGTGGTGCTTGCATTTTTAATCGTGATAGCCGAATGCGGTTTGCTTATGGCGTATTATATGGGAGAACTCGGACAACTTCATCCGCTCAAAGAAGCGAAAGACGGGGACGTCAAGGTCGCTTGCGTAGGCGACAGCATTACGTTCGGCACGTTCGTTTTCGGCTGGCCGGAGGCGGCTTATCCGTCCGTTCTCGGAAATATGTTGGGGAAAGGGTATACCGTCAATAACTACGGTTATCCGGGCAGGTGCGCGCAAAGCGACGCCGACAGACCGTACGTAAAGGAAGAGTTGTATCAAAAAGCGCTCGACTTCGACGCGGACGTAGTGATAATTATGTTCGGAAGCAACGACAGCAAGAACGCCGACTGGAACGGCGAAGAGCATTTTATCGCCGAGTATTCCGCGCTTATAGAGAGTTTTCTCGCTCGTCCGTCGATAAAAGAAATGTATATAATGGCTCCGCCGCCTGCGTGGGAATTTTTCGGCAAAGTCCGTTACAACATAAATCCCGACAGAGTTAAGAACGAAATAAACCGCGCTACGAGAACGCTCGCGGATAAATACGACTTAGGATTTATCGATCTTTATGAAGTTTTCGACGGCAAGCGCGAACTTTTTGTCGACGGAGTACACCCCACCGACAAAGGCGCGAAACTGCTTGCGGAAACCGTATATTCCGCAATTCGGAGGAAATAAAATTTGACGATACGAGGGTTTATGCGGTTTTGGAAAGGAAAAAATAAATTTTTGATTTTAGTACTGCGCTAAAACGAAAAGCGAAACGTGACGTTCCGCTTTTTTTGTAAGTTTTTGTATCCTCGGGCGAATGGCTAGTCGCAGCAAGGTTTGAAAACTTCCGACAGTCGTTCGGGGAAGTATTCTTCGGGTAAGCCGCGTTTAACGCGACGTTTTACCGCAAGGCGGTTAAGTCCGTAGTAACCTGCGACAATAAGGCAGAACAACGTTACCGTTACGATATAATAAAGCGCAAGAGTGCCGCCCGTCGGGTTTTCCGTATGGAAAAGCCAGTTCAAGATCGAGCCGTCGGTGATTTGAATGATTATCGGCTTGCCTTCCACCGCCGTATAATCGGTGAAAAGGTGGATAATCCAAGAATACGCGACCATAAGCCCGGCTCCGATAAAGTGTTGATAAAAGTTTTTCGGTTTGAACTTACGCACGTTCATAAGCATCAACATTCCCGCCGTGTATAGCAAATGGTGGTTGATTATCGCCGTGGCGAACAGGAATTTCGTTTCTATCGAACTTATGAAACTGTCGGGCGATACCCAAAACGAAATCGAATAGAACATACCTGCAAGTATTGCCGTAAACGACGCGAACCCGTCGATTTTTTTCAGACGGAAAACCGTAAATATCGCAAAAACGAAATAACTCAAAGCCGAAAATTCTACGGGAAAATGCAAATGCTCGCCGATTGCCTGCCAGTAAATATACTCGGTTATTTTGTAAACAAGCAAAAATCCGGCGATGGAGTAAGAAATCGCATAACTGAGTTTGGGATTATTCCTTAACAGGAAAATAACCGTATTGAGCGCGACGAACAGGAGAAAAATCAATAATCCTGCCCACCAGTATTCGTTGTTTCCGAACATAAGCCGGGACACCTCCGAATTTTTTATCGTTAAAGAGCGGCTTATTCGCCGCTTTTTCGACAATGTAATTATAATTATTATATTTTTTTTGTCAATAATAACCTTAAAAGGGTATCGTCACCGGGAAAATCGGGGGTTAAAAATTCGTCGTAAACAAATATTTGAGCATATCGATTGCGATAGCTCTCATTTTTTGGTACGAAAGGTAGTCGTGTTTGTCGTACACGCACTCGTGCGCGTAAGTCTGCACCGTTTGTATCGCAAGGTGGACTTTTTCGTTTATTCCGTCGGCAGAAACTCCGCAGGAAATAAGTTTTTCCGATATGCGGCGGGTCATCTCGTCTTCGAGCATAGTAAACCGCTCTCTGACTTCGTCGTCGGTATGAGAAAGGGAATGTAACGCTTCGTGAATGGCTGCGTTGCTTTTATGCATAGAAACCACGCCGTCGAGCGCATGCGAAATAAGATAATCGAAATCCAGCGGCGGAGTGATGGTATCGAACATCTCTAAGATAGGACGAAATACCTGCTCTACGTAAATATTCAATACTTCTACCAGAATATCGCGCTTGTCGCGAAAATATCCGTATACTATACCCGTCGAAACGCCCGCTTCTTTGGCTATCTCGGCAGTGTTCGTGCTGTAATAACCCTTTTCCGCAAAAAGTTTATAGCCCGACTCGATTATACGATTCTTTTTGTCTATCGAACGCTGCTGCTTAGGCGTGCGTACCTGTTCCGCCATTCTTTCCTCCGCTTCTTCATTACGCTTACGCGCCGCAAACCGAGCGTTTAACCCCGCTTGCGTACTCGTTTTTTATTCATTCATTATATACGATTATTAAAAAAATGTAAACCGAAAAGGTAAATTTTGTGAAATTGAATTCCTTTTCATATTTTTTCGTATTAACGCTTGACAAACGGAATAAGCATCAATATAATGGTAGCGTAAATATGAAGAATAATTCATATTGGACAAATTCGGAGGTAAAAAAATATGCCTATTGCGGTTGCGCCTACGGATAGGGCGGTAAGAGTAATCAAAATAACGGCGGACGACAAGACGCGCAAGCATCTTGAGAGTTTGGGAATTACGGTCGATACGAAAATCGAAGTATTGAGTACAAGCGGCGGAAGCATTATATGCAAGGTTAAAGACGGACGTCTTGCGCTGGACCGCACGTTGGCGACGAAGATACTCGTGGCATAGTTTTTTGCTCGTTAACTTAGGGAAAAAAATTGCAGATATAAAAAGGAGACAACGATCAATGGAAAAGAAACTTAGCGAATTCGCCATAGGCGAGAGCGGAGTTATCAAATCTGTCGGCGGAGAAGGAAGAATTCGTCGCAGACTTTTCGATATGGGAGTTACGCCGGGCGCGGAAGTATATCTTCGCAAGCGCGCGCCTTTGGGCGATCCGATCGAGATTACGCTCAGGAATTACGAACTTACCCTTCGTAAGACCGAAGCGGACAACGTGACTGTGGAGGTGCATAATGCTTAAATTTGCTTTAGCAGGCAACCCGAACTGCGGTAAGACCACGTTGTTCAACACCCTTACCGGTTCGACCGCGCACGTCGGCAACTGGCCGGGCGTAACGGTAGACAAAAAGGAAGGCGTATACAAAAAGTGCGCCGAGCCGATAGACATCGTGGACTTGCCCGGTATCTATTCGCTTTCTCCTTACACACCCGAAGAAGTTATTTCGAGAAACTTTATTCTGGACGAAAAGCCCGACTGTATCATAAACGTAGTCGACGCGACCAACCTCGAGCGTAACCTTTATCTTACGACTCAACTTATGGAAATCGACGTACCGATGATCATCGCGCTCAATATGATGGACGCGGTGGAAAAGAGCGGTTCTAAAATCGATTCGAAAAAACTCGAAGAAAAAATCGGCTTGCCGGTAGTACCCGTTTCCGCACTGCGCAATCAGGGTATGGAAGAACTTATGAAACGCGGCTACGAAGCGAGCCAAAAGCCGAGAAAGGGAGTTACGGTTCTCGAAGGCGGCGCTTTGTCGCACCTTATCAGCGATTGCAGAATCGCGCTCGAAGGGCAGGGCGTAGAAAATTCGCTTTTCCACGCGATAAAACTCGTAGAACTCGACGAACTCGAAGTCAAGGCGCACCCGACCAGCACGGCTATGGTGGAAGAGTTCAAAAAGACGTTTAAGGACGACACGTTCGGCAACGATTTCGAATCCATCGTAGCGGACGCGAGATACAAATACATCACGCAAAACTATTCGTCGGTACTGACGAAGGACAAGAAAGCGGCTAAAGAAAAACTCAGCCGTTCGGACAAAGCGGACAAAGTTCTCACTCATAAGATATGGGGTATTCCGATATTCCTCGTGATACTTTTCTGCGTGTTCCACCTTACGTTTGCCGAGGACTTCCTGTTTTTGGGAGCGGCGGGCGTGTTCGATAAAGCCCCCGTGGTTTGTTCGGACGAAAACGGCACGGTAATAAACCTTACCACAGACAACTACGACGAGAGCAAGACGTACTACGACGAAGACGGCAACGTTGCGGAAATCACGTTTGCGGAAGACGGTTCGATAGAATCGGTTGAAGCGGTTCCGTTCGTTTACAAACGCAACGGCGAAAAAATTCTCGTTTCCGACGCGGCGAAAGAACCGGAAGGAACGAAGTTCTACGCGGACGACAAAGCGAAATGGGAAGTAACGATCGACACGACCGAGTTCGTTTACTGGAAAAACAGCATCGAACAGGTCAACAGAATCGCCGCGGGCGACGCGCAAAATCTCGGCAACGTAAAACTTTACGCCGACGAAGAAATGAAGTACGAAGTTGCGATTAACGAAAACGGCGAAGTCGCGTTCGTAAACGCCGATCACGGCGAAGCGGAAATCGAAACCGAGAGCGAATCGGCGTTCGTAAGTCAGATCGACGAATTCAGTTCGGGAATAAGCGCGGCCACGTTCTTCGGATACGAAGAGAGCGTATACGGTCCCGGCGTGATCCTTGCAAACGTACTTAATACCTTTACGGACTTCATCAACACCTGCGTCAACGAAGGACTTACGCAAGCGGGAGCAAGCGATTGGGCGATCGGTCTCGTATGCGACGGTATACTCGGCGGCTTGTTCGCGGTGCTCGGTTTCTTACCGCAAATCCTTCTCCTGTTCCTGTTCTTCTCCATTCTCGAAGACAGCGGATATATGGCGCGTGTAGCGTTCATACTCGACAGAATATTCCGTAAATTCGGACTCAGCGGCAGAGCGTTTATGCCGATGATAATGGGCTTCGGCTGCTCCGTTCCCGCATTCATCAACACCCGTACCCTTGCCGATCAGAACGAAAGAACGGCTACGATAAGAGTAATCCCGTTCTTCAGTTGCGGAGCGAAACTTCCTATCCTTACGGCAATCGCCGGCGGTATCGCTTCGATGACGAATATGAAGAACCCGGACGTAATCACTTATTGTATGTACGTGCTCGGCGTAGTCGTAGCGATAGCGTGCGTACTCCTTATGAGAGCGACCACGATGAAAGGCGAAGTTCCCCCGTTCATTATGGAATTGCCGGCTTATCATATGCCGCAACCGAAGAACCTAATGCTCCACCTTTGGGACAAGACCAAACACTTCGTCAAGAAAGCGTTTACCATAATCCTTGCTTCCACGATAGTAATCTGGTTTATGAGCCACTTCAGTTGGACCTGGAACTATCTCGAAGACGCACAGATGAACCAAAGCATACTTGCCGGAATAGGCGGAATTATTCAGCCCTTGTTCACGCCCTTAGGTTTCGGCTCGCAACTTTCGAGAACCTTCGGTTGGGTATTCGCGGTAGCGGCAATCACCGGACTCATAGCGAAAGAAAACGTAATAGCGACCTTCGGTACGCTTGCGGCGTGCATAGTAGGCGGAATGATTGACGTGGAAGCGGACGGCGGACTCGCCGCGGTAAGCGAAATGATAGCCGCTACGGGCATAACCGTACCCGGACTGATTGCGTTCATCGCGTTCAATATGCTGACCATACCGTGCTTTGCGGCTGTAGCGACCGCAAAAGCGGAACTCCCCACGAAGAAATCCTTCAACAGCACGCTGCTGTTCTGGGTTGCGACTTCCTACATCGTATCGATGATGATATACCTTATCGGAGAATGGGCTTGGACGGCGGCGATATTCGTAGTCGTTTGGGCGGCAATCATCACCTTGATCGTGCTTAACAACAAAGGCAAAATCGATATCGAAAAATGGTGGAAGAAAGTTAAATCGACTTTAGGAAGAAAGAAATCCAAGGCGACGAAATAATGAAACCGATTAACGTTGTAATTATAGTAGCGGCGGTACTGATAGTACTGGGCGTGGCGATAGGCTCGATAGTGCGTAAGGCAAAAGCGAAAAAAAGCGGTTGCCGCACGGGGTGCATAGGTTGTCCCTACGCAGGCTCGTGCCACAGCCAAAGGACGAAACCTGCCGACGTAAAGGCGTTGATAGCAAAAGGCGAACCGACGAAAACGGACGACGTAACGAAGTAAAACGAGCGGTAGCCGATAAAAACCCCGACGGGAAAATCTCGTCGGGGTTTCGTTTTTTAAGGGAAAAAGTATCCCCGTTTCGCACCGGGCGAAACGGGGATTTTTACGGAGGGGAACAAGGCGCGGTGCGTCGGACCGTAGGGACCGACGCGCGGGGTTTAAGGGGAAAGCGTAACTTTCGGATTAAACGTCGCCGCGCCCGTAGTGTTCGGTTGGGTTACAAGAACATTTTCATCTCTTCGAGATCCTTTTTCAAAAGGTCGAGAAGAGCGTTCGCTAAGTCGCAAGAGCGATTTTCGTCGGAAAGTTTGTTGGTGAGTTTAGTCATAGCGACTATTCCCATATTGATTCCCTGCATCATTATCTCGCTGAGTTTTGAGTCGGATTTATCCTTCATTGTATTGACAGCCGTGGTAAAATACATCATACCTTTGGCAAATACCGAAGTCTTTTCGAGTCGGTAACCTAATTTGTCGGCGTATAGTTCAATATCGTTTGCCAGCGAAGAGTATTCGTTATATTGTCTTATCAACAGATTTCTGAATCCCTTGTCCGATGAAAACGCTTTCAGAATTTCTACGCTTTCTTTTCCGGTGCAAGCGTTTTTGTAGACTTCCCGAAGTTCTTCTTCGGTCACTTTCGTCGCGTCGCACTCGTTGACTTCTTTCATCAGTCGTTCGCGTTTTTCTCTGCACGAACAACCGTTTGTCGTAGTTCGGTTGCCCGAAACGTCTTTTTCCGTTCTTTCGCAGTCGCAAGTCGTCTTGCTTTGCGTCGTTGTTCTCGTTTCGTTGTCGCTCATATTTCCTCCGTTCGAGATTAGTTTGAACCGTTTTCGTTTTTTTAATCACGATATTTATTTTTTCTCGGATTTTTTTTCGCAAAACCGTAACGAACAGGTTAAACGCCTTGCGTAAAGTGGTTTTCATAACGATACGAACGACCAAAAAAGCGACGGAAAAACAAAAGATTTCGTAAAAAACGATCCGTCCGTCGTTGTACCGCACCGCCGTGAAAAGGAAAATCCCGCCGCACGCCGCGACGGACAGAAAATCCGTCAGAAACTCGACGGTGCGCGTCGGAAAAACCGTTTTTATCGCGCGGAGAAACTCGTAGCAGACGTACGCGACCGCACCCGATACGAGAAAAGTCACCGCCACGAGCGGTTGCGTAAGAGTGTCGAACATTTATTTGAACAAGCGTTTGAAAAACGACGCTTTGTCGATTTTTGCAGAGTATTCGGCGGAAGAAAGTTTACCGGAAAAACACACTTTACCGGCGGTTTGCGCCATATCGTGCAAAACGAATCCCGTTCCGCGCACGATTAAAGCGTCGTTTTCGAGTTTTATTCTCGCTTCCTTTTCGTCAAAACCGTCAAGACCGGTTATGCCCGTTACCGTAATTAAGCCTTTTTCGTAAAAAAAAGAATGTTCCATTTTCGCTCCTTTCGTTTATAACTATTACGCTAAGGAAAAAATTATGACGTTTTATTGCTTTATTAAGGGTTTTTAATGTATAATGCTCGTATAGAATTAAGTAAATAAAACGAGGAGATTTATATGAGATACAAAACGAGCGGAGTTTGTTCGAGTTATATCGACGTGGAAACGGAAAACGGCGTGGTAAAAAAGGTGGAATTCTGCGGCGGCTGCAACGGCAACACCAAAGGAATAGCCAGACTCGTCGAAGGAATGAAAGTCGACGACGTAATCGAAAGACTTAAAGGCACTAAATGCGGTTTCCGCAACACGAGTTGCCCCGATCAGTTGGCGAAAGCGCTCGAACAAGCGAAAAACGATGGAAATAATTAAATTAGGCAATAAATACGTCAATACCTGGGCGTTAAAACTCGGCGACGGATACTGCCTGATCGACACCGGGTATTCTTGGCAATACAAAAAGTTTAAGGAAAAACTCGAAGAAAACAGGATAGGCTTGGACGAAATAAAATACGTCGTCCTTACGCATATGCACGCCGACCACGTCGGGTTTCTGAAAGCGTTGCTTTGCGAAACGAAACCCTTGCTCGTTTACGACGCCGGGGATAAAAAAAGACTGGAAGCGGGGAAAAACAACCTTAATACCTACGTTTCACGGTTCGAATACCTTATCGCAACGTATACGACGATGGCGGCGTTTGAAAAAACGCAGTGTTTCCCGGCGGTTTTTTACGATAACTACGCCGACGCGAAAACTCAACCCCTTTCCGCTTACGGCGCGGAGTTTATCTTCCTTAAAGGACACAGCGAAAGGGATTTGTGCCTGAAAATCGGCGACAAATTGTTTTGCGGCGACGTTTGTATGAACGGTATCGGCTCGTCAAGACACGCGCCTATGTGGATTTACGACAAATACGCCCTTTTGGACGGTTGGAAACAAATTCTGCAAAGCGGCGTGAAAACGATTTATCCGGGACACGGAAAACCCTTCGACGCGGCGGAACTGAATAAATCGCTCGCTTTTTGGAGAACCAGAGGGGTGTTCAGACTGTTCAAAAACAAAAGATAAGTTCGCGCCTGTCGGGGCGGTTTGTCGCGGAAAAGCGCAAAGGAAGTCAAACGAGCCTTTCCAAACGTTGACTTTCGGGCGGATTTATTCTATACTTATTAAAAATAACGAGAAAAGAGACGGTTATTTCATCGATGAAAAAGAAAATTTCGGTAATTATATTTGTTTTACTTGCGCTTGCGCTGCCCCTTGCGTTCGTTGCGTGCAACGGAAGTACGTCTACGGTAGACCAGAGTTGGGCGAAAAACGAAACGATCGAATACGTCGTTACGGACAGTTCGAAAGCAAACGCGACGGTAGGCGAAGCAAAGTTCGTCACCACTACCGATCTGAGCGCGGAAGACAAAGAGAAAGAACCCGGCGCGAACACCAAAATGACGGCGACGGTCAGGGTAGGGGATAAGACGAAAATCAGCGTTTATTACGCGGATATCTACAACGTGATAAGCCTTACCACCGAGTATACGGACGCAACCGACGCGAAAAACGATTACAAACTCGAAGCGAAACACGACGGAAAGAATTACGTTTATACCCTTACTTATCCTTCGGACGGAACGAAGAACAAGAGCGGAAAAATAAACGTAGGCAAATCCGGTTATACCGACGGAGAGTTTTTGTACAACTACGTAAGATGTTATTCCCCGTCCGCAGTGCCGACTTCGATAAAAATCGCGGACCCGTTCACGGACGAAGCGGTTAAACTTAAATGTACCTACGTCACCGACAAAGCCACCGTGGATACGAAAAGTACGCTCGGAAGCGTTCAGTGCAATATGATAAGCGTGACCAGAGCGGAAAGCCCGGTAGGCAAGGGCATAAGCGTGTACTACCTGCCCAAAGACGCGGAAGGCAGATTCAGTTACGGCGAAGGCTCGATAATAAAAAGCGTAAGGCACCCCGTGATGATCGTGGAAAACAATCTCGTGTTTACGCTCAAAGATTTCGAACCGAAAAAATAACGAAATAACGGCTCGTCGGACGATTCCGACGAGTTTTTCGTTGCAATCACTATATATTAAGGAAAGGAGAAAAACGAATGAGTAAAAAGGTTTTGGCAATAGGTACGAGTTTGAGAGTAAACAGCAATTCCGACTCTTTGCTCGACGCTTTCGTCAAAGGCTCGATAGAAAGCGGAAAAGAAACGGAAAGAATTACCCTCAAAGGCAAGACGATAGCGTTTTGCAAAGGTTGCCTTGCGTGCCAGAAAATCGGCAGATGCGTGATAAACGACGACGCTATAGAAATTGCGGAAAAAATGAAAAACGCCGACGTAATCGTATTCGCTACCCCTATCTATTATTACGAAATGTGCGGACAAATGAAAACCTTGCTCGACAGAGCGAACTCGCTTTATCCGAGCGATTATAAGTTCCGCGAAATATATATGCTTTCCACCGCGGCGGAAGACGAAGACGGCGTGGACGAACGCGCGGTAAACGGCTTGTGCGGTTGGATAGACTGCTTTGAAAAAGCCGAACTTAAAGGCACGGTTTTTGCCGGCGGCGTGGACAATCCCGGCGACGTAAACGCCCACCCTTCACTTAAAAAAGCATACGAACTCGGCTTTAACGCCTGAGCCCCCCCTAATCGAAAAAAAACGGCATTCGCAAGAATGCTTTTTTTTATCCTGACGTTTATGACGGAAATGACGAAACATTAAAATAACTCTTGAATATACGCAGGCGAAAGGCACGTTAGTATAAGAAATTATAGCAAAAATCGGCTTTTTTTGCGCGAATAATTGCCAAATTTACGGCGGTATGTTAATATAACATATTATACCTAAGTAAAGAAGGATTATTTTAATGGAACATATTGACGTAAAAGTTATTAGGGAAGACAAGAGTTATATCGGCAAAGACGTCGTCGTTTGCGGTTGGGTTCGCACGGCGAGAGATTCCAAAAACGTTGCGTTTATCGAAATTAACGACGGTACGAGTCTTAAGCATTTGCAAATCGTCGTTGACAAAGCGGTTCTCAACGCGCCTGCGGAAGCGTTCAAACTCGGCGCGGCGGTGCGTGTTTGCGGCGTTGCTGTCGAAGGCAGAAACGGCGTAACGGAAATCAACGCTAAAGAAATTGCCGTGCTCGGAGAGTGCCCTGCGGATTATCCGCTGCAAAAAAAGCGTCATTCTTTGGAATATCTCAGGACCATTCCGCATTTGAGAATAAGGACCAACACGTTTAACGCGGTGTTCAGAGTTCGTTCCAAACTTGCCGCGGCGCTGCACAGATTTTTCCAGGAACGCAACTTCGTATACGTCAATACGCCCCTTATCACGGGAAGCGACTGTGAGGGAGCGGGGGAAGTTTTTCAAGTAACGACTCACGGATTTGCGCCGGAAATCAAAACGGCGGAAGAGTACTATGCGACGGACTTTTTCGGTAAGAAAGCGACGCTTTCGGTATCGGGGCAACTCGAAGGGGAAGTTTGCGCTATGGCGTTCGGCAAGATTTACACGTTCGGACCGTCGTTCCGTGCGGAGAACAGCAACACGCCCAGACACGTTGCGGAATTCTGGCATATCGAGCCGGAAATCGCGTTTGCCGATCTTCACGACGTAATCCGTCTTGCGGAAGATATGTTCGTTTACATTATTAAAGACGTGCTTTCTTCTTGCCGTGAAGAACTCGAATTTTTCCAAGCGCATTTTGAAGACGGTTTAATCGAAAAACTCGAAAAGGCGGTCAGCGAAGACTTCGGGGTTCTCGATTACACCGAGGCGATACGTATTCTTAAAGAGAGCGGAGAGAAGTTCAACTATCCCGTAGAATGGGGTTGCGACTTACAGACCGAACACGAGAGATACATCGTAGAAAAGGTTTTCAACAAGCCCGTTTTCGTAATCAACTATCCGAAAGACATAAAAGCGTTTTATATGAAACAGAACCCGGACGGAAAGACCGTAGCGGCGAGCGATTTGCTTGTGCCGGGAGTAGGGGAAATAATCGGCGGAAGCGAGAGAGAAGCGGACTACGACAAACTCGTAAGCGCGATGGAAGCGCGCCATATGAGTATGGACGAGTACGACAACTACATTGCGCTCCGTAAGTTCGGCAGCGTACCGCACGGCGGATTCGGATTAGGATTTGAAAGAATACTTATGTACATTACGGGGATGAGCAACATTCGCGACGTAATACTCTATCCGCGCACGGTCGGAAACGTAGACTAATACGGCAGGAGAAAAATATGGGCAAAGTTATCATTCCCGACGGATACAAATCGGCAATAAGCCAACGGCAAACGCAGAAAGCGATAAAAGTAATTAAAGACACTTTTCAGAAAAAACTTGCAGCCGCGCTTAATCTCGACCGCGTCACCGCGCCGCTTTTCGTGACGAAAGACAGCGGACTTAACGACGATCTTAACGGTGTGGAAAGAAAGGTTTCTTTCACCATCAAAGAGATCGAAGGGGTAGACGCCGAAGTCGTGCAATCTCTCGCCAAGTGGAAACGCGCCGCGCTTTATAAGTACGGCTACGAGGCGGGCGAAGGGATTTATACCGATATGAACGCCATTCGTCGCGACGACAACGTGGACAATCTTCATTCCGTTTTCGTAGATCAGTGGGACTGGGAAAAAGTAGTATCGAGATCGGACAGAACCCTTGACTATCTTAAAGACACCGTGAAAAAAATCGTAAACGCGATCGTCGATACCAAGGAAGAACTCGACAAGGTTTATCCCGTACCCGGTGCGCCGCTTTGCCGCGAAGTTTATTTCGTTACTTCGCAAGAACTTGAAGATAGGTATCCCGAACTTACCGCTAAGGAACGCGAAAACACGATTTTAAGAGAAAAGAAAACGGTGTTCATAATGCAAATCGGCGGCAAACTCAGGAGCGGAGAGCGGCACGACGGGCGTGCGCCGGACTACGACGACTGGTCGCTTAACGGCGATATAATGTTTTATAACGAACTGCTCGACTGCGCGTTTGAAGTGTCGAGTATGGGAATAAGGGTCGACGAAAAAAGCATCGTTACGCAACTTAAAGAAAGCGGAGCGGAAGACAGGATGAGTTTTCCGTATCACAAGAACGTAATAAACGGAACGTATCCGCTTACGATAGGCGGCGGCATAGGACAGTCGAGATTGTGTATGTTGCTTTTAGGCAAGGCGCACATAGGCGAAGTTCACGTTTCGGTGTGGCCGCAGGAAATGATCGAAGAGTGCGAAAGAGCGGGAATTCGTTTGTTGTAAAACTAAGCGCGTTTTTCGCGCTTTTTTTATATCGAAAAAATCGAACGTCGGTCATAAAAAAGTCATAAAAACAGTAACGTTATTAAATAATTATTTAAGAAAGGCGTGCAAAAATAAGAATAGCAAGGAGGTCGTAGTGAGTAGAAAAATTCATAAAATTTTAATCCTCTTGTTATCTGTGTTGCTTTGTACGGCTGCGACTTCCTGCTTGTCCATAATTTCCAACATAAAAAAGATTTATAACAACGCTCTCGACACGGGCAATATCGGCGATCGTGAAGAATATTACGGCGACGAAAACGTGATATGCGTTACGTTCGAAGACGGCGAGATGTACGCCGAGTGGGACGAAGCGGACGGAGTGACTTATTCGCTTACCGTTGACGACGGAAATGAAAAAAAGACTTTCGACGGAGCGGACGAAGGGTTTGAAAGCGGAAAATGTTCTCTCGAAGAGCAGGGTTATACGTTTTCGCAAGACCTTAAAGTGTCGATTAACGCGATTACGAGTACCGGCGGCGGCAAGTCGATAAAGACCGAGAGTTATTCATACGAAGGCATTGACGCAAAGACGTACGATAAGTACACGCAGACGGTGTCCGCAGGGTTCAAAGACGTTGATTTTTATATGGGCAACCGCGCGGAATGGTTCGATTTCTGGAGTTATCTGATTATTTTCCGCGAAGGCGCGAAATTAGATTCGGGTTGTTACGAACTGAGCGCAACCGTTTATATGGGTTACGATTACGTTTCTTACTATCACAATAAAAACGTGGAAAAAGCGTTTGCCAACGAAGTTTACAGCGCGATCGACGCGTACGAAGATTCCGCGGCGTATACGTATTCGTTCGAAGTGGACTCGACGGGTAAAATCGGCACGGTTTATATGAAGTTTTTGTACGATCCCGATCCGAAGTATTCCACCACCACGAACGAGAGTTATAAAAACGCGCTCGACAAGAGCGACCCGGCGCATTATAATCTTGCGATAAAGCCGAGAGAAAGGAATTTTGCGATAGACGAAGTAAAACTTACCGCTTCGCCGTCGAGCAGCGATCAACTTTATTACACGTTAAAGAAAGGTTATCGTCCTACCCCGGTCAAGGGTAGCAACGCCGATTATTTGTACGAGATTATGCGCGACATACTTTCCCGTATTATTGCGGACGGCGACAAACCGGCGAAAAAAGTTCATTACATTTACGATTACATTATCGACACCGTATTGTACGATTACGAGTTTACCGACAACGTTTACGAAGACGACGATAAAGGCGTGGGCGAACTGTTCAGTTATCGTTGTATGTATATGGAAGGAGTTTTCGGTTTAGGGAATAACGGCGCGATAAACGACGAAAGTAGGGTTGCGATATGCGACGGACTGAGTAAAGCGTTCTTGTCGATGGCTACGATAGAGGGTGTGGAAACGCTGAAAATTTCGGGCACGGTAAACGACGAAGGACACGCCTGGAACAAAGTTAAAATCGACGGAACCTGGTATATGGTAGATACCACTTGGGGAAACAGTCTTGAAAAGGACACGAACAACGAGTATCTGAGCCATAAATATTTGCTCGTTGCCGATGATAAATCGCATAAAGAAACGCCTTATATTACTTATCCGTCCGCCACGACGAGATACAATTTTGGGACGGAAGTAGACAATTCGCCCGAAGGCAGCGATAATAACGTTCGTCCGTGGCTGCCCGGATTTCCGAGATTTCCGCAGTTTTCGGCGTAGAAATAGCCGACCACACGTCGTGCGGGATTTTGCGGCAGTCGCTTTGCTTGTGCGGACAAAATCTAATCACACACGAGTCGGACTTTCAAGGAAGCAAAATGACACATTTTGCTTAGAGTGGTAGTTCGTGGGGGAGATTCCCCCACTAGCCCCCTAAAATATACCGACCAAACGTCGTGCGGGATTTTGCGGCAGTCGCTTTGCTTTGTGCGGACAAAATCTAATCACGCACGAGTCGGACTACTAAGGAAGCGGAATGACACATTCCGCTTTTTATTTTTAGTTCGCAGGGGCGTTGCCCCTTGCTCGATCCCCATAAGGGCGGCACTCACGGCACTTGTCCGCTCGTGCCGAGAATTTGAACCGTATAAAGCCTTCACCGTTGTGGAGAAAATAGGTAAATCGCAATCACCGTATAAAGCCTTCCCCTTGGGGGGAAGGTGTCGGTGAAACCGACGGATGAGGGGTGGACGACGCAATAAACCTGTGTCGTGCGAGAAACATATATAGGGAATATACTTATTGCGTAAAGGGATGCAACGTCCCACGTTGCTTGCGTAAAGGGATGCAACGTCCCACGTTGCTTGCGTAAAGGGATGCAAACGTCCCGCGTTGCTTGCGTAATGGGATGCAACGCACTGCGTTGCCGTTGCCGTGAGGGAATAAGAGTTTAATAAATATTACTTTTTCTTTGCATACGCGCGTGTAATATGTTAAAATAATATGATATGAGTGAAAAAGTAGTTGCGACCAACAAAAAAGCGTATCACGAATATTTTATTGAAGAGACGTTCGAGGCAGGGATAGAACTTGTGGGGAGCGAAGTTAAGAGTATTCGTAAAGGCGCGGTTAATCTCAAAGACAGTTATGCGGCGGTTAAGGACGGAGAACTTATTCTCTACAACGCGCATATTTCGCCGTACGAAAAGGGGAGTTTTTTCAATCCCGATCCGCGGAGAAAGCGCAGGCTTTTGATGCACAAGAAAGAGATAATCAGGTTAAAAAGCAAAACCGAGCAAAAGGGTTATACCCTTGTGGTAACCAAAATTTATTTCAAAAACGCGCTTGTCAAGGCGGAAGTCGCTTTGGCTAAGGGTAAAGAACTGTTTGATAAGCGCAAAACACTTAAAGAAAAACAAATAAAACGCGACGTCGAACGCGCGCTTAACTCTTGGAGGTAATGGAATGTTTGATATCGATACAAAATGCGTTCAATCGGGTTACACCCCGAAAAACGGAGAGCCTCGAGTTCTTCCTATCGTGCAGAGCACGACGTACGTCTACGACACGCCCGAAGAGATGGGCGATTTGTTCGACCTTAAAAAGAACGGTTTTTTCTACGCAAGACTAGGCAGTCCTACCGTTGACGCACTCGAAAAGAAGATAGCCGACCTTGACGGCGGCGTAGGCGCGCTTTGCACCGCAAGCGGAATGGCGGCGACCACGCTTACCGCGCTTAACCTTTGCCGCGCCGGCGACAACATTATCAGCACTTCCACCATCTACGGCGGAACGTACAACCTTTTCTGCACCACTTTGCCAAAATACGGCATAACCACTAAATTCGTTTCTCCCGAAGCGACCGCAGAAGAAATATCCGCTCTCATAGACGACAAAACTAAGTTCCTTTTCTGCGAAACCATAGCAAATCCGGCAATGGCGGTAGCGGACTTTGAAAAACTTTCTTCCGTTACGAAAAAGTTCGGTATCCCGTTCGTCGTGGACAACACGCTCGCAACGCCCGTCGTTTGTCGTCCGTTCGACTTCGGCGCGGACATCGTCGTTTATTCTTCCACAAAATATCTCGACGGACACGCTACGAGTCTCGGCGGTATCATCGTGGACAGCGGTAAGTTTAACTATCTCGGCAATCCAAGATTCCCCGATTTCAACGAACCGGACGAAAGTTATCACGGTTTAATCTACGCAAAAGACTTCGGCAATATGGGTTTCCTTGTCAAAGCGCGAGGACAAATGATGCGCGATTTAGGCGCGCAAGCCGCTCCCTTTAACGCCTTTTTAACCGTTCTCGGAATGGATACCCTGCACCTGAGAATGCCCAGACACAGCGAAAACGCCCTTGCGCTCGCAAAAATGCTGCAACAAAACGAAGCGGTGGAATGGGTCAAATACGGCGGTCTCGAAAGCGACGTAAACTATCCGCTCACGCAAAAATATTTTACGAACGGTATGGCGTCGGGAATGGTTACTTTCGGAATAAAAGGCGGAAGAGAAGCCGCGGCAAAGTTCCAGAAAGCGCTTAAACTTTTCCGTATCGTCACGCATATAGCGGACGCGAGAAGTTGCGTTCTTCACCCGGCAAGCACTACCCATAGACAACTCTCCGATTCGGATCTCGTCGCTTGCGGCATAAGCCCCGACCTTATCCGTCTGTCGGTGGGAATAGAAAGCGCGAAAGACATCGTAGAAGACGTTAAAAACGCACTTGCGGTAAGCCAAAAGTAAGAAAACAGAAACCCAAAAGATAAATAAGGAGTGTAAAAATGCCTATAGTTATTCCGAGAGAGATTCCGGCGTTCGACGTGCTTACGAAAGAGTCCATATTCGTTATGGGCGACAAGCGCGCGCTTTCGCAGGACATAAGACCCCTCGAAATAGCCATACTTAATCTGATGCCTACGAAGGTAGAAACGGAAACGCAACTTATGCGTATGCTGAGCAACAGCCCGTTGCAGATAAACGTTACGCTCATAAAGACCGCGACTTACAGCGCGACGAACGTTTCGCAAACGCATATGGACAGATTTTACCATACGCTTGACGAAGTGAAAAACAGGAGAATGGACGGACTTATCGTCACGGGCGCGCCGGTGGAAAAACTTGATTTTACCGACGTAAAGTACTGGGACGAACTGTGCGAGATTTTCGACTATGCGGAAAGAAACGTCACGAGCAGCGTTTTTATCTGTTGGGGCGCGCAAGCCGCTTTGAGTTATTACTACGGTATTGGGAAAAAAGAACTTCCCGAAAAGAAATTCGGCGTGTTCGAGAACGAACTTCTCGTTCCTACCGATCCGCTCCTGAGAGGGCTTAACGACAAATTCAACGTTCCGCATTCCCGTCACACGGCTATCGACGAAGACGCATTGAAAAACGAAGGCAGGCTGGTTCGTCTTGCCGCCGGGAAAGAATGCGGTACGAGCGTAATTAAAAGTATCGACAACAAGCGGTTCTTTTTCACCGGACACTCGGAGTACGATCGCGACACGCTGAAAAAGGAATACTACCGCGATCTTGAAAAAGGCGACGCAATCGCCCGTCCGAAAAACTATTTCGTCGGAGATACGGACGAAGTGAATATGAGTTGGCGTTCGACCGGAACGTTACTGTTCAGCAACTGGCTTAACTACTACGTTTATCAGGTTACGCCGTACGATATTAAAGGTTAAACGTGCGAGTAAAAAAGGTTTATCTTGAAAATTTCTTGAGTTACGAAAACTTGTTCGTCGAATTCGGCGACGGGCTTAACGTGCTCGTAGGGCATAACGCCGCAGGAAAAACCAATCTTCTCGAAAGCATATACTACTCGTCCGTGGGAAAATCCGCGCGCGGATTACGGGACAAAGAACTCATCCGTTGGGGAGCGAACGGCAACGCAAGAATCCGCCTTGCGGTGGACAGAGCAGGGTTTAACCACACGGTAGACATTGCGCTCGACGCGCAGGGCAAAAAGCGGATTGCTCTCGACGGACTACCCATTACGAAAATCGGCGAACTTATGGGCGCGGTATGCGTGGTGTTTTTCTCGCCGACGGAAATGAAACTCGTCAAAGACTCGCCTGCCGATAGACGGCGGTTTATGGACATAAGTATTTGTCAACGGGATAAAAACTACTTTTATACGCTGGTCAGATACAACAAACTGCTTGCGCAAAGGAATAAACTCCTTAAAGAGTACAAAAACTCGCCCACGCTTGCGGATATGAACGCGATACTTACCGAAAAGATGTGTCGCGCGCAGGAAGTGCTTATGGCGAAAAGAAAAGTCTTCGTGGATTCGCTTTCGCCCGTCGCTGCGGAGAAGCACGCCAAACTTACTTTGGGCAAGGAAAAACTTACGGTCGGTTACGAAACCGAAGACGTGGATTTTAACAACGTATACGAAGGGTTAAAAACTCTTTACGAAAAGAACTATCAAAAAGACGCAAGGCTGGAATACACGACGGTAGGGGTACACCGCGACGATATAAAGATAGCGGCGGACGGCGTGGATATAAGGAAATACGGTTCGCAGGGGCAGCAGCGCACGGCGGTGCTCAGTATGAAACTTGCGGAAGTGGAGATGTTTAAAAAAGAAAGCGGAGAATACCCCGTGCTGTTGATGGACGACGTGCTGAGCGAACTCGACGAAGGGCGCAGAAAGGCGTTGTTCGAAAGCATAGACGGAGTACAGACGTTTATTACTTGCACCGAGTTCAACGAGAAAGCGGAGCAAAAAAACATATATTCGATTACTAACGGGAAGGTGACAAAACTATGACGGACGAGAGAAGAGCCGCTTTGGCGGAACTTATCGAAATAGAAGGAGTAAGCAAGGAAGAACTCGCTTCTTTGATTACCGTTCCGCCGGAAAGGAGCAACGGCGACTACACGCTGCCGTGTTTTCGCTTTGCAAAACTTTTACGCAAAAGCCCGGCGGTTATCGCGCAGGAAATAGCGGACAAAATCCAAACGCCGCAAGGCGACCTCGTTAAAGTCGTGGCTGTAAACGGCTATCTTAACTTTTTCACCGACAGAAAATCGGGCGCGGAAAATACCGTTAAAAAAATCTGCCGCGAAGGAAGCGACTACGGCAAAACCGACGACGGCAAAGGCAAAACGATCTGCCTCGATTACTCTTCGGTAAACATCGCAAAGCCTTTCCATATAGGGCATTTGTTTACCACGGTTCTCGGCGGCAGCCTGTATAAGATATACGAAAAACTCGGATACAAATGCGTCGGAATTAACCATTTGGGTGACTGGGGAACGCAGTTCGGGAAACTAATCGTAGCGTTTAAGAAGTGGTGCAGTTATGAAGAACTCGAAAAACGCGGTATGGACGCGCTTACGGAAATTTACGTTAAGTTCCACGCGGAAGCGGAACTTCACCCCGAACTCGACGACGAGGCAAGAGCGTATTTCAAGAAGATAGAAGACGGCGACAAGGAAGCGACCGAACTTTTCGGCTTGTTCAAAGACATCACGCTTAAGGAAGTGCAGAAGATTTACGACAGGCTGCATATCAGGTTCGACAGTTATAACGGGGAATCGTTTTACAACGACAAAATGCAACCCGTTCTCGACGAACTCACGGAAAAAGGCTTGCTCGTGGAAAGCGACGGAGCGAAAGTCGTGGACCTTACTCCTTACGGAATGCCGCCGTGCCTGCTCGTGAAAAAAGACGGAGCGACTTTGTACGCGACGCGTGATCTTGCGGCGGCGTATTACAGAAAGAACACGTACGACTTCGACAAGTGCCTTTACGTCGTGGCGTATCAGCAGAATCTGCATTTCAGACAAGTTTTTAAGGTGCTGGAACTTCTCGGCAAGGACTGGGCGAAAGATATGGTTCACGTAGCGTTCGGTATAGTCAGTCTGGAAGACGGCGCGATGAGTACGAGAAAGGGCAAAGTCGTGCTTTTGCGCGACGCGCTCGACAAGGCGGTCGAGAAAAGTTACGAGATTATATCGGAGAAGAACCCGAATCTGGAAAACAAACGCGAAGTTGCGGAAAAAGTCGGCGTGGGAGCGGTCGTTTTCTCCACGTTGTACAACAACAGGATCAAAGACATAGTTTTCAGTTACGACAAAGTGCTTAATTTCGACGGCGAAACCGCGCCTTACGTTCAGTATACCAACGCGAGATGCATAAGCCTTATCGAAAAAGCGGGCGGATTCGACGAAAGCAAAGCGGATTTTGCCGGAATCGACAATCCGGAAAGCGAAGCGGTAGCTGCGCGTCTTGCGGCGTATACTTCGGTTCTGCGCGACGCGGCGAAAAAGTACGAGCCGTGCTGTCTGGCAAGATATCTCGTAGAACTCTGCAAAGAGTTTAACAGGTTCTATCTGGCGCACAGAATCGCCAACGAAGAAGAAGGCGTGAAGAACGCAAGAGCGATGCTCGTCAACGCCGTTCACGTCGTTCTGGAAGACGGTCTGCGACTTCTCGGAATAGACGCGCCCGAAAAAATGTAACGAGAACAAATCGTTAAAAGCGAACGGCAAAACGAAAAACGAAAGCGGAACGGCGGATTCCGCTTTTTTCTTTGCCGAAAAGTAAGACGATGCGGCGTTTTTTTCGCCGCCGGGCGGAATTTTGCGTATTGACAAAAGAAAGGATGTCGGTTAAACTTATATAGGTTATTTTTTTATAATTATAATACTGACTTAGGAGGCAAACTAAATGGAAGAAAAGGAAAACGTCGTTGTGACCGACGAAGTTAAGCCCGCTACCAAAAATCCCGCGGATTTGAAACTTAACTATCCGCAAACGCTCAAAGTAGGTTTGGGCTTTGCCGTCGTTATGATTTTCTGGACGGTTTACAATTTCGTGGTGCCGCTTTTGCTCGATCAGGCGTTCGGTTTCAGCAATACCGTTCGTAACGTAATCGTCGGTATAGCGAGCGCGATGTGTATGGTACTCCTTCCCGTTTTCGGTAAAATAAGCGATAAATCGGGCAGAAGTAAACTCGGTAAAAAGTTCGGTCGTCGTACGCCGTTCATCGTAATAGGTACGGTAGTTACCATTATCGCGATGATACTCGTACCTTTATCCGTTTCCAACCAACTCGGAAGCAGCACGCAGATAAGAGATAAGTACGAAGCGTACTTTGCTATGGATAACGGCGATCATCCGTTCATTAACCCCGAAACCGGCAAAGAAACCACTCGTAACAAACTTCTTGCGGAATGGTTCGAAGAAGCGGAAGCGGGTAATTATTCGCACATCAAGAAGGTTGACTTCGACAAACTCAAAAAAGATCATCCCGCCGACGCGAAAGAATTTTTCGTAAGCCTGTACGACGTACAGATCGGCAACGGCAAGGTTATGGGCGTTATCGGTAAAGGTAAGTTTACCAAGACCACCGTTGACATCGAAGACGGCAAAGTTACGTCGGTTTCGAAAAATATAACCGAAGAAGAATACAATAGAATCAACGAAAAAACCGCTCTTCCGTACAATCAGTACGTTTCCAGCGCGGCAAACGATTTTATTTCCAAATCGGTAAACAACGAAGTTAACTGGGGATACTTTGCGTTCTTCCTTATTGCGCTTCTTCTCATAATACTTGCGCAAACGGTTATCAGAACCCCTGCGGTTTCCCTTATGCCCGACGTAACGCCTTCTCCGTTGAGAAGCCCGGGCAACGCTATGATAAACCTTATCGGCGGCGTAGGCGGCGGTATCGGATTCCTTATTTATACCGTAACGTTTATGTTCGACGGAAAACTTTCCCTTTCTTCTCAGTACTGGATAATCTTCGGTACGATGGCAGGCGCGCTTGCGCTCGTTCTCGGAATGTTCATTCTTATGGTTAAAGAAAAGAAATGGGTAAGAGAATGTAACGACCTTTGCAAAGAATACGGACTTCCCGTATACGAAGAAAAGGAAGAAGAAGAAAGCGTAGCGGAACAGAACAAGAAAGTAAAACTGAATATGTTCCAGCAATACGGAAAATCGAAGATGACGAGTTTCTTGCTTATACTCGGAGCAATCTTTATGTGGTTTATCGGATACTACGCTATCAGCAACAATATGCCTATTTACTGCGTTAAGTTCTTAGGAACGAGCACGGGTATAGCGTCCATAGTAAGCGGTGCGTCCCTTGTCGTTGCGGCAATCGGATTTATACCGGTAGGTATGATGGCGAGAAAGGTCGGCCGTCGTTGGTCGATAGTATTCGGTTTCGGTTTGGCGATACTGAGTTACGTACTCGTCGCTTGCTGCGTAGGCGCGGCGAAAGACGCGGCGACGATCGTATTTATGGTATGCTATATGGTATCCGGATTCGGTCTTATCTTTGCCAACGTTAACACGCTCCCGATGGTTCTCGAAGTTTCTTCTCCCGAAGACATCGGTAAGTTTACGGGTATCTACTATATCGCTACGATGTCTGCGCAAACGCTCGGACCTATCTTCGGCGGTCTGGTAATGGACTATATCGGCGGCGGCAGTTCGTTGTTCATCTTCTCGGCGATCTGCATCGCGATCGGCGCGGTAATGATGCTGTTCGTTAAACACGGCGAAGCACCCGACTACGTCGCGAAAACCGAAGCGAAAAAAGCAGTCAAAGCGGTAGCGGCGAAGTAATTTCACTTAACAAAAACCCCAAACGGAGCGAGAACCCTTCTCGCTCCGTTTTTTCGTTCGTATTTAACGATACGTATTGCGGAAACGAGATAAAAGCGTTATAATCTTTTGAGTTGGGATAAGGAAGAAGAAATGAATTTTTTCTGTAGAAAAGAAGGAAAAATGAAAAATTCTTTGAACGAAAAAAGGAAAAAACCGATAGCGAACGCGACGATGTTCATAACGTTTATGGGCATAGTGAGTTTGCTGTCCGATATGACGCACGAAGGCGCGTCGGGAATAAGCGGAGCGTATCTTACGCTTTTGGGCGCGTCCGGTACGGCGATAGGTTTCGTTTCCGGAATGGGTACGCTTATAGGGTACGGATTACGGCTTTTGACCGGGTATATCGCCGACAAAAAGAAAAATTACTGGGTGATGACGATCGTCGGCTATGCCATCGATTTGCTTCTTATACCCTTCCTCGCGCTCGTTCCGGAAAACGGCTGGTTGCTTGCGTGCGGTCTGATCCTTGCCGGCAAAGTCGGCAATGCGATTAAAAAACCCGCCAAAGACACGATGGTTTCTTTTGCCGCAAGCGAAAAAGGCGAAGGCAGGGGTTTTGCAATACTCGAATTCGTCGATCAGATAGGAGCGTTTTTAGGACCGACGATTTTGTTCTTCGTTATGCTTGCGACGAGAGATATGTCAGAGTACAAACGCTATTGTATTTGTTTTGCCGTTCTTGCAGTTCCCGCGCTTGCGTGCGTTGCGCTCCTGTTTGCGTCGAAACGTAAGTTTCCGCACCCGGACGAATACGAGAAAGAAAAGCCCGAACATACCAAAGTCGGCTTGAAAAAGGCGTATATCGTCTATCTCGTCGGTGCGTGCCTGATTGCCATAGGGTTTATCGATTTTCCGCTTATTACGGCGTTTGAAACGACGAGAGATCTCGTTCCGACGGATTACTTACCCTTGCTTTATTCCGGAGCGATGCTTGCGGACGCTTTCGCCGCGCTCATATTCGGATTTTTGTACGACAAAAAGAACTTCCTTACCTTGTTTATCTCCGCACTGCTTTCCGCTCCGTTTGCCTTGCTCGTGTTCTTTACGGACAGCCTTGCCTGGCTCATCGTCGGCGTGATTATGTGGGGCGTGGGTATGGGTGCGCAGGAGTCGGTAATGAAATCCGCAATAGCGACCCTTACCGGGAAAAACAACCGTTCGTTCGGGTACGGAGTGTTCCAACTCTGTTTCGGCGCGGCTTGGTTCGTGGGGAGTTACGTCACGGGAATACTTTACGACAAGTCGAAAATAGCGATGATCGCCCTTTCGGTTTCCGCCCAACTAGCCGCGGCAATAGTCTTCCTTGCGATTTTCCTTATGCGTAAACGCAACGAACCGAAAGCCCCGTCGCAGAGAACGGACCGATTGACAAACCGACCGTTTAATAATATAATAATTTATGTTTTAACGTAAATAAAGGAAGAAAAAACAATGAACGTAGGAGTAATTTTGTCCGGCGGTACGGGTACGAGATTCGGCGCGAACGTCCCGAAACAGTACCTGAAAATCAACGGAAAAGAAGTTCTCGCTTATGCGATAAACGCGCTTAAAAAAAGCAAAGCGGACGAAATAATCGTGGTATGTCACGACGATTACGCAGAACGAATAAGGCGCGAATACGGAGTGAAAACCGTCCCCAACGGCGACACGAGAAACGCGTCGCTGAAAAATGCTTTGCGTTTTATCGAAGAACGCGGCGATTGCGAAAAAGTTATTATTCTCGAAGCGGCTCGGCCTATGGTGAAAGCCGAAATTATCGATTTTTATTTTGAAAAACTCGATTCTTACGACGCCGTAATCACCGGGCAAAGAATTGTAGACAGTCTGGGTTGTTTCTACGCTCATTCTGTTAACAGAAAGGACTATTACCTTATTCAGGCTCCCGAAGCGTTCAATTTCGGGATACTAAACGCCAACTTTGACGAGAATTCGCCGCTTACTGCGACTAATCAGCAAATGCCCGAAGGCTCTACGCTTTATATAAACTTCGATTTTACGAACAACTATAAAATTACTTATCCGCAAGACCTTGCGTATTGCGAAGCGATGATGAACGAAGATGAATAAATACAAACTTATAGCGATGGATCTGGACGGAACGCTTACTCAGCATAAATCCGCCCTTGACGAAAAAAATACCGCCGTGCTTAACGAACTGAAAAAAAGATATAGGCTCGTTATGGTCGGGGCAGGCGACAGCCACAGAATTTACAATCAAATGAACGAGTATCCGATCGATATTATCGGAAACTACGGAATGCAGTTTTCCGTCGTGGAAAACGGCGAGTTCAGGACGGTACGGACGGACAGTTACGTAGCGGACCGCGACTTTTTCGAAAAAGCGGTAACGAGGCTGAGAAAAGAAACGGGTTATACCGATTACGTCGGGGACAACGTGGAGTTCCACGCGTCGGGAGCGGTTACTTTTCCCATTCTCGGCACGAAAGCCGCGCTTTGCGACAAACTTGCGTTCGATCCCAAAGGGGAAAAACGAAGCAAAATTTACGACAAGGTCGCAGGCGTTTTTAAGGATTACAACTGTTTTATCGGCGGTTCGTCTTCATTTGATATTGTTTCCAAAGATTACGACAAGTATAAAGCGTTAATGAACTACGCGAAAGAAAAGGGCGTAGAAAAAGACGAGATACTGTTTTTGGGCGACGATTTCAAAAAAGGCGGCAACGACGAGCAGATAAAACTCGGCGGAGTGGATTATATCGCCGTCACCGACTACAGGACGCTCGGTGAACTTTTGACGGAAAAGGGAATAATCGATTAGGAGATAGGAATGAACGTAGGCGTAATACTGGCGGCAGGAGCGAGCGAAAGGTTTCGCAGTACCGTCCACAAACAATATCTTAAACTCAACGGTAAAGAAGTAATTTATTACTCCATTCACGGAATGCGCGAAGCGGATTGTTTCGACGAGATTATAGCGGTGGTGGACGCAAACGAGTACGAAAGCGGATATATCGCCAACAAGTACGGCATAACCTGCGTAAGCGGCGGCGCGACGAGAAACAAGTCGGTAAAAGCCGCGCTCGAATACGTTAAAAACAAAGACTGGAAAAACGTAAAAATTGTTTTTCACGACTGTGCGCGCCCGTTCGTCGGCGGAGAAACTTTTTCTTTGTACGTAAGTTTACTCGACGAATTCGACGCGGTGGCGACCACGGCTGAAATAACCGACAGTCTGATAAAAAACGACGGCGAATACGTCGACAGAAAAGAGTACTCGCTCGTGCAAACCCCCGAAGCGTTTCGTTTCGACGCGCTTTACGGCGATTTTGACGAAAATTCTAAGGTTACGACGATAGTAAACCAACTTCGGAAAGGAAAGAATATCCTTTATAAAAAGAGTACCGCTTTCAATTTCAAAATAACCTATCCCGAGGACTTGTTCCTTGCCGAACAACTTATGAGAATAAACTTTTTGCACGTTTCGGCAATAAAAAACAGTCGTTGCAAAATAGACGGGAACGTTCTTCTTTTGGGCGGAAGCGGCGGAGTGGGCTGCGCCATAAAAGAAAAATTCGACGAACTCGGCGTGAAATATTTTGCGCCGTCGCATAAAGAACTCGACTTGCTGCACGTCACCGTGGACAAAATCGTGCAAGCGTGTCCGTTCGAACCGGACGTAATAATAAACGTTGCGGCGGCATACGAAAGCGACGACGCAGGTCTTACCGAAAGTTTCGACAAGATTTTCGACGTCAATCTCAAGTCTAATCTTGCGCTTATCGAATACGCAAAAACTTTGGGTAAGAGAGTAAACATCGTGGTTATGAGTTCTTCTTCGTCCACGAAGGGAAGAGAAAATCTTACGAATTACTCTGCGGCAAAAGCCGCGCTTAACAGCATAGTGGAAAGTCAGGGCAGAATTTTATCGGAGAAAAACATATATATAAATGCGGTTATTCCCGAAAAGATCAACACGCCGCTTATCGAAAAATTACACAAAACGAAGATAAACACGAGAGAACTTCTCGATGCCGACGAAGTTGTAAACGCCGTTATTTCTTGCGCCGTAACCAACGATTACGGCAAACTTATCCATATCAGAAAAGGGCTGTAAACCATAAAAACGCTAAAAATAAACCGCCGATTTTTCGGCGGTTTTTTCTTAAAAGAGCAACAATTCTTATTATTTTTTTAGTTCTTTAAGGAATTCTTCGTAAGAACGGATATAGTCGCTTTCTTTATATACTTCGGACGCAAGCACGAGCAAAACGCCGTCTTCGGAGAAGTCGTATATTTCGCGCCATACGTTGTGACCGATGTATAAACCTTCCGACGGGTCGCTTAAAGTTACGGTTTGAGTATCCGTTCCGTCGGTTAAGGTAACCTTACAACTGCCGTGAATCGCAATATAAACCTGTTCTAGATTGCGGTGCGAATGGAATCCGCGTTTTTTATTGCTTGCCACACCGTAGATATAGTAGACGCGTTTAACCGGGAAAGGGAATTCTTTTCCGTATTCCGCTACTACTAGATTTCCGCGATCGTCGCCGTGTTTTTGAAAAGAAATTTTCTTAATATCAAGCATTTTTATCGTCCTTTTTATTCTGTTTTCTTTTAACTTTCAGTTTTGTTTTTTCGATTTCGATAGCATAAGGGAGATGCCTTACGAGCATTACGAAACGGTATTTTATTCTGCCGCAACGAGAAAAATCGGGTTTGTATTTTTCGCGATAAACGGCTTTTTCCGACAGGTAAGAACTGCGCCGTTTCCACAGTTTATACGATTTTTTTGCGTTGCGTTTGTCGGCGGTAAGGGGAAGTACTTCGTTTTTGAAAATACTGTCCGATTCTGTGGCGTAGGACTTAGTTATTTTGTTGGCGTTGCTTACTCCGCCCAGCCTGTATTTAATCGTTATGCGGTCGAAAAAGCGTATTTTTTCTCCGTTTCGCAGTAGTTTCAGATTGAGCGGATAATCTTCGATCAGGCGATAACGCTCGTCGAAACCACCGTAGCGGTCAAGACACGATTTGGAGTGTGCCGTGCAGCACCCGAAGATGAAGTTGTAACCCGTCATCGATTCGAAAAGTTCTTTCGGGGCGGATTTTTCTATCAGTTCGATTTGTTTCGGAATAGGCGCGACGTATTTTTGTTTTAACATATTTTCGTCGTATACGGCGCGTTTCGTGGTTATCGTGTCGGCGTTAATGCGGATAAACTCGTTCGTCCAGTCAAGAAGAACGTCGTCGTCGTAAAAACAGTCGTCGGCGGCGAGTGTGTAGACGTATTTCCCTTTCGTTAGGGAAAGTCCGCGGTTAAGCGTTTTTACCGTGCCGAGATTTTTCTCGTTGCCGATAACGGTAAAATCTACAAGATTGCTTTTTTTGTTCTCGTCGATATAAGAAATAAGGTCGTCCGCGACAAAACCTTCCGTTCCGTCGTCGATTACTATGAATTGTACGGCGGGATAGGATTGTTTCAGTACGGAATCGACCGTTTCTTTAATAGTCCCCGTGCTACGATAACTCGGGGTTATTATCGTTATGAGAGGGAGTTCGCTCATTTTTCACCGAAAACTTTTTCGTAGTAGCCGAGATATTCTCCGCTCAGTATGTTTTTCCACCAACTTTCGTTGTCTTTGTACCAACGAATGGTTTTTTCGATGCCTTCGTCGAAAGAAGTCGTCGGACGCCAACCGAGTTCGTCGGAGATTTTTTTCGGGTCGATGGCGTAACGTCTATCGTGGCCCGCGCGGTCCTTGACGAATACGATTTTTCCTTTGCCGATTTCTTTAATTATGGTTTCCACGACTTGCAGGTTGTTGCGCTCGTTGTGTCCGCCCACGTTGTAAACTTCGCCTATGCGACCGTTTTGCAAAATCATATCTATCGCTCGGCAATGGTCTTCGACGTACAGCCAGTCGCGCACGTTTTTGCCGTCGCCGTAAACGGGAAGATCTTTGCCGTTCGTCGCGTTCGCTATCATAAGCGGAATGAGTTTTTCCGGGAACTGATAAGGACCGTAGTTGTTTGAACAGCGAGAAACGGTAACGGGCGTGCGATAGGTGCGATAGTATGCAAGGACGAGCAAGTCCGCGGACGCTTTGGACGCCGAGTACGGGCTGGAAGCGTGCAGGGGGGTGGTTTCGGTGAAGAATTCTTCGGGTTTGTCGAGCGGCAAATCGCCGTAAACTTCGTCGGTAGAAACCTGGTGAAAACGTTTCGTTTCGTATTTACGACAAGCGTCGAGTAAAACCTGCGTTCCGAGTACGTTCGTTTTTAAGAAAACTTCGGGGTAGAGAATGGAACGGTCGACGTGGCTTTCCGCAGCGAAATTAACTACGACGTCGGGACGCTCTTTTTCAAAAAGGGAAAAGACGCTTTCTCTATCCGTGATGTCGATTTTGGCAAACGTAAAATTATCGTTTTTAAGAGCCGGGGCGAGCGTTTCCAAATCCCCGGCATAGGTAAGCGAATCTATGCAAGTTACTTTATAATCGGGGTGGTTTTTAAGAAGGTAGAAGACGAAATTGCTTCCGATAAATCCTGCTCCGCCGGTTACGAAAATTTTCATTTTGATTTTTTCCTTTTTTTTATTTATGTTTGACTTTGTTATACAAAACTTCGTACAAATGTTCCCCATAAGTGGACTTTCCGTGTTTTTGTGCCGCTTGTTCGAGAGTAGCGGAACCTATCCAACCGTTGTAATAAGCGATCTCTTCGAGCGCGGCTATCTGCGTGCCCTGACGCTCTTCGAGAATTTTTATGTAACTCGCCGCGTCGAACAGGCTTTCCATCGTTCCCGCGTCCATCCAGGCGTAACCGCGGCCGAGAAGTTCGACGCGAAGTTTTCCGTCCGACAGATAGAGTTTGTTAAGATCGGTTATTTCAAGTTCTCCGCGAGGAGAAGGTTGAACGCGCTTAGCATAAGAACATACGTTTTTGTCGTAGAAATATAGACCCGTCACTATGTAGTTCGATTTCGGATCGGCAGGCTTTTCTTCGAGAGAAAGAATATCGCCTTTTTCGTCGAATTCGACTACGCCGAATGCGTGCGGATCTTTCATATAATAGCCGAACACCGTACTTTTGCCGTTTTCGGCGGAACGAACTGCGGATTTAAGTTTTGAACCTAATCCGTTACCGTAAAAAATGTTGTCGCCGAGAATCATCGCGCAAGGTTCTTCGCCGATGAACTCTTCGCCGAGAATGAAAGCCTGAGCAAGTCCGTCCGGACTGGGCTGTTCTTTATACTCGATGTGTAAGCCGTATGCGCTGCCGTCGCCGAAAAGACGCTCGAAGTTCGGTAAGTCGGTCGGCGTGGAAATGATAAGAATATCCCTGATCCCGGCAAGCATAAGCACGGAAATAGGGTAGTAAATCATCGGCTTGTCATAAACCGGAAGAAGTTGTTTTGACGTAACCAACGTCAACGGGTACAACCTGGTTCCCGAACCGCCGGCAAGAACTATTCCTTTCATTTTTTCTCCTATAACTCTAAAAGTATAACATTTTGCTAGAAGCGTGTCAACGCGATACAACTTTCCCGACCAAATAAATCACCCCCACCGTTGAAAAAACGAATAAAATTGCTTGTAAAAAACATTGCCGTTGCGATTTCCGTAAACCAACGAACGAATTCTTCCTGCGCAATTCGTGAACGATAAAAAACGCTTTTAATAAAAAAGGTCGTTCCGGGAAGGGAACGACGTTCGTCTTTTTTAACGAGTAAAAATAGTAGGCGATTTTACGTAAAAATGAGAAACGGCGCGTTTTGCGCCGTTTTGATTTTTATGGTAACGAATTTATCACTTCGTTATTGAAAGCGTTCCTTCGCCGTGAGAGTTTGCTCTGATCGTAAAGTGGCTGCAGAATAATTATCAAATATCTCTTGTTCCATCTATGTACGCTCCATTATTTAGTCTCGTTTTGTTTGGAATAGTAATCGTCGAGTGCTTTTTGGTATTCTTCATACTGACGCGGATCCCATATCGTGTTCGAATTCTCTAAGGTTGCGCTCTTTGGCAAGATAAAGGAACTGCTTTTCTAAAACTTCTCCGGTGTTGTTCGGAATTAAGAAAGGATAATTTTCAAGAAGAAGTTATATTGAGTGACAAACTCGTAATTATGGATTTTTACGCGTCCTGGTGCGGACCGTGCAAAGCGCTCGCGCCGATTTTGGAAGGGCTTGCCGAGAAATACGGCGAAAAAGTCAAGGTTGTCAAAGTGGATGTTGACGAAGAAACGAGTATAGCCGAAAAATTCGGCATAGCGAACATACCGACGGTTATATTCTTTAAGGGCGGAAACACCGCGGCGGCGTTCGTAGGGTATAGGAAAGAGCGAGAGATAGAAAAATATTGTAAAAGAAAAAAATTGTTGCAAAATTGTTGCAAATGTGTCGCAGATTTTCGGGGATTTTTATAGTGCGAGTCTGATAAACTGCAAGTGTAAGCAAAAAGGCTTGCAAATAAAAGAAAAGGAGTATAAACTATGAAAACCGAAAAAACTATGAAAACGATTAAAATTACTTTGGTGGCGGTAGCCGTTGCGGTTGCCATTGCGGCAGTGACGCTTATGTCGATATTCTTGCCTAAACAGTCGGCGGCAAGCGCGGACACGGGAAAAGACGCTAAGGTATCGAAGACCGAACAAACGATTGACGCAATCGAAAAGTTAGAGGCGGAATACGAAAAAGCATTTGACGCGAACGTCGAACTTTGGGAAAAATATTTTGCCGAACTGGAAAAACTCGATGAACTTTCCGACGATTTCGACGAAAAAGCGTTTGTTAACGGTTTGACGACGTTGACGGCGGAAGAAAAAGCAACGCTCTTGAAGAGTATCGATACGCTTGACGAACTCGACGCCAAACTCGAAAAACTCTACGACGAACTGTTTGAAACCGACGAAGACATTATGTACGACGACTGTGCGGACGGCACCTGCGATTTTGCGGAAAGAGACGATGAGTTCTTTGCCGACGGCGGTTGCGAAGGCGATATGCTCTTCATCGAAGACGACGAAAACTACTTCGGCGATAACTGCTTTGCAGCATGCGAAGAAGCGGAAAAAGCAAATGACGAAGTTCAATCGCTCAAAAAAGAATTCGACGAAGTTATGGACGCTCACGCCGACGTATGGGATAAGGTTTACGCGTCTTACGACGAACTCGACGAAAACTTCGATTATGCAAACTTCGACGAAGCGAAGTACATAGCGGAACTCGACGTTTTGACGGCTGAAGAAAAGGATACGTTACTTAAAGACCTTGCAAAACTCGATGAAATCTCTGCAAAACTCATCTCGATTTGCGGTTCTAACTGCGGCAGATAAGAAAAATTATGCAAAAGGCGTTGCGAAACCGCAACGCCTGTTGCCTACGGAGGAAATATAATTATGGCGTATAAAATTTACATTGCCGACGACGAAAAAAACATACGGGAATTGTTAAAAAACTTCTTAGAAAGCGACGGATACGAAGTGAGCGCGTTTGAAACGGGCGATCTTCTTCTTTTTGCGTTTGAAAAAGAACCTGCCGACTTGGTTATTTTGGATATTATGATGCCGGGGAAGGACGGGATAGAGTGCGTTAAAGAATTAAGGAAGATTTCGTCCGTTCCTATAATTTTGCTTACGGCAAAAGACGGAGAACTCGATTTTGTCAACGGAATAATGCTAGGCAGCGACGATTATTTAACAAAACCGTTCCGCCCGACCGTGCTTTTGATGCGAGTTAAGGCGTTGTTAAGACGGGCGGAGATGAACGGGTCAAGTAAAGAAAAAAGCAAAGTATGGGAATACGCCGATTTGACGTACTCGGAAGACGAACGTTCCGTTCGGGCGGGGAAAACCGTCGTACCGCTTACAAAAACAGAAATGAGCGTTTTTGCTTTTATGGTGAAAGAACCGCAAAAAACCCATTCAAGAGATAGCCTTCTCGATGAGGTATGGGGTTTTAGCGAGGATACCGAAACGCGCGCAATAGACGAAACGATAAGAAGAATAAGGAAAAAACTGTCGGCGGCAAAAAGTTGCGCGACGATAGAAACGGTGTGGGGGTACGGGTATAAATTGAAAAAAACGGAGAGTGACAAATGACGAGAGTTAAACTGAAAATCGTTTTGACGTGTCTTTGTTCGGTTGCACTCGTACTTTGCGCGCTGCTTATCGTGGTTAACGTTGCAATTCCGAGAGACCTTGAACGTCAGGCAAAAAAGGCAATAGAATACGAATACGGGGAATACGATCCGGAAGACGATACCAAAGGGATAAACTTTTTAAGCGCGAGCGTAGGGTATATAGAAATCGAACAGACAAACGACGATTTGTATTATCTTACCGAAACGGAAAAAGCAGTTTTGACGTTTTGCAAAGAGAAACAAATGGTACACGGCGAATTTTACAGAATAAAAGATAAAAACAGAAACATAGTTCTGGCGGCGTACGCATCGGCAGCAGATTTGTCGGAAAAGTTTGTGTACGCGCTTTACGTCGATATAAGCGCGATTTTAAGTTACGTTAAGTGGTTGAATATAATGTTCGGAGTAGCGGTAATCGTGGTCGGAGCGGTTATTTGCGTAATCGGGTTGAAACTCGGAAAAGCAATAGAGTCGGCGCAGGAAATAAGACAGTCGTTTTTCCAAAACGCGTCGCACGAATTGAAAACGCCGCTTATGGCGATACAGGGCTATGCCGAAGGGATACAAACGGGCGTTTTGCCCACGAACGAGTCCGCAGGCGTTATTTTGGAAGAAAGCGACCGAATGACCGCGTTGATTGAAGAGTTGTTGGCACTGTCGAAAATCGATTCCGCGCAAACGAAAGCGGAATTTAAGTCAAAAGATATAACGGAGATAATAAGGAGCGTGGCTTGCTCGTTTTCGCCGACGTTTGAAAATGCGGGGAAAGAACTAAAAATCGAACTCGCGGATAACGCGGTAATAATGTGCGACGAAAGACAAATGAGAAAAGTTATATCGAACTTGATATCGAATGCGTTTAAGTTTTGCAAAACGACGGTTTGGGTGAAGTGCGTAAATGAAACGGGCAAAATCTGCGTTACGATTTCGGACGACGGAGAAGGAATATCGAAGGAAGATGAAGCGCATATATTTGAAAGGTTTTATACCGGGAAGAAGGGGAACACGGGCATAGGGCTTGCGCTTACAGAAGAAATAGTGAAACTCCACGGCGGCGAGATTAAAGCATACAACGCAAACGGCGCGGTTTTTGAGATAACCTTGCCGAAAAACAAGAGTAAGAAAATATAAAATCGTGCGAAAAGGTAAAAACGTAAAAATAGAAAAAGCAAGGGATAAAAACCTTGCTTTTTTGGTACTCCCGGCGGGAATCGAACCCACAACGGCCCCTTAGGAGTTTTGAAAAATTCTCAAAAACCTATTAAAATAAGCAATTTTCGCACATTTTTGGGCGTTTTGAGCAATATTTTGCATCTAAATCGGCTATTTTCTTTCGTTTTTTCGGCAAATTTTATATTTCAAAATAATTTTCAAACTAAAATAATACCAAAAACAATACCAATTTTTATAGCCGTTTTCAAAAATTTTTAGCAAATATGAAAGAGAGTCTGACCGTAGTCAAACTCTCTTTTTTGCTGTTGTTTAGATTTACTTAATCCTGCAAATTATTTCTTCTTAGAGAACAATGCTTTGATTGCTGCGATTAAATCTGCAAACGTCTTTTTCTTGACTGCGAACCAAAGAACGGCAAATCCGCCGATTCCTGCAAGCAGAACCGAACCGATTATGATACCCGCAATCTGTCCGCCCGAAAGTCCGTCCTTTTTAGCAGGCGGGGTGATTTCGCTACCGCCCGAAGGCATATTGTCATATACAGCCGTAAGGGTTTTTTCTTCCGATACTGTAAATTTATAACTCTTGTCGGTGCTGACGATTTTTCCGCTTTCGTCCTGCCAGCCTTTGAATACTTTACCTTCTTTATCTTCTGCCGTTACGGTTACGCTTTCGCCGTGTGCATAGAATTTGCTTTCGCCGTTTACTATTACGTTGTGCGTGCCGATTTTTGCAATTCTAAGTTCGGTGATTTCGTTGCCGTCTTTATCAAAGTGCTTTCCACAAACCGAGCAATCTTTATGTCCTTTCGTGCCAAAGTCTTCCGTTGTTGC